>NZ_JBFKMX010000142.1:0-8976 GCF_041629635.1 Pseudoalteromonas sp. | reverse complement strand
CGTTATAGCGATGTAAGTTCAGACCCTGGCCGCGTAGTGACATTAAAACCTAGAACGATAGGCGTGAATGTTCGCTACCGATTCGAATAAGAGCGAAATGAACTCTATTGTTTAACTATGCAGCTGCAAGTATGGGTTTAGTACAAGGCAGAGCTAGTGAAGTTTGGTTCTCCAAATAATTCTAGCGATAACGCAGTAATAAACCCATAGAGGCGCTGCCCAAAGGGTTCAAGCCTAGTCGCTTTTATCTTTGTTGACGATTTTTGACTTAGTCCACTAGGTCTGCAACTCGTCGCCTCGATTAAAACGACTAGGTTTGAACATACTTTAAACTATAGAGTACATTTCGCTCTATCATTTCGAAAAACCAAAGGCGCACTTAGGAGCGCCTTTTTTAATGTAATTTCTTATTTAACAGGCTCTATTTATTTTCAAGATACTGTTTTATGTCTTGTAAGTCTTTCTCGAGCATTTTTACTAAAGATTTCTTCATCAATAGCCCCATTAATGCTGAAAACACTTTGCCAAAAAATGACATCGACTCACTAGAAAAAGACATAGAGAGAATTGTTTTGCCATTGTCTTCGGCAACAGCCATTTTAGTCAGGTATACCGCACCACAGTTTTCGGCGCGGGTGCAATAATATTGGCCTTCTACTGCCTCGGTTATCCACATGGTTTCACTTGCTTCTTTACCAAACATCTCGCGTGTTTCGCTCCACTTTAAACCAACTAACCCTGTCTCTGGTTTTTCAATCACGGCTAAATCGATAATCGCGGAAATCATATTTTTACAGTTAGCTATGTCAGTAATTGCTTGCCAAACCAGCGCTTTTGGGCACTTAATTTCTGTTGTTACGCTAATTTCCATTTTAAACCTCAATTGTTGAGTGGATGATTAAACACGATAAACCGTTAATAAAACTAACTGCTGACACAATAAACATAGCAGCTTTAAATACACTTAGTTATGTGATTAAGCGAGCAGGAAGTGCGCTTTTGAGTGCTCGCCTTACAGAATTGTATATTTATTTAGTGAGCGAACACGCTATGATAATAATAAATACAAAAAGCGTAACGATATGAACGTACTACTGGTTGAAGACTGTCAAGACACGGCTGAATTTATTGCGCGCGGATTAAATCATCAAGGGGATGCGTTAACACATTATACGCATGCAAAAGAAGCGCTTATCCCCGCGTCATCAATGAATTTTGATGTCATTATATTTGATCGTATGTTGCCAGATATGGACGGCATTGACGCGATTAAGTTGCTGAGAACGAGCAATGTCGAAACGCCCATTATTGTGTTAACTGCTATGGCATCGACAGAAGATCGGGTAAAAGGCTTAGATGCAGGGGCTGATGACTATTTGGTAAAGCCATTTGCTTTCTCTGAATTACAAGCAAGGCTGAGAGCGCTCGCAAGGCGCAGCCCAATGAAACAAGTTGATCATGTTTTAGTGGTTGGTGATTTGTTACTTGATAGAACCACGCAACAATGCACCCGCAATGGTACCGAGCTTGATTTAATGCCAAGGGAGTACAAGATACTTGAGTACTTAATGCTGAATGCGAATCAGCTTGTTACTAAAACCATGCTGTTAGAGCATGTTTGGGGTTTTAATTTTGATCCGCAAACGTCTTTAGTACAGACGCATGTAAGTCGCTTGAGAAATAAACTCGATAAGCCTTTTGACCATGAACTTATTAAAACAGTCAGAGGGTGTGGTTATGTTATTTCTAAATAAGCTTTTCAATAAGTTATCGTTATTCAGTCGCCTTTTTATCACATCTTTATTACTGCTTATTAGTTTTATTGCTGTTTTATATTTTTATGCTGTAAAGCAGGTGAGTGCACTGAATGCAGAAACTCGGAATGAAATCACCACACATATTGATGAAGTCCACGCACTTTATAAAGAGGATGGATTGGAAGCCGTATTAGACGAATACGAATTAGAGGACACGCCAAAATTTGACCATAAAACGTTTCTTTCAAGGCTAGATGAGCATGAAATCACCTTTGCACTATTAAGCGCTGATGGCGAGTTGATAACTGGAGCAGAATCACTGACTTTTCAAAATGGCTGGCATCGAAAACGATACCGTTTTAATGACGAAATGATCCAAGCAATTGGCTTTGGCAAACGCTTTGATGATGGCACAAGTCTGATCCTCCAGACACCCATGAATCACGATATTTATGAAGTACGAAGGCAAACAAAACAGGCCGTGCTACTGTTAATTGTCTTCGCGCTGGTAAGTTTTCCGGTTATTTATTGGGTTGCACGTAACTACCTTAGTTCTCAAAGTAGTCAGCTCGCAAAACAAGTATTTGAGGTGTCAAACGACCCAAGTAATCAACGTCTTGAAGAGTATAAGTCAAACCATACTTTTTACGGTCTAGGCAAAAGCATTAATCAAATGCTTGATGAAATGACGAAAGTTCACAAGCAAGCTCAAACCATGACGGTAGGCATTGCACATGATCTTAAAACGCCCCTGTCACGCGTAGCCAATCGCATTCAAATGATGCAGCAAGATCTCGATGATAAAGCGCATATGCTCACCCATATTGATAAAGCAAATAGCGAATTACAAAGCATTGTTCAGACTTTTAGTAATTTAATACGGCTCAATGAAATTGAATCGGGAAAACGTAAAGCCGGGTTTAAATTGCTTAATGTGTCTGACCTCGTGCTAGAACTGAGTGAAAGTTATGCTCCAGTTTTTGAAGATGCAGGCAAGCAGCTCACTATTTCTGTGGTGGATGGAGTGAGGTGTTTAGGAGATGCTGATTTGCTTAACCAACTAATAAGTAATTTGCTTGAAAACGCACTGCGTTACAGTGAAGAACAAGCCAATGTATGGATCCGTTTACAAAGTCAATTTGACGGTGCTCGTTTGCAAATAGGTGATTCAGGCCCTGGCATTAATAGTGAGATTGCGGCGTTTGTTTTTGAGCGTTTTTACCGAGCGGATTACAGTCGCAAACAACCAGGAAATGGTCTTGGTCTCAGTATTGTTAAAGCGATTTGTGACCTTCATGATGCCACGATTACCTTATTACCAAACCAAGCGGGTGCGGTATTTGATATTGAGTTGCCAATTGAACGTTAGTTTACAATTTTGTAAGTATTGGCGAGTCCAACTGTAAGGGAAGTCGTGTGAATTAGGTTTTATAGTTAGGTTAACAGTATCAACTAGGGCTGTAACTATGGCTTATAAAACACCATTAAAACTTTTCAAAGCAGTGAGCTTGTGTTGTTTGCTCAGTTCGCAAGTTGCCTGCGGAGGCAGCAGCGATGAACAAACAGCTCAAGCACCTGTAACTGCTGAACCCATTACGGGCGCAGTGCCATCCGATACCACATGGCAGTCTAGTCACCAAACGGTTGCGTTTTTAAATAGGGCGACCTTTGGTGCGAAGCCGAGCGATTTAGAACTGTACCAATCGACAACGGCTTCAGAGTGGTTCGAAACACAACTGAATGCCCCTCCCAGTTATTTGATGGCGAGTATTGAGCAATATGTTCGCCCCGAAGATTATAACGAACCCAGTCTTATTTATATGGCTTCCACCAGTTTTGCATTTTGGCAACATGCAATTAATGCTGAGGATCAACTCAGACAGCGCGTTGCTTTCGCATTATCTGAAATACTGGTTACCTCAACCAATTCGGGCGATGAACTAGCAGAACATGCAGAAGCCATGGCGAGCTATCAAGATATATTGATAAAGCATGCATTTGGCAATTATCGTGACTTGCTAAGAGATGTTACTTATTCGCCAACAATGGGTTTTTACTTAACGTATTTAGGCAATGAAAAAGGGGATGAGGCAACTGGTAAAGTACCTGATGAAAATTACGCGCGGGAACTTCTGCAGCTATTTACCATTGGGGTTGAACAACTCAATCTAGATGGTAGCCAAATGCGCGATAATAATGGGCAGCCCATTGAAACCTACACGAATAACGATATACAAGGCCTTGCACGGGTATTTACTGGTCTTAACTTAAATGAAGAGGCACTTGAAGAGTCTGTTGCCAAAGCCTTTAGTGTGCCAATGTGGGTGTTTGATGAAGACCATTCACTGAAAGAAAAAACGTTTCTTGGCCAAACTATTGCAGCAAATACCTTTACTGAAGAATCGGTTGAACAAGCGCTGGATACTATTTTTAATCATCCGAATGTGGCGCCCTTTATCTCAAGGCAGTTAATTCAGCGCTTGGTTTCAAGTAATCCAAGTCCAGCGTATATCAAACGCGTGGCGAGCTCTTTTGAGACTGGCTATTTCGAGTTGCCAAATAAAACACGTGTTGGCGCCGGTAAGCGCGGCGATTTAGCTGCAACCACAGCTGCAATATTATTTGATCAAGAGGCGCTAAACCCAACCGGTGAGCAAAGAGGTAAAATTAGAGAGCCGATTATTCGCTTTACCCAGTGGGCAAGAGCGTTTAATGCAGCGAATATTTGGCCTGAATTTATATTACCTCTATGGGATACCAGCTCGGCCACACGTTTAGGGCAGCACCCATATCGCTCTCCCAGCGTGTTTAACTTTTTCCGCCCAGGCTATGCCGCACCGGGTTCAAAAACCGCACAAAATAATTTGGTTGCCCCTGAGTTGCAAATAACCAATGCAACTTCAATCCCAGGTTATATTAATTTTATGACCTACTTTATTTCTGGTGCCCAGCAAAATGTAGATATTGAAGAGGTCGAGGAAGCGATTGAGTCAGAAGGGCTCGATTTAGACCCAGATGATGCGCCAAATAGCTTTTTGGTGGAATATAGCAATGCGCTTAATTACGCTGATAATGCACAAGCGCTGGTTGATTACTTGAATCTGCTATTGTCCGCAAATCAGCTTTCTGAGCAGACCAATGATAGAATTGTGCAAACAATTTCCCCACTTACATCCTCAGAACAACGCGTTAAAGTTGCCATTTTAATGGTAATGACTTCTGCTGATTACCTTGTGCAGCAATAGGAGAATGATCATGAATAGACGAAACTTTTTGAAATTTGGTTCAGCATCATTAGCAACCGCTGCAACACTGTCTAGCTTAAATGTGTTAGCCAATGAATCGGCAACAAATAGCGATGATTACAAAGCGCTCGTGTGTGTGTTTTTATACGGTGGCATGGACAATTATGACACCATTATTCCGTTTGATGATGTGAGCTACCAAGGATGGGCTGCAATTAGGGCGCCGCTATTATCGCGCTATGCTACCAGCCGTACGCAAAGTAATTTACATGCGCTTAATACCCCAGCCCGATTTGGTGCTCGTAAGTTTGCACTCGCACCCGAAATGACGCAATTAGCGACACTCTATAATCAAGGTAATATGGCTATAGTGGGCAATGTTGGACCGATATTAGCGCCAACTCAGCGGGCAATGATAGAAGCAAATACAGCGAGTTTACCAGCAAGGCTTTTCTCACATAATGATCAGCAATCTACCTGGATGTCAGGCAGCCCTGAAGGTGCGCAGTTTGGTTGGGTAGGTAAAATTAGCGATGCTTTAGTACAAGGTAATATCGCTAATGACAGCCCATTTTCAGCAATTACTATGTCTAGTGGTGAACTACTGATAACAGGAGAGCAAACAGCGCCATACCACCTTATTGGCGGTAATCCTGCAGATATTACTGTGTTAAAAGGGGTGTCAGGTGATTTAAAGGCACAACTTGAACAACACTTTGCTGCAACTGGGGAACATGCATCCAACCTGTTAAAGCAAGATATGATTGCAAATCAACAATCGGCCTATCATGCCAATGCCCTTTATAAATCTTCTGTGAGTAGTAATACTGAGACAACAACCGCATTTCCCAATAGCTTTTTAGGGCAACAGCTAGCGAGTGTGGCAAATGTTATTAGCTCTCATCAACAGCTTGGCACTAACCGACAAGTGTTTATGGTGACTTTAGGCGGTTTTGATACCCACTCTGATCAAGCGCGAGAATTACCAGAACTGCAAACAACGTTAGATCAAGCCATTGGAGCATTTGCAAGCGAGCTACAGGCAAACGGGTTATTTGATAAGGTAACCTTATTTACAGCATCTGATTTTGGTCGAACGCTTGCGGTAAATGGTGATGGCACCGACCATGGCTGGGGGTCGCATCATTTTGTTATGGGTGGCGCTGTGAATGGCGGCACAATTTATGGTGATTTACCGCCCGCAGAGTTTGATCATTCATTGGATGTGGGAGGGGGTCGATTAATACCCACAACTTCTACCGAGCAGTATGCGGCTAACTTTGCCAGTTGGATGGGCGTAAATGAAACGGAAATAAGCGCACTATTTCCAACATTACGTGAGTTTGGCGAACGGCCTGACTTTATGATGTAAATAATCAACTGCCATACCAAGCTTAAAACCACAGTTAAGCTTGGTATTTAGGGGGCTTTCGATAGGTAAACGTTGTTTTCGATTTGACTGCCAGCAAATTCAAAAGTGTGTTGTCCAATGTTACGAAATCCCAAATACTGGTAAAACTCGTTAGATTCGTTTTCAACCCAAGTATAAAGCCAGTACACTTTACCAAATTCGTGTTCGAGCGCGTTTAAAAGTTGTTTACCTAAGCCTTGGCCCTTAAATCGGGTATCGATATACAGTTTTTCAAGCTCAAAACCATTTATCGCTGATTGATAAAAGGATTTCATATTAAGCAGGGCATAGCCTTGTATTACTTGGTCTTTTTCCACCACTAATAAGTTGTAATTTGACGAATCGAGTAACGTACTAAAATAGCTTTCATTAAATGTAGCAAGGGCGTAATGGGCGTATTCGCGCTTTATGCCTTCAACGGCATAAGTGTCGAGCCACACTTTTATTGAAAGGGCGGCTAATTGTAAGCAATCGTCCTTGCATGCATGTCGAATCATAGTGTTGTAAATGTCGTCTATTGTTCTTTTTCGATAACTAACGCTAACTTTTCAATACCATGGCTGGGTCTAAAACGCTTAAACTCGTTAAAGCCGTGTTTTTGGTATAAGCGAATAGCTGGCGCATTGACTACCGCGGTTTCAACAATGGCTTTGGTAAAATCAAACGCATTTAACACATATTCCATCAGTTTTCCGGCAATGCCTTTACGAAAATGCTCTGGCGCTACGGTTAAACTGTCTATGTCTAATAGGTTGTCTTGGTATGTGATTTCGATAACACCAGCAAGGCTGTCACCCTCATAAAAACCATAAAACAGAGTATTTGAGCTTGCTATATCCTGTGGTGTGCGCGATAGCGGTGGAAAATTATCGGTGCCAATCAGTGCCGCCTCAATTTTATAAGAAGCTTGAAACACAGCGTAAATGTGCGAAGCAATATCGCTATTTGAATGAGTAAGTTGAGCTATCATATTTTGTTAATTAACTGCCTAATTGGGTAATATGCAAAAGTTCGCCCGAAGGTCCCCATAGATAAAATACGTTGCCCCAAGGCATTTGTTGGATTGGTGAGATTTTAGTTTTGTATTTTGAGTTGCTACATAATTCAAATGCATCATCGATATCCGAAACGCAAATTTGCAACATAAAGTTATTTGCTAAATCTTCGTTGTAAAAGCGCTGCAAAAAGAAAAGACAATCGCCATTTTCAAAAAGCGTAAGATCTTCGCTCACATATTCAGACTTAAAGCCAATTTCAGCATAAAAAGATAAAGAGACCTCGTAGTCCTTACTCGGGATAAATGTTTTTATATCGATAACATCCATGATATTTCCATAAATAAACAGCACGTATTAACACTTAAAAAGTGCGAAAGGGCATGAGTGAAATGACTCAGGGCAAAGTAAGTGCGCCCAAAATTTTACAAAACTATAAATAGTGGTTATTCATTAGTAAACACTTCAATAGCTAAAGATAAATAAACGCATTTAAAAACGTGCTTTTACCTATAAAAGTGATGAGCTCATGTAAGTTTTAATATAATTAAGGCTAAAGTTAAGCTAAATTGTATACAAGCCAAACTTAATTCAGCTCAATGATTTAGGGACTTAATTGAAGACAAATTCATTCATTTGTTTATTTTGTATATTTTATACGATATAGTGGGGCCATAAAGATTTTATACAAAAGGTAATACGATGCAAACAAATAGTACAGATTGGCGTTATACGGTTATGCCTGCCGTATTCACATGGCTAAAAGAGACTGAAACAGGCGCACTTGAAATTGACCTAGTTGCAACACAAAAGTACGCAGCAGATATTTTACGTGTTGAAGGTAAAGCTGGCACACGCATGGGCGGTCTTGTTGGTTCGGGCACGCTGGGTGAAAATAGTTACCTAAGTGCTGAGCAGCGTCTTTCTCTACTAAGTGCGCTTTCTGAGGTTGCTAAAGAATTTAACGTACCATTAATTAGTGGTGCTGCGGCAGAAACTAAAGAAGCCCTTGCAACGATTGTTACAGAGCTGGCAACAGTTGGTGTAGATACGGTAATGGTCATGCCACCAAAAACCCAAGAAGCACCTTCTGATGACGAAATGTATGCTTATTATGCGCTTGCAGCAGACGCAGCACGTGAAGCAGGTGTTACAATTATGCCTTACAACAACCCAGATGCAGCGGGTTACCATGCACTTTCGACTGATATTTTAAGAAAACTAGCAGCACTGCCAGAAGTAACAGCACTTAAAATCTCAACAACGGACGTATCAGTAATCGAAACTCTGATGCTAGAAAACAAAGATGCAAAAATCTTAGCAGGTGTAGACACAGTAACCGTTCACGCAGGCCTAGCTGGCGCATGTGGTGGTATTACAGGTGTAGGGTGTATCTTCCCGAAAGCAAGTGTAACCATGCAAGAGTATGTAAATGACGGCAATTGGGCTGAAGCAAATAAAATCTCGCAAGCAATGAACTCAATTTCATACCTTGATGCTCAGCCACTGTTATTGGAATACCTAAAGTTTGCATTTGGTATTCACCAAAATGACGAACAAGGCGGCCT
>NZ_JBFKMX010000141.1:0-9055 GCF_041629635.1 Pseudoalteromonas sp. | reverse complement strand
TTAAATATACAGTGGTACTTTGAATAAGGAATGCCACGATGAAATATACTGGAAGTTGCCACTGTAAAGCGGTGCAATTTGAATTTGAAAGTGCACCTATTTATGATGCATTACAGTGTAATTGCTCCATTTGTATTCGTAAAAATGCCATTATGTCGAAAGAATGTTTCGGTGCTGACAGGTTTAGATTACTCTCTGGTGAGTCATTTTTAAAAACGTATCACTTTGGCGATCATGATGTGCATCATTACTTTTGTCAGCAATGTGGTATCTACCCATTCCACGACACACTTTATCAACCAGGCAGTTACCGCATTAATTTAGGCTGTGTTAACAACATAGAGCCGCGCGACTTGTCAATTACATATTTTGATGGTCGCAATGAATTGTAATTCATTTAAAAAATTGAATGTAACATTCGTTTTAATTTGTTTTGTTGTTTGAATGTTCAGTTTCATACTAGTGATGTGAATTAAACAATGGAGAGCAAAATATGAATGCAATAATACACACTCTAAAACAAGTGCTTAATGCTCCAGTAACTGAGCCTAAACAAGTCTGTAATTACCCAAATAATTATTATGGCGATCAATACTGTAAATAATGGCGATTTGATTTCGTTTTACGCTATGGTATCAAGTAATTAGTTGATACCACGTTAGTTTCTTTTTCCCAAAAACTCGTTAATTTTAAATTATAAGCTTTTTTTCAATTCTATCTTCCCTTGGCAACCGCTGTTAAAAAAGTGTATTTTACCGCTTTGTAGTTTTGTTAGGAGTTGGTTGTGTCTTCAAAAAACCTCTCAAAAGAACAACGGGTTGCTTTTATTTTGGACGATCTTGAAAAACGTTATCCGAACCCGCCCATTCCATTAGATCATAACGATCCCTATACCTTGTTAGTGGCAGTGTTATTGTCAGCGCAATGTACAGACGAACGCGTCAATCAGGTTACGCCTAAACTTTGGCAACTTGCAGATAATCCTTTCGATATGGCGTTGCAAGATGTTGAAGATATTCAAGCGATTATTCGCCCTTGTGGGTTATCACCGCAAAAATCTAAAGCCATAAAACGTTTGTCAGAAATTTTGGTCGCTGATTACAACGGGGTGGTGCCACAAGATATGGCATTATTAGAAACACTACCTGGGGTTGGTCATAAAACTGCAGGTGTTGTTATGGCGCAAGCGTTTGGCGTGCCATCATTCCCAGTAGATACGCATATTCATCGCCTTGCACAGCGTTGGGGTTTAACCAATGGTAAAAATGTAGAACAAACAGAAAAAGATCTTAAACGCTTGTTTCCTAAAGAGCGTTGGAATGACCTACACCTACAAATAATCTATTACGGACGTGAGTTTTGTACAGCGCGAGGTTGCCATGGTTTGGTGTGCCCAATTTGCACAACCTGCTACCCTAATCGCAAACATGCAAAAATAATCAAAAAGCCTTAAAGCAGTTTTTAAACAGTTTAAAACATAATTAAAGCAGCCTTAGATTGTAAATAGGCTGTTTTTGTTTTAGGGGCACAGTGTCAGAATAAATTCTGTTTGCTATCTTAAGTGTTAGTTCAAAATTCTTATTTGTGATTTTAACAGTGACAAATTGTTAACATTTTTAATGTTCAGACCGATAGCAACTAGCTATAGTTAAATAGTTTAGCTGTTAAAAAACAACAATAAAGGCTGTATTATGAAAATGCGTTCCAAACTTATTGCGGGATTTGCGATTACCGTAATTGTTCCTATTTTAGCAATATCAATGCTCTCGTTATCGCAAGCAAAAAGTGATGGTTTTACCCGCTTCTTAGCTACCACACATGCCGAAATACGACAAGTGGAAAAAGGGTTCAATTTATTTTTCCAGCAAGTCAAACACAATGCCAATTTCCTTGCCCAGGCATCTGCAGTTAAAAATGTACCAAGTGATGTTACCACTTACATGGGTGCTGAAAAGTCGATGTTGCCACTTGATGCTGTACCAGGCGAGGCAGACATTTACAGGCTTTACGAAACATTTGGCAAAACCCATCAAGAATTACTCTTTGTTTATTTAGGTACAGAGCAGGGCGGTTTTATCCAATACCCTGCAGAGCCATTAGGCAATTACGACCCACGTCAGCGTCCGTGGTATAAATTGGCGCAAAGTGCACGAGGGAAAACAGTTATTACCGAACCATACCAAGGGGTAACAGGGCAGGCGATGGTGTCTGTTGCAAAAGCAATCAATAATGAAATGGGGCAGTTTGTTGGGGTGCAATCGCTAGATGTAACGCTTGCAACCCTTACCGACATTGTTTCTAGCATTAAAATTGGCAATACAGGCTATTTAATTTTAGTGGATGGCTCAGGCACTGTGCTTGCCGATCCACGCAATGCGCAAAATAACTTTAAGCCGATATCAGAGCTTTCATCGCCAATTTATAAATCGCTAGCAGGTAATTTATCAAGCAAGTCTTTCACCATTGAAAATCAAGGTAAAACGTTAGAAGCGACTACCTACTTCTCTGAGGAGTTAAATTGGCGGTTTGTTGCCATTATTGAGCAAGATGAAATATTGCAATCAGCCTCTGAAATGAAAGTGTTTATCGGCATTATCGCGTTAGTCATGATCGCGTGTTTTGTGGTGGTAGGTGTTGTGCTTGCAAATCGTATTGTATACCCAATTGAAAAAGTGTCAGCAGGGCTTAAAGAGATTGCACAGGGGGAAGGTGATTTATCTAAGCGGTTAGATGTGATTGGCAATGATGAAATTAGCCAGCTGGCGAAATGGTTCAATCAATTTCTGTCAACGATTAATGATTTGGTTAAGGATATAAATCATAAATCGCAAATCTTAAATCAATCGGCGACAACATCTGGTGCAAAAGTAACTGAAATTATGCGTGCGAGCCATGAACAAGAAAGTAGTAGTGAAGTCGCTGCCAGAGGCACAGCCAACCTTGCCGATGTAGCTAAGCAAGTATCAGATGATTGCTCAATCGCAATGAGCGATATTGAGCAAGCCGAGCACTACGCCCTTGAAGGTAATAACGATGTTAAATTGGCAGTGACGGAAGTAACTAGCCTAAATGATTCTCTAAGCGAATCATCACAGGCCATGACGCAGCTCGAAAAAGAAAGTGAAAATATTACTAAAATTCTCGATGTTATTCGTGGCATTGCTGAGCAAACAAATTTACTTGCTCTTAATGCGGCTATTGAAGCTGCAAGGGCTGGTGAGCAAGGGCGTGGTTTTGCCGTTGTGGCAGATGAAGTTCGCACACTCGCTAAGCGCTCTCATGAATCGACAGAAGAAATCGATAAAGTATTAAGCAGTTTAATTGAGCAAACGCGTTTGGTTTCTGACAAAATGGCGAGCAGTGTAACTCACTCGGCAGATGCCATTGAAAAGGCTGAAAAAGCACATAATTCTTTTGATGATATTAGCCGTGCGGTGAACACAGTTAAACAGTTAATCTCACAAATATCGGACGCTGCACTATCACAATATGATGCTGCTGACGAAATAAATCGTGATATTTCTGGCATTAGTGATTCGGTTAAACATACTGCACACTCTGCTGACGAACTCGCTGAGGGTTCGCAACAATTAGTTGCATTATCAGAGGATTTACGTAATCTCGTGAATCGCTTCCATGTAAAATAATAGTATTGGCTTAGTGAAATACTAAGCCAATCTTAAACGCTATTCGACGGGCAAAACACGTATCGACAGCTTTAGCTGCAAAACTGGTCTACACTTTAGTGGAAACAGTTATAGGTGAATGCGATGTCACGTTTTGCTCTGTCTTTTATTTTTTATATTTGCTGTATTTCATCGCTTTTAGCCAATCAAGTTACCCCGCCAGATGCAAATGCGCCTGCCAGCGAAGCTATATCTTTCTTAGAAGTAAATGCAATTAATAACCCGCAATCTGTAATTGAGTTTATCGAAAAAAATAACCTTTTAACGCGAATTAATACGCCAGATGACAAAGTGCATGTATACAGTTATTACGCTCAAGCTTATCAATACAAAGGGGACAGAAAAAAAGCGATAGAGCTATTAACAAGTGCGTTAGAAGTGATTAATCAACACAGTGTTTCAGTTGATACACACAGTGATTTTCTAGCGATTCGTGCTTCGGTGTATGCTGAGCTTACTCAATATCAAGATGCAATAAACGACTTGCTTGTCATTATTAGTCTGTACCCTGAAGACTCTAATAATAGAAATATCGGCCTTGCCTACAAATCCTTGGGAGACACTTATTTATCAGCGAACGATCACAAAAATGCGTTTGATGCTCTTTATAAAAGCCAATTTGTTTTTAAAGCTTTAAAAGATCAAGGCATGTTAGCCGTTACCTTTGGGCGTTTGGGTGCTATTTATCGCACTATTGGTGATTTTGATAAAGCACTCGACAATATGTTGAAGTCGCTAAAAGTACTCGAAGGCATGCAAGATGAACGTCGTCTCGCCATTACTTATAATAATACAGCCATAATTTACAAAGACTTAGAGCGATATGATGAAGCGATTAATTTACACAAACGCTCGCTTAATCTAAAAGAAAAAATAGGCTACCAACGTGGTATGGTCTATTCGTATAACAATTTAGGTGAAACCCATCGCTTAAAAGGCGACTTAGTTGAAGCTCAGCGCTATTTAGATCAAGCGCAATTACTCGCGACTCAAATTAACAATCCAATGTTACTAGGGTCGACTTACTTATATCGCGCGCGTATTGCTAAGCAGCAAAGTAAACTTGATACAGCTCTAAACCATCTCGACAACGCCATGGCGATTTATTTAAAACGCAATTCGAAATCACGAATTGCGGAAGCAAATGTTGAATATGGCGACATTTATTTTAACCAAAGTAACTATGAAAAAGCGCAAAAAAGTTATCAAGATGCGCTTGATTTAAGTAAGGAAGTGAAAAAGAACGTAGTAACATTTGCGGCATATGAAGGGTTAGTAAATGCATTAAAGGAACAAGCTAGCTATAAACAAGCACTTGATGCACTAACAGAATATCAAGCAACAAAGGCTGCACTTTTTGATAAACAAAGTCAGCAACGGTTAGAATCATTAATCGTTGAAAATCAACTTTTTAGTGCTCAGCAGAAATTAAAACTCGCACAGCAAGAAAGTAAAATAAAACAAGCAGAGTTGGAAAGTGTTGAAACAACTCGCAATTGGGTCGCGTTATTACTGTTTTCGACTTTTATTATCAGTTGGCTGATTTATCGCAAAGTCCAGCAACATAACCGAATGCAACTCGAAATAAAAGCACGTAAAGAACTCGAGCTTAGCGAACGCCGTCTTAATTTAGCATTATGGGGAAGTGGTGATACGTTATGGGATTGGGATTTAACAACGGGGGAGATAAAACGAGAAAATTTGCCACGTCATTCTCGCTTTTCTGAAACGGCGACTGGGCTAGATGCAAGCAGTTTAAAGGAGTTTGTTCACCCTGATGATTATCAATTCCTCAATCAAGCATTAGCTGAGCATATCAATAACAAGACACCATTTTTTGAAGCCAGTTATCGCGTTTTAAATAATCAAGGGGAATGGTGTTGGCTTTTAGACCGAGGCAAAGTGGTTGAATTTGATGAAACAACTGGAAAGGGGTTACGCATCACAGGCACGCAGCGTGATATTACCAAATTAAAGCAACAAGAAGTGGCATTAAAAGAGCTTAATAGTGAACTCGAGTTGCGGGTGTTAGAGCGCACAACCGAGCTTGCCACTATGAACCAACAGCTAATGCATACCATTGAAAAGCTTGAAGTGGCTCAAGAATATATTATTGAAGCTGAGAAACACGCAGCCCTTGGTAGTATGGTTGCAGGGCTTGCCCACGAAATTAACACGCCGCTCGGTACAGCCATTACTGCGGTAAGTCATTTAAAAATGCAAACGCTATCCACAGAGTCGCAATTTAAAAGCAAAACGCTTTCCAGTCACGATTTTGAAAGTTTCTTGAGCGATGTAAACAACAGCAGTCAGCTAATTGAAAGTGGTGTTGGGAAAGCGGGCGAATTGGTAGAGCGCTTTAAACTACTCGCTGGTAAAAATAGCGCACAACGACCGGAAAATATAAATATCAACCACTTGCTTACCGAAAGCTTTAAAGTGGCGTTAAATACCTTACAAATTAATAACGAAAAGGCGCAACTTGTACTGCATGGTGAGGCGCTACTTTACAGTTATCCTGCAACTCTTGCGCAAGTATTCAACATACTAATTGAAAACGCACTGCTCCATGCGGATGTAGCTCTTGTAAAAATTACTTGTGAAATTGAAGGGGAAAACCAACAGCTTACTCTCGATTTTTTTGATAATGGCAAAAGTATTGAAAAAGGAGAAGAAAAACGGATTTTCGAGCCGTTTTACACAACCAAACGGCATCGCGGCCATTCAGGTTTAGGCCTTCATATTGCTTACAACAACATCACTCAAGATTTAAATGGCAGTATTGAATGTTATCAGCATCCTCAAGGCGGATTGGGTTATATCATTAAGCTGCCTAATATTAAATAATCTAGCTTTTACTCTTTAACTAAGATTTATTGATTGTTTCATAAATTTAAAACTCAATCCGTCTTGCCTGCCAGTAGGCTTTTTGCCAATAGCTGTTTTTGAGCGATGATAAGATCACACCTTGACTGGTAGATGCATGTAAAAATTGATGATTTTCAATATACATGCCGACATGATAGCTGCGTAATCCAGTTTTAAAAAAAATCAGATCGCCCGCTTGTAATTTATCTTTACTAATTGCTGTGCCAAATTGTGCTTGTTGTAAGGTAGTTCTTGGCAGCAAAAAACCAAAATGGTCGATATACGTTTTTTGCACAAAGGCGGAACAGTCGATGCCTTTTTTAGAGGTGCCTCCCAATTTATAGGGCACACCTTGCCATTCAGTTAACTGCTGATAGAGCTGATGTTTAGTGTTTGTTTTAAATTGTGATGTTGAGTTTGTATCGCGTTTAATATTTTTTGAAACGGGATTTGAACACCCTATTAGCATCACGCTAAGTAAACAAAGCCATAATAAATAGGTGTTTGTTGGTGTCTTCATCATGCGTTTAAGTCCTTTTAAATCGTTGCAATAAGATTAAAGCTTGGTGAACTCAGTTTTGCGGTGATAATCAATCGCTTTGCCACAATAGTCGAATTCAAAGTGGCAACACTCATCAAATAATGCACGTAACGCCTTTCGGCTTGATTGAACGCGAGATTTTAATGTGGAGTAACTCACACCCATTTTATCCGCTAAGGCCTTTTGCTCTTCATTTTCCAAGTCCACTGCAATTAACAATGTTTGCTGCTCTTGCGGTAAGTTTTGAATAAAAGGCGCTAAGCAATTCATTAAATCATGTTTGACTTGTTCATTGTCATCCAATATTTGAGGTGTCTCAGTTTGGTTGTGTTGTTTGGCGCGTGCTCTATAAAAATCAATGATGGTGTTATTAGCAACTTGAAAAAGCCACGATTTGACCTTGCTGATGTCTTTAACCAAATGCAAATTTTGGTAGGTTTTTATAAAAATTTCCTGCATTAAATCATCAACATCTGCTTTATTTTCAATTTTACTGTGAAGAAAGCCTTTTAATGCTTGTTGATATTCTTGCCAGACATTTTCGATATTCACTGTCACTTACTGCCTTAATATTATTACTAAAAAGTGTACATAGAAGACGTCAACTTTCACAGCAGGACGAAAAATTTTCGTCTTTTGCCGATGTCGCACGTCTTAAGAGATGTAAATGAAATAATAAAGGTAGTCATTATGCACTTTTTAAGTAACGAAACATTCAATTTAAAACCTGAAATCAAAGCATTGAGTACACACAAGCCAAAGGTGTTAATGCTGTACGGTTCATTGCGTAATACTTCATATAGCAAATTGGCAATACAGACAGCAGCTAACATTTTAGAGCATATGGGCGCCGAAGTTCGTATCTTTGACCCAAAAGGCCTACCTGTTTTTGATAATGATGAATCGGCCTCACATAGTAAAGTAAAAGAACTGCGAGAGTTGGCTAATTGGTCTGAAGCGCAAGTGTGGTGCTCACCCGAGATCCACGGCAATATGTCAGCGGTTTTTAAAAATCAAATTGACTGGCTGCCTTTATCATCCGGCGCTATTCGCCCTTCACAAGGTAAGGTGCTGGCTTTAATGCAGGTCAGTGGGGGCTCTCAAAGTTTTAATGCGTTAAATAATATGCGTGTTTTAGGTCGTTGGATGCGCATGTTTACCATTGCTAACCAATCATCAATTGCTAAGGTGTACCAAGAATTTGAACCTTCTGGCGAGATGAAAGCGTCTAATTATCGCAATCGAGTGGTTGATGTGATGGAAGAGTTGATGCGTTTTACGTATTTATTAAGAGATCATGATAGCTTTATGGTGGATAGATTTAGTGAGCGAAATGCATCCAAGCAAGAAGTTGCTGCGCTTAATAATACACTTAAAAAACATATCAATACGCCCGAAAAGGCATGTTGCCATTAAATACTTGGATAATCGCACCACATCTTTGTGGTGCGATTTAAGATAAATTTAATCTATTTTTGGCTAATTTTAACGTATTTAATCTCAAGTCAACTATTGACTATCAAAGTGTGAATTTTAGAATGCTCACAGCATTTTTATACGGAATAATTTGATGAAAAAATTCGCATGGTTTTTCGCGTTAATCGCACTTGCCTTATCGTTTTCGTTTGACGCTGAAGCTCGCAAGAAATTCGGCAGCAAAAGCAAAGGAAAAACGCAGCAGACCACAACAACACAACAAAAAGAACAAACTAATACCACTAATCCAACACTGCCTGCCAAAAAGTCATCTAAAAAAGGCTTAATGGGTGGCATTTTAGGTGGTTTACTCGCGGGTGGCTTAATTGCGGCTATGCTAGGCGGCGACTTTGAAGGCTTCCAGTTTATGGACTTCATTATTATTGCCTTGGTTGCCTTTGTGTTATTTAAACTATTTAAAATGATGATGGTGAAAAAAGCACAAAGCCAAGCGCAATATGCGGGAATGCCACCAATGGGTCAG
>NZ_JBFKMX010000140.1:0-9102 GCF_041629635.1 Pseudoalteromonas sp. | reverse complement strand
GTTACCTATGCCATCACCATCGGTATCAACAGATTCAGTCGCGTCGAGTGGGAAAGCATCTTCCGTATCTGAAACACCATCGTTATCATCATCGGTATCGGCATTGTTACCTATGCCATCACCATCGGTATCAACAGATTCGGTCGCGTCGAGTGGGAAAGCATCATCAGTATCTAAAACACCATCGTTATCATCATCAGTATCGGCATTGTTGCCAATACCATCAGCGTCAGTATCAATCCATTCTCTAGGGTCTAGAGGAAATGCATCTTCCTCATCTAAGTGGCCATCCCCATCGTCATCGGTGTCGGTGTTGTTGCCAATGCCATCACCGTCGGTATCTAACCACTCATTTGGGTCTAACGGGAAGGCATCTTCAGTATCTAAATAACCATCGTTATCGTCGTCGGTATCGGCATTATCACCTGTGCCATCAGAATCTGAATCTAACCACTCTTTCGAGTTATATGGAAAGGCATCAACATCATCGTTATAGCCATCATTATCATCATCATGATCTTGGTCGTTTGGAATACCGTCATTATCGGCATCATTATCACTCCCTGAAGATGCGCCGAACTTGAATATTGATGTGTAGGTATAAACGGTATTTGAACCAGTTGTAATTCTTAAATCAGCAGTATGATTACCTTCAATGAGCTCCAGTGATATAATTGCTTCAGAGTTATTTAATTCATAATTTACCGGGCTCCAAGAGCCATTGTTTAAACGTAATTCAACTTTGGAAAGGTCCATCCACCATGATGACGCTATTTTAAGCTGAGAGTCGATTTTATTGACGATAGGTTTTGCGTAATGGCCGCCTTGGTGTACAAGAGTTAATGAATCAATAGGTGAGATAAAAGATTGTCCGTTTATTGGAATTGATACACTTGAAACATGTTGACCATTATCTGCAGTTGAGTAATTCAATACTAAATGTGTGTTATCACATTGGGTATCGGGTTTGGTAATGGTGAGGTTGGAATCAATTGAAATTGTACCTTCACTAAGTAGTGATGAACCAGTGTCTGTTTTACAAGTGAATTGATAGTTAAACGCTTTCGCGTATTTATTGTTTTGAATATCTTTAAATAAAAATGCACCCTCTTGCCAAGGGTTATTATAAAAAATTGTTACGTCGGTATCATTCCATTCTAAGTAGCCTGTGAAATATACATTCTGCTCAGTTAAGCTAATGGTTTTTTCTTGATCTGTGAACATTGCAATGGGGGTGTACGTATTAACAGATGTGACAAGTGCCCCTTGCTCATTTTGTTCAAAAAACACTGTTTCAGCTAATTTTATATCTTGAAACGGATCGAACTTTACCTTATGTAATGAAAGCTTTTTATAGTCATGGTTATACGCAAGCGGTTCATAGATCTTCCAGGATTTAATGTTTGGATCTAAATCACTGCTAACTCCAGAGAGGCGCTTAGACAATGAATAGTGTGTTGCCTCACTAAAAGTAGGTAGTGCAATAGTAGTGGGTGTAAGCTTGCCAAAATCAACGCTGATTTCTTGTCCAGTAAAATTGTTCGCATCAAAGGTGTATTCGTATAAAAACTCACTTTTTTCTTCATGTGTGTCATTTGGATCGAGATAGTCATATTGAGAGCTGATATGAATTTTTGAAGTGTCAGCAATTTCACCAACCGCAAATATTGGCTGTGAAGTAAGGCCATAATAGCCTGCACCAAAACTAGAAAACTCACTCAATATAACTGTGTCTGCTGCTCTTGGTAAAAGTTTATCTTTCACATCACCAATTTTAGGATCTGTCGCAGATTCAAGTTTAGAAATATTGGTTAAATTGGCTATATCAAAGTGAATTGTTTGATGACTACTAGAGACAGATAACTTATGAGATGAGGAGCCAAGAACAAACGAGTTCGTATCAGTTAATCCTAAGTCCGCAGGCTTTATACCGAAATATGAAACATCGATAGTAACATTTTCACTATTGATATTTAAGGTTGTTGCTTTGTTGGGAAAAATCTCCGCCCAAATAAACGAGCCATAGTAGGAAATAATTGCGGTCGCGGACGAAGGCGCATTAGTTGTCAGAGTCAATTTTCTTGTGTGCTCAACATAGGCAGGCACAGAAATAGATTGTGATTCAGTACTTATAGTTACTAAGTTATGTAAAATACCACCCTCATTTTCTGCAAAATCTAAGGCGTGGACATTTTCCACATTAAGTATTAACTCAATGGTATGAGAAGAGTTTGCAGGTATGGTAAAACTTGTTTCAGACGCTGTCATTACCGCTGCGGCTGGTAAGTTATCATTAATATTTACTGAAAATGTTTTTTCAGTTTTAGAACGGTTGAATAGAGTCAGTGTTTGAGTGTTACTGTAAGAGGATTGCTCTTGTGCAATAATGCCAAAGTTGAGCGCCGTTTTATTTGCCGTAATGGTCGTTTTAATACTTTTTTCAATATCCATTCTGCCAGGGCCTTGGGCTAATGGATCATAGTCAAGGTTTACAGCCCCTGCTGCTAAATATTGTTTTGATAGCTCAGCTGTGAGATTGGGATTATGCTGCTTTAATAATGCAACTGCACCTGCAACATGAGGTGAGGCCATACTTGTACCACTTAAACTGCCATACGCTTGATTAGGTAGTGTTGAGTTAATTTGACTACCTGGTGCAGTTATCTCAGGCTTGGTAAATTCCGTCGTGGTGAGCGATTTAGATGAAAAGTATGATAAATCATCAGCTTTTGTTGATGATGCAACGGTAATCGCTTTTTCAGCGGAGGCTGGCGAACTGTTATTTATTGCACCATAATAGCCATCGTTACCAGCAGCAACCACGACTATCACACCCGCATCTACAGCATTATTAGTTGCAATGCTAGTTGGATCGCTTGCGTTACCGCCTCCGCCCAAACTCATATTAATAATATCAACAGCATCGTCAGTATTAATATCACCATCCGGATCAACAGCGCGTTCAATTGCAGCAATAATATTACTGCTATAACCCCAACCTTCATCACTTAATACTTTATATGCATGAAAGGTGACATCTGGGGCAACGCCTTTTAGTGTGCCGTTTGCACCGACAATGCCAGCGACATGTGTTCCATGACCGTCACCATCCATTGGATCATTGTCATCGTTATGGAAGTCATATCCAGCAATGACTCGGCAGTTTTCACCGAAACAGCTGCCTAAATCAGGGTGGGTATAGTCAATACCGGTATCAAGAATGGCAACTGTTACACCTTTACCTGTAATTTCTTTACTATTAGCATCTTGCATTGCCCATACGAGCGGCGCACTAATCAAATCAACACTTTCTGATAAATCTATAGACTTTATTCTATCGGGTGTTACGCGCTTTACATTGGGCAGATTCTTAATTGCTTCAATATGGTTTGAATCACTTTCTATTACCAGTAAGTTACTTGTTTTTGTTAGTTTATTTAATACACGAATGTCTGATGAAAGTGCTGATAATTGAGAGGTTACTTGCTGTTGCTGTACTGCAATTTGAGTTTGTGCAAAATCGAGTTGTAACTTTACTGACTGAGCTTGTGCAGTAGAGCCTTGTTTGCTTAATCGGCTCTGTTTTTTTAGCTCACTTTTAGTGTTAATTAAACTGGGTGAAGAAAGTTCAACTAAATATCGATTGTTGGCAATAAGGTGGCGTTTTGTCTTAATCACATTACCCTGTTTGTCTTGTAATGACAAAATCTGGGTTGCTACTTTTTTTTCATTGTTGAGGGTGATTGTTTTATTGCCGATATGAACTGCAGTATTTGATGTTGCATAAAGTGCACTCGATACAGAAAGGGCACAGAGGGAGACCGCGAAGAGTCCATTTTTCGCTAAATTAGCCATATTTAATCCATTAGATATTTTTATTATCTATTGAATCTTATCACTTTTTAAAAAATTAACACAAACTTCCTAAACACAAGTACTTAACTTCCAAATAATCATCTAGTCCGTAGTGCGATCCCTCACGGCCGTAACCGGACTGTTTTACGCCACCAAATGGAGCAGCTGCATTTGAGATAATGCCTTCATTAATGCCTACCATACCAAACTTTAATTGTTGCGCTGTACGCATAATTCGGTTGATGTTTTGGCTATAAAAATAAGCAGCGAGGCCATACTCAGTATCGTTGGCTTGTTTAATAACTTCTTGCTCATTTGTGAAAGTAAATATGGTTACAACAGGGCCAAATATCTCGTTTTGTGCAATCTCCATAGTGTTGTCACAGTTGGTTAAAATGGTCACAGGGTAACCTGTTTCACTTGCTTCACCTTGATAGTGTAAAGTTGCACCTTGGCTAATGGCGTTATTGACTAACGTTGATACTTTATCGATTGCAGCTTTATTTATAAGAGGGCCAAGTTGCACATCTTCTAAACCATTACCTTGTTTTAACAACTTTAATTTCTCTGTGAAGATGTCTAAAAATGCGTGTTTAATGGATTCAGCAAGATAAATTCGATTAGCGCATACGCAGGTTTGCCCGGCATTTCTAAATTTCGCTGCAATTAAGCCCGTAGCGGCTGCGTCTAAATCGGCATCGTCAAATACAATAAATGGCGCGTTGCCACCAAGCTCCATCGAAACACGTTTAACCGTTGACGCGGCTTGTTGTGTAAGTAATTTACCTACCGCTGTAGAACCGGTAAAACTAAATTTGGCAATATCTGGGTGTGTTGTTAATACTTCGCCAATAGCCTTAGCATTGGTACCTACAACCACATTAAAAACGCCGTTAGGTAACCCCGCACGTTTTGCCAGTTCTGCCATGGCAAGCGCACTTAACGGCGTAAGCTCGGATGGTTTAACAATAAAACAGCAGCCTGCTGCAAGTGCCGCAGCAGCTTTGCGAGTGATCATAGCATTAGGGAAATTCCATGGGGTGATGGCTGCAACCACTCCAATCGGTTGCTTTGTGACAATAATTTGCTGCGAATTATTAAGTGCTGGAATGGTATCACCGTATACGCGTTTAGCTTCTTCACTAAACCATTCGATATAGCTAATGCCGTATTTAATTTCACCGCGCGCTTCAGCAAGTGGTTTACCTTGCTCTAAAGTGAGTAATAACGCCAAGTCTTCTAAATTTTCAGAGAGTAAGCTTGCCCACTTTTTTAAATATTCGCTACGCTCATTTGCCGTGGTGTTGTGCCATGCTAACTGAGCATTTTTAGCAGCATTAACCGCATGTTCAACATCGCTAGGGTCAATATCAGCTACTTGTGTCAGCATACTGTTATCAAATGGGTTTACCACATCAAAAGTGATGCTGCTTGTGTGCCAACTGCCATTGATAAAACTGCTGTTTTTAAAGAGAGTTTTATCTTTTAAATTCGTTAGGCTAGATGGTGTCACGGGTTAACTCCTGTGGTTGTAAAATACTATCGTCATAAACGTAAAAATGCTCACTCGATGCCTGTTGCCACCAGATGCTCCAGTTGCCAAGCGGTTTATTCTCTAAAATTTCACCTTCTCGTAATGGCTTTATTAAACTGCCTACCGACATTAATAAACCATAAGGTGTGCGGCGTTTAACCATTTGCGGCAGTAGTTTATCTGGGTCATCTAACCCCATACTGCCAAGCAGTTCGTAAAATGCGTGTAAGGTGTTTTTGTGGAAGTTTTTAATTCGTTCACTTTTACTTTCAATATCAATGGCTTTGGCACGAGCGGGATCTTGCGTTGCTATACCTGTTGGGCATTCATTGGTATTACAGCTGCGCGATTGAATGCAGCCTAACGCCATCATCATGGTGCGGGCGGCATTTACGGTATCAGCCCCTAATGCTAGTTTGGCTAGTAAATCAAACGCTGAGGCGGTTTTGCCTGCTGCAATGAGTGAAATTCTATCGCGAATACCTAAACCAATAAGTGCGTTGTGAATTAAGTACACGCTTTCTAAACAGGTCATACCTAGGCGGTTAGAAAATTCCACAGGGGCTGCACCTGTGCCCCCTTCGGCACCATCGATGGTGATAAAATCAGGGTAAATATGCATCTCTAACATGGCTTTGCAGATTGCTAAAAACTCTGCAGGATTACCTAAACACAGTTTAAAACCAATCGGTTTGCCTTGGCTCAGCTCGCGAAGCTCTGCTACAAAATTGAGCAATTCTTTTGGTGTTTTACACTTCGGATGTGCCGCAGGCGAGATACAATCCTTATCTTGGTCAATTAAGCGAATGCGGGCTATTTCTTCAGTGATTTTAGCCTTGGGTAACACCCCACCATGACCAGGCTTAGCCCCTTGTGATAGCTTAATTTCAATCATTTTAATTTGTGGCAGAGCGCTTTTTTCACGAAACACGTCAGGGTCGAAGTCGCCCTTTGGCGTGCGGCAAGCAAATAAGCCAGAACCAATTTGCCAAACAATATCACCGCCGTGTTTTAGATGGTAAGGACTCAGACCGCCTTCTCCAGTGTTATGACTAAACCCGCCTTTTTTGGCGCCAAGGTTAAGTGCTTCAATTGCGTTACTGCTAAGCGAACCAAAACTCATGGCAGAAATATTAAAGCGTGATGCCGAGTAGGGTTGTTTACAATCGGGGCCGCCAATCAAAGTGCGTTTGTGCTCATCTTTCACCTCGCAAGGTGCCAGTGAATGCCACAAACTTAAGTAATTTTCTTCGAGTAAGTCTCGTTGTGTACCAAATGCAATGGTGTCTCTTACCGATTTAGAACGCTGGTAAACCAGTGAACGCTGTTCGCGATTAAAGGGCTTTTCTTCGGTGTCGTTGGCAATAAAGTATTGTTGAATTTCAACACGAAAGGACTCCAAAAAATAACGAATGTAAGCAACAACCGGGTATAAACGATTTAAGTTACGCTTTGAAAAAAACACATCAAAAAAGCCAATCACACTATAAATCAGGGTAAAAATTAATAAGAAAAATGTGAAATCATTGGCGTGATATTGCCACAAAAAGAAGGTACTTAAGTTACCTAAAGTTAGCATTAACCAATAGACTTTTTGCATAATTGTCATATCGTTCACTCTTATTTTGCTGACGGATGTCTATAAGAGCTTCAGGATTGGCACAATATCATCTCGGGCAACCCTTGCACTCGATATTGATTTTGCATAATAACCAGCGGTTTGTCACTGAAAGAAAAAGGCAATCATGATGATTTGCTTTTATTCAGTAAGGGTTGGGACCCGAATGTTTAACTGGTTTTAAAAATTAGCGCGCAAGTTTACGCCAAACTTCGGTTTCTTCAGTGCCATTCACCATGCCTTTGTGATGCCAGTAAATCACCTCAACACCATGCTCTTGTTTGGTCTCAAGCCAGCCTTTAAAGGTGAACACTTTACCGTGATGCTCATTTGACGTGCTTTTTTCAATATGTTCGTTGTACTTATCACCATCTAGGGTAAATTTACCGGCTAAATACCCTAAGAATTCACCTTGCTGCATATTGTTTAAGGCAAATTTATCGCCTTTCACGGTTTTGATTGCGACAAGCGTTGCGTTGTCTGCTTTTAATATTTCACCTGAAGGCGTTTTGTATTCGCCTTTAATAAATTGCCAATCACCTTCATATTGGTGGGCAATGGCATTTGATACAAAAAGCGCAAGTGTTAGGCAGAGTCCTTTAATTAAATTCATTATTTTTTCCTGTCGTTAAAATTTGCTAACAGTTAATACTAAAGCCCCTTTAAAAAGTAGTGTTAGAATCACAAATCAGAAAAAAATAAGAAAAATTAAACTAGAGCGTGTTGACCTTTGCTGTCTATTTCTGCAGCAGTTTGTTTGGCATTTAGACAAGGCAGAGTGATTGTAGTGTAGTTACTCTACATAAATGAACGATAACGCAGTATAAATGCCAAACAAGCGCTGCCTAACAGGTTCAACCCAAAGCGTTTTGTTCTTTGTTGTTGCTTCTTGACTTAGCCCGCTAGGCCTACAAAGCAACGCCGCGATCAAAACGCTTTGGATTTGAACAGAATTTAGACCCCAAAGATCAATACGCTCTAATAAATAGCGTTATTAATCGGTTTTTTCTCATGACAGGAGTACTCAAATGCAACCAACATCTAGTCGCCTTAATTATGCGTTTATCACCGAAGATGACATCGATGATTTATACCAACTCGACCAAGACCCTGCAGTGATGAAGCACCTTAATGATGGTAAACCAACCACCATGGAAGAAAAGAAAACCATTTTTTTACCGCGCATGGCTAAATATGCCAATAAAGAAAAAGGCTGGGGCCTTTGGAAAGTTAACATTAAAGAGTCGGGTGAATTTATTGGTTGGATTTTAGTAAGGCCAATGCATTTCTTTAATGATGAAGCGGATACCGAGTGGCATAACCTTGAACTAGGCTGGCGTTTTAAACAAAGCTCGTGGGGTAAAGGGTATGCAACCGAAGCGGCTAAGGCATTAATTGAACAAATAAAATTAATGCCAGAATATACATGTATTTGTGCTATCGCAGTGAAAGAAAACCTTGGCTCGATTGCGGTAATGGAAAAGCTTGGTATGAGGTTTGTGAAAGAGTATATGCATAGTGATCCGCTAGGGGATATTCCAGCAGTGCATTATGAGAGGGAATTGTGATTGTCGTATCTACTTTAGCAGCGTATTTTACTTGAGATCTTATTCTTAACAGCTTTTTATACTTGAAAGTATGTTTGTCGCGCTGGCGATAGTAGCGTCCGTGCTTTATATCTAGCGCCATTCATTTTGCTCTATAACTGATAAGATGCTTTCTACAGATGCAATCGTATATATCTGTTAGTGTATTTGTCGCGCTGGCGACAGCAGCAAAAGATGAAAAGCAACCGAAACGAAGTTTCGCAGTGCTTTGAAATGAGGTCAGGGATGACCGATGTAACCCAGCTTCAAGGATGAATTTTAACGTTAATCTCAAAAGCGCCGACTTCCCTTTGGAATCCCTCGGCGCCCCAAAATCAAACTGATTCTTCAAACATAATTTAAATATGAACATAAGCGCCATGAAGCAACGCGCTAAACATCCTTGCACGCTTTCCAGCTCGAAGTCCTTTTCTCGCGTTCATAGCTAGCCGAACTTCGTTCGTCTCAAGACGCTATTCACCCATGCCTACATGGCTTGCTCGACCGCT
>NZ_JBFKMX010000139.1:0-9104 GCF_041629635.1 Pseudoalteromonas sp. | reverse complement strand
ATTTAATATGAAAATTGGTTTATTTTTTGGCTCTACAACCTGTTACACCGAAATGGCTGCAGAAAAGATTCAGCAAATTATCGGTGAAGACATCATTTCACTTCACAATATTAAAGACGAGCCACTGAAAAACGCAGAAGAATTCGATTTCTTAATATTTGGTATTTCTACTTGGGACTTTGGCGAGTTACAAGAAGATTGGGAATCAATTTGGGATGACATTGAGTCAGTGAATTTAAGCGGTAAAACCATTGCACTGTTTGGCATGGGCGATCAACAAGGCTATGGCCAATGGTTCCAAGATGCATTAGGCATGCTGCACGACAAAATAAAACCTCAAGGCGTGACCTTTTTAGGTTATTGGCCTAATTCAGATGATTACGAGTTTGAAGCGTCGAAAGCGTTAACGGAAGATGGCACACAGTTTGTAGGCTTGGCACTTGATGAAGACAGCCAGTACGAAAAAAGTGATGAGCGCATTGCAACTTGGGTTGAGCAAGTGATGACAGAATACGCTGAAACGCTATAACTTTTTTCCTTAAAAGTTCAAATAGAAATCACGGCACAGTGCTTTAAAGGCTGTGCTGTACTCTCCACCTTCATCGTGAATAACCAAATTTTCTTCAACCAAGGTTTGCAATTCATCATTGTGAGATAAACACAGTAACACACGTTTTGCTGCTTTCTTTTTGCTAGTGAATACCCACAGCTTTTTAATAACCGTTAAATTAGCGTTATTTGCTGCACTTTCAAATCGGCTTAATTCAGTTGTTGGTAATACCACACAAAACCAGCCCTTTTCGCTTAATAAACTCGCCGCTTTAGCACATAAACTATCAAACGATAAAGCATCCGTATGGCGTGCCGTCATTCGCTGTGCATTTTCACTTTTAAGTGAATCATTAAAAAATGGCGGATTTGATACAATTAGATCAAACACTGTATTTGCTTGAAATTCATTGATATCGCCTTGCCACAAGTTTAGGTCTTGCCAAGGTGAGTCAGAAATATTCTCTTTCGCTTGTAAAAATGCATCATTATCAATTTCAACGGCAGTGATAACTAAACTAGGCGCACGTTGCTTAAGCATTAAGGCAATTAGCCCCGTGCCCGTGCCAATATCAAGCGCAGTATTTGCCCCCTCAAGGGTTGCCCAAGCGCCCAACAAAATACCGTCTGTGCCCACTTTCATGGCACATTTATCGTGGTTAATATGAAACTGCTTAAACGTAAAACCCGACATTGCGGTAAAATACCCTCTGCTTGAGGGTGTGTTGTTCTTTATTAATATTTAAATAAAGATAAGCAGACCCTATTATTGATTCGGTGTATAATACAGCTAATTTTCCTTTATGTTTATTTCCTTATGCACTTTGCTGACCTAGATCTTGATCCAAAATTATTAAACGCCATTGAAAAAATGGGTTTTGATAAACCGACTAGCATTCAATCGCTCGCTATTCCTGCAGCGATGAAAGGTCGCGATATTTTAGCAAGTTCACCAACCGGTACTGGTAAAACCGCTGCGTTTTTACTTGGTTCAATGCAATATCTAATTGATTTCCCTAGGCGTAATCCAGGTTTTGCGCGCGTACTTATTATGACACCAACACGTGAACTAGCTTATCAAGTGTATGAACAAGCAAATGCCCTCGCTGCACAAACTCACCTTAAAATTGGTGTGGTAACCGGTGGTATTAACTACGGGAGCCATAAAGAAATTTTTGAAAAAAATAACGACATCCTTATCGCTACGCCTGGTCGTTTAATGGATTATCTAAATTCAGAAAACTTCCACGCAGAAGATGTTGAAGTACTAATTCTTGATGAAGCCGACCGTATGTTAGATATGGGTTTTCGTAAGGAAATGCTGCGTATTTGCGATGAAGCTAAAAACCGTAAACAGTGCTTCTTATTCTCAGCCACACTAGAGGGCGACAGCGTTGAGCTATTTGCTGAGCGCATTTTAAATGATCCAGCACTTTTAGAGGCAACCCCATCGCGCCGTGAAAAAGGCAAAATCCACCAATGGGTGCATTTATCTGATAACCGCGAACATAAAGTGGAACAGCTAGAAGCGATTTTAAAATCGGAAGACGTTGAAAAGGCCATTGTGTTTGTTAAAACACGTGAGCGTTTAGAGCAGCTAGTTGGCGAGTTATTCGCGAAAGACATTAAAACCACTTGGCTGCGTGGTGAAATGCCTCAGGATAAACGTTTAGCCGCACTTAAAAGCTTTGATACAGGCCGTACAAACGTACTCATTGCGACCGACGTTGCCGCACGCGGTATCGATGTGGCTGATATTAGCCACGTAATAAACTTTGATATGCCCCGCACTGCCGATATTTATGTACACCGTATTGGCCGCACAGGCCGTGCTGGTAAAAAAGGCACTGCGATTTCGTTTGTTGAAGCTCATGACGTGGAAATTTTGGCAAAAGTTGAGCGCTACACAGAGCAAAAACTTAAACGCCGTACAATTAAAGGCTTAGAGCCAAAGCACAAAGAAGCGAAATTGCCGGCGAAAAAGAAAAAAGACCCAGAAAAAATGAAGGCGAAAAAGAAAGCCAAGAAAAAAGCGAAAAAGAAGTAGCCTTACAAGAGCGGTGTTATCACCGCTTTTTTATTCTTTAAAATCAGCACCTTCATGGCGTAATAACCACGCCTTTCGCTCTAAGCCACCACCGTAACCTGTAAGTGACCCATCTTTACCAATCACCCGGTGACACGGCACAATAATCGCAACCCGGTTCATACCATTTGCAGTGGCGACAGCACGTACCGCTTTAGCGTTATTGAGTGCAGTTGCTTGCTCTGAATAACTGCGTGTTTCACCATATGGAATAGCTTGTAACCCTTGCCACACGCCTTGTTGAAATTCAGTACCAGGTAAATCAAGGGGAGCGCTAAACTCCTTGCGCTTGCCCGCAAAATATTCACTCAGCTCTAACTTACACTGCTTAATATGATCATTTTCGCCTTGCAAAATCACCGCATTTAGACGCTTTTGTAAATCGTTAAATTCCGTTTCTAACATACGTCTGTCAACAAACTCGACAAGACATATCCCGTTATTGGTTGCGCATATAAACATTGGGCCAATGGGCGTGGTGTGGCGCGAAATTAAGATAACTTGCTTCTCTTTACTTTTACTTGGGTTAAGGCCTGTGGCTTTTTTAAAGGTGTAAGCAAACCCGCTTAATGAGTTAAAACCTGAATCTAGAGCCGAATCAATCAGTTGCTTGCCATTTTGAATTTCTTGATAAGCGGTATTTATCCGCACCATGCGCTGATAAGCTTGAAACGTCATGCCATAGTGTTTTTTAAACCAACGCCTTACCAGCTCAGGCTGTATTCCAGCCTCTTTTAAATGGTAGTCTGAAAGCTTTTCTTGACCTTTTTGCGCTAGCAATTTTAACGCTGTAGAAACTGGCTCTGGCATTGAATGGGCATTTTGTGTTGGCTTACAGACTTTGCACGGGCGAAAGCCCGCATCAAGGGCATCTTTTACCTCAGAGCAAAATTCAACATTTTCTTTTTTTGGTTTGCGTGCACTGCAAGTCGCGATACAAAAAATCTGCGTGCTGGTAACACAGGCATAAAAACAGCCAAGATATTGACTGTTTTTATCTACCAATGCTTGGTAATACTCGCTAATTTTTTCAGGTTGGGTAATTTTCATAAAGCCAATCATTTGATGATTTTAGCCAAGCGTAACCAAGGCTAACATTTCACTCAACCGAAAACTGAACAAGTATATTTTTAATGTTGATCTAACGAGCTTTCAGGCAAACCAATTTCATCCAACATCATCATTAAATGTGCGGCGCTCCAACTAAAGTTTGTTGCGCCTTGCTGCTCACCAGTAAAGGGGTGATAGTTTTCTCGAATACTTTCTTTATCGCTAAGGCCTTTACTATTACTAATCAGCTTTTGTAAAAGCTGCTGCGCGTCCTTTTTATAGCCATAATGACTTAGTGCACTGAGTGCGAAATACACTTGATCAAGCCACACTCTGCCTCGCCAATAAACATCTGCGCCAAATGCGGGGTTTGTGATAGCAGCGGTAGGAAATGGCACATAGGTATTAAACTCGTGTTTACTAAGCATGGTATTTATAACACTTTTAGCATTTTCTGTACTTGCAACTTGGCTGAATAACGGGGCCCAACCTTCAGGGCCTTTGCCGCGATGCACTAACAACTTGCCTTTACATTCACTCGTTGACTGCTGACTATTCTCAATGGCTAAATCATAGTAAAAGCCAGTTGTGCTATCGTAAAAACACGCATCAATACGTGCTTTTAAGGTTTGATATTCTGCTTGGTATTTTTGTGCATCTTGGTTGTTACCTAATCGTTTTGCCATTTGCGCAAGTTGGCGTTTTTCCATTGCTAGATAACTATTAAGCTCTACAGATTCTTGGTTAATTGAATAACCAACCAGTTCTCCATTACGTATGTTTTCAAAAATCTGAACTTGCCAATCAGCCTTCGCTTTTACCATATCGTCTTTATAAGTTTGATTGGCATATTCTTTAAACTGCTCATTTGAAATAAAACCAAAACGCGCCGCATTATCCATACCTGATTCCCAACCTGCAGCATGTTGCACAGGGATATCAAACGCACTAATTTGGCTGTTATCAAGTAAACTTAAATACAACTCATTGCCGCTGCATAAATACCAATTATCTTTCCCTTTTTTGCACGATGCCAAAACAGTCAGTTGCGCAGTTGCTTGCACTGAGAAACGCATCTCCCCCTCTTTTGTGGTATGTGTATCATCAACCGTGCCGCCATATTCAATTAAACCATTGCCATTATGATCGCGATTTAAATACCACCATTCATGGTATGCTTTTAATTTCGGATACATTTCAGCCAAAAACGCTTCATCATTGGTTTTTGACACAATTTGCCAAACCACCCAAGATGCCAGTGGAGGCTTGGTATTACGCTCATTCCAATTACCGCCATCGCCACCGCGCGCTTTTGCGTAGTTGTAAAACACCGCATCAATCACCATCCCCGCATCTTGCTGACGAAGTGTATCTTTGTCCGTTATTTGATAGTCAAACATGGCGCGTACATTATCTTTAGCAAGTTCCGGCATCACCTCTGCAAGGGCATAAGCATGCTTCCAACTGTCCCACGCCCATACACCATTAAACCAACGCGCTGTAACAGATGGAGTTATGCCATTGTGTTTAATTGCCCCTGCTGGGCTACGCCAGTTACCAACTAAGGTTTCTAGCGACTTTATTGCTAACCACTTTGCTTGTTCGCTGTGCTGATTTGATAGTTTATTTGCAATTGACCGCCATCTGGTTTTCGCATTGAGATAGGCGGGCTTTTTACTATTTAACCAAGCGATTATTTTTACATCTTCGCCGTCGCTTTCTGGCTGATTATGGGTATAACTGAGCACTGTAGTCAGTAACTTTGAATTTGCAGGCGAAACCGTTAATGCACTTGTACTTCTGTAACTTTGTTCAATAGGATTAAAAACTGATTTTGAGGCAATTGAACGCGTAATTTTAAATCGCGCGGTGCTGTCATTAAGTTTGTGCCAAGTGTCACGTGCTTGGCCAAATTGCCATGCAATTGCTTGCTCTGAGGTTTGTGGTGTTACTTGCCAAATGTAATCATCATCTTTGCTTTTCCAATGCTTTGTAAGTTGCCCTTGCCACTTTAGTGAAAGATTAAGCGGCTTTTCGGTTAAATTAGTAATGCGTGTATCAATCACACTACTTCGCGCTGATACAAAGCTTAAGTAAATATCGATGCTAAATGTGTTTGTGGTAAAGGTTTGTTTGTAATATCCAAGCTCGCTGGAAATGGTACTTGGTAATTCTGAAAGACGTTGATAATCACCACCATCAACAGCTACAGATAACATCTCAACATATTCAGCAAAATAAAGGGTGTACTCTTCAAACACAATGGCAGGCCCCGCAAATCCACCTGCACTTTCATGTTCTGGTTGTAAAAATCCATGCCAGCTACCAAGGTCAAATAATGGGTTTGCTTGTTGATTACCGTATTTGTCATAAGATTTTGCCAATTTTGGCTCGCCCACACGGTCGAGTTGCGATGCAGAAATAGCCTGAAAGCTAACACACATTAGAATCGATGCGACTAGAAATTTCATTAAGATAAGTTAATAATTTAATTTTTGTATACATTATCCACAATATGCATAAAAAAACAATTCTGGACAAATGCACTACTATCTTAAGTAGAAATCAATTGAATTGCAGAACAGTAATTCTTAGAATAACCAGAGCCGTGACAACTTGCGAAAGTGGCGCAATTATAAAAATAATGAAAATTTTAAACTATACATTGGCAAGCTTATTGTTGCTTTGCACAAAACTCTCAGCTGCTGATAACATGCATAACTTTGAAGATTTCTGCCTTGCATTGCCGGTACTTGATTGCAGTGAAAAATTATTAAAAGAACAAAGTGAGTATTCGCTATACAGCACAGATTGGTATTTTATTACAGCACATTACCTTGATTTTCTCTATGAAACTACAAATTTACTCACCCTAAAAAAGCTAACGGAGCAATATATTAATGCTGAACACCAGCATCCCATTTCATTTCAAACTCAGCTTTATTTTTATGCCGCAAAAGCATTAGGTATTTACGGTGAAAAAGATAAGGCACAACAATACTCAAAAAAAGCTCTCACTCTAGTAAATGCGACTTTTGATAGTTTTCCTAACCCATTACGTGCTGTGGAAATTGCTAACTTAGAAATGGTGTTTGGTGATAAAGATAAAGCGGTTAGTATGTTTAGCCGGTTAGCACAAAAATATAGAAAAAGTAAGGACGCCAAATTACAGCATGAAATTTACGCCAATTTAGCAAATGCCCTGTACTTGCAAAATCAGTTATTAGAGTCCATACCACATCGTAAGAGTGCAGTTTTTTGGGCACATCAACTCAACTCTACAGAAAACATTACAATGGCGATTGGGAACTTAGCCAGAACCTACCAGCTAGTTGGTCAATTACAAATAGCCAATCAAACCTATCGCAATGCAATAACTTATTTCAAGAGCGAGGAAAGTCCTAATTTTTCCTTTTTTCAATTGCGATTAGCTGAGATTAACGAAACGCTTAATTATCATAAGGTAGCAAAGCAACACTTATCAAAGGTGAGATTCACAAAATTATTACCAAGCCACCTTTCTACTTATAATCAACTTGTGCAAAAGCTCAATGTAGAAGCTACTACTTTGTAATCTCGCCAATTTGACTTGTTAATCTTGTTTTGGCGGTTAATCCTAGTATATCCAAAAGTGATCTAGCGTTAATATGTCGATTTTTGTGCTAACTCTATTACTTATCTCACCAACTATCACTTTTTAGTTATTTTCCAACCTCAGTAATATCGATTTTCTCAGTTTTCCTTCGAACTAATTATGGTCAGTATTGTGCTTGTAAGTATATTTTACCTTAATCGTGTAAAACATGATGAACGACATAATCTAATTCTTTATGTAGGTTTTTCATTACTTTTCAGTGCACTTTATACAAATACGCTCGATGAATGAGTTGTTATGACTTGGCTTGTCACATTAGTGATAGAAGATATACTTCAAATATTTGGTTTATTGCTTATTGAAATTGGCATTGGTATGTGGCTATTAACTCTTCACCCCAAAAAAATACACTCATTAAACTAGCAACAACAGACCCTCTTACAGATGCTTTTACCCGATGGTATTTTATAAATAAAACGACTGAAAAATTAAAAGAATAAACTTCGATTTTGTATTTTAATGTTTGATATTGATCACTTTAAAAAAGTAAATCATCAATATGGGCATAATGTCGGTGAGTTAGCTTTAAGGCAATTTTCTGCATTAGTAAATCAAAACTAAAGTGAGTCCGATCTTTTTGCTCGCTGGGGTGATGAAGAATTTATTGTGATGTTACCGCATATTGCACTGTCTTCAGCTGCAGATAAAGCCGAATCACTTCGAAGCAATCTGGCTGAATCAAAAATCCAGTTGCCAGATGCTGCATTTACTATGACAGTGTCGATTGGTGTGGTTGAGTTTAGCCCTGTTACCCCAAAGCTCGAGACCCTGTTCGATATTGCCGATCAACGTCTCTATAAAGCAAAACAGCAAGGGCGAAACCAAATTGTATCAAGCTAGCTAAGCGTTTTTTACGCTTGCTCTGCTCTTAAAAATACAGGTTCATTGGCTTTTTTAGTGTGTTCTTCACTGTAGTAATAACCGGCACCGTCAAACGCTAATAGCTTATCCATTGTCGTTACTTGCTGTTCCATAATATAACGCGCCATTAAGCCTCGCGCTTTTTTAGCATAGAAGCTAATCACTTTATATTGACCATTTTTACAATCTTTGAATACTGGCGTAATTATCTCACCTTTAAGTGCTTTTTTATCCACCGCTTTAAAATATTCGTTGGAGGCTAAATTGACTAATGTGGAGGTATTTTGCTCTGCAAAAACTTGGTTTAGTTTTTCAGCAATGACCGCTCCCCAAAACTGATATAAATTTGAACCACGCGGATTAGCCAGCTTTGTGCCCATTTCTAAACGATACGCCATCATTAAATCAAGTGGTTTCAAAATACCATACAACCCTGACAGTATGCGTAAATGCGATTGCGCATACTCAAGCGCACTGTCACTCAATGTTGCTGCATCTAAACCAATATAAACATCGCCATTAAACGCAAAAATAGCTTGTTTTGCATTTTCGGTATTGAAGGGTGTTTGCCACTCGGTAAATCGTGCCACATTTAAACCTGCCAGCTTATCGCTGATTTTCATCAAACTTGATAAGTCTTGTGCTGAAAGCGTTCGGCATACTTCAATCAACTCTTGGCTATGACTTAATAACTCTGGTTGAGTATGGTTTTTGTTCGGTGCAGGTGTTTCGTAGTCTAAATTTTTAGCGGGTGATATTACAGTGATCATAATTACTATTGACTTGTCGTTGTATTAAGGTAATTTCAACATTTCTTGTAATAAAAATCACCTGTTAGTTAGTTTTCGATGGATTTTTCTTCGCTAGGAGTAGCGTAAACTCGATGTTACGGACATTTGACCT
>NZ_JBFKMX010000138.1:0-9350 GCF_041629635.1 Pseudoalteromonas sp. | reverse complement strand
CATTGAAGTAATTAATGCTTTTTTCATTGATGGGCGATTTCGCACTTTGTTCTGTGTGTTATTTGGTGTGGGGCTTGCGATTTTGTACGATAAACACGGACAAAATAAAGCATTACCACTACTGAATGCACGTTTGAAATGGCTACTGATTTTTGGTGTTGTACATAGTGTATTTATCTTTTCTGGTGACATTTTAATAAATTACGCTTTAGCAGGTTTTTTGGTTTATAAAGAGTTAGGCAATCACCAAGCGATCATTCTAAAAAAAGCGAAAACGTATTTTGCAATTGGGTTTGTAGTGTTAATACTACTCTCACTCATCCCAAGCGAGCCAATCTATCGTGGTAGTGAAGAGTATCTTGCAATACTTGACGAGTGGCAATCAGGATACGGTAATCAACTAATTCAACAAATCATTTTTACTGTCATTATGTTGGTTTTTAGCCTGGTTTGCTTTGTTTGGGTCACCGCTGGGATTGTGTTATTCGGTGTTTATTTGTATCGCTCAGACTTTTTCAACAATGGCTTATCTCAATTCCAATTAACGAGTGTGGTAGTGGTCACATTGGTTATTTCAACTGCTGACGCAGTCATTCGAGTAAATTGGCCGGCGCTTGCAGAGCTTAATATGGCGCTAGCGACTTTATCTGCATTATTTTGTGCGCTTTTATATGTCCATATCATTATTAAATTAGTTAAGAAAGTGTCAGTTCTTAAAGCTTTGTTTGCTCCCGTAGGACGCATGGCATTTTCACTTTATCTGCTGCAATCCATAGTGTTTGCAATCTTTTTCAGATATAGCAATATTGATTTTGTCAATGAAGCAACACGCATTGATTATTTGTATTTGTGCATATTGTTTTCGTTAGTTCAGCTGGCTTTAGCGGGCATCTATTTGAAACTTTTTAGTGTTGGCCCAGTAGAATGGCTTTGGCGAAAAGCTTATAACAACTCGTTGCAATCAGTCATTAAATGAACAGATAAGTGGAATTTACCATTTAGCACTGGTAATCCATACAGTTATTGGTCATTATAAGGCAATTATAAAAAGAACCTTGCAGGCGCGAATTGGCAATTATACTTGGTATCGACCCAGGATCCCGTTTTACGGGCTATGGTTTAATCAAACAACAAGGCATGAAGTTTGAGTACTTGGGCAGTGGCTGTATTAAAATGGGTGAAAAACCCATGGCTGAACGCCTAAAAATTATTTTCCAAGGTGTAACGCAACTGATTGAGCAATACCAACCTGATAGTTTTGCTATTGAACAAGTATTTATGGCCAGAAACCCCGATTCAGCACTTAAGCTTGGTCAAGCACGCGGTGCTGCAATGGTTGCAGCTTCATTGCAATCATTGGATGTATTCGAATATTCCGCAAGGCAAGTTAAACAAGCTGTGGTAGGAACTGGTGGAGCAGATAAGTCTCAAGTGCAGCACATGGTAAAAAGTTTTTTAAAATTACCTGGAACACCGCAAGCCGATGCCGCGGATGCATTAGCAATTGCAATTTGTCATGGTCATTCGCAGCAACATTTAATAAAGCTCTCAGGCCAAGCAAGTAAAACAGTAAGAGGACGATTAAGACGATGATAGGGCGATTACGCGGTATCTTAATTGAAAAACAGCCACCAGAAATTCTATTAGAAGTAAGTGGTGTGGGCTATGAAGTGAATATGCCGATGACGTGCTTTTATAAGTTACCAAAAGAGGGTGAAGAGGCGGTTATTTATACTCACTTTGTCGTGAGAGAAGATGCACAATTACTATTTGGCTTTAATAATAAATCTGAGCGCGCGTTATTTCGTGAATTATTAAAAGCAAATGGTGTTGGACCAAAATTAGGGTTAGCAATTCTTTCGGGTATGTCGGCTGAGCAGTTCGTTGCGTGTGTGCACAATGAAGATGCAACGAGTTTGGTTAAATTACCGGGCGTTGGCAAAAAAACGGCAGAACGTTTAGTGCTGGAAATGAAAGATCGTTTAAAAGACTGGGGAATGGATCTGTTTACACCATATACAGATGGTGCCATTTTAGAGATTCAGGAAGACCCAGCAGTGAAAGGCAATGCACAGGATGATGCAATCGCTGCATTAATGGCGCTTGGTTATAAAGCGAACCAAGCTGAAAAAGCCGTTAAAGCAATTAATGGCCAAGGGCATACCAGTGAAGTGCTCATCAAAGAAGCACTTAAGGCAATGATGTAAAATGATTGAAGCGGATAGATTGATTGAACCCGATAAGAAAGGCAATGAAGATGTCATCGATAGAGCCATACGTCCTAAATTGCTTTCAGATTATCGTGGTCAGCCTCATGTTAAAGAGCAGATGGAAATTTTTATTGAAGCCGCGCGCTCTCGAGAAGAGGCGCTTGACCATTTGCTTATTTTTGGCCCGCCGGGTTTAGGAAAAACCACACTCGCCAATATTGTTGCTAACGAACTTGATGTCAATATCAGAACGACATCAGGCCCAGTGCTTGAAAAAGCAGGTGATTTAGCAGCAATGCTGACCAATTTAGAAGAGAACGATGTGTTATTTATAGATGAAATACACCGTTTAAGCCCACATGTTGAGGAAATTCTCTATCCTGCAATGGAGGATTACCAACTCGATATTATGATTGGTGAAGGGCCAGCTGCGCGTTCAATTAAGTTAGATTTGCCCCCGTTTACTTTAGTAGGGGCGACAACACGTGCCGGTTCACTGACATCCCCGCTTAGAGATCGTTTTGGTATTGTGCAGAGATTAGAGTTTTACTCAGTTGAAGATTTGTCAAATATTGTAATGCGCTCAGCAGATTTCTTATCCCTAGAAATGGAAGAAGAAGGGGCAATTGAAGTTGCTCGCCGTGCACGCGGTACTCCGCGCATTGCAAATCGGTTATTACGCCGAGTACGTGATTATGCCGAAGTTAAAGCGGATGGTGTCGTAACCGCCGAAGTCGCTGGCAGAGCACTTGATATGGTTGATGTTGATAAAAGTGGCTTTGATTATATGGACAGAAAATATTTACTCTGTCTAATCGAGAAGTTTATGGGGGGTCCTGTAGGCCTTGATAATATAGCAGCTGCAATCGGTGAAGAGCGTGAGACAATTGAAGATGTCATTGAGCCATACTTAATACAACAAGGCTTTATTCAACGCACCCCGCGTGGTCGAATAGCCCAAGAGTTTGCTTATAAACATTTTGGTTTTCCAATAAAAGATGTGTAACACTAGTTATTTACAAAAGGCCGCTTTGCGGCCTTTTTTGTTATTTTTAATAAACAGAAACAAGTTTCGGTAAATTTTTGGCAAAAAAAAGCCCGCTAGGGAGCGGGCAAACAACAAGTTGAAGGAAGTAATCCTGGGAACGCATTATAACAATGCTACACAATGACAAATCAGTAATCACTGTGTATATGAAACTAGGGTTGGCACCAATTGGGTGCGTGTCCACGTGTTTACAGGATGTATATTACGCATGAATGAAATTTTCATCAAACTAGAAAAATTATTTTTTCAGATTAAAAAAACTAATATCAAGAAAGTTAATGTTGTGCGGATAATCACCAGTTAATTTTTTGTAAACTTATATAGCATTGTATTTAAACAAAAAAATTAAATTGCCTGATAATTGCTCTATAAGTTTTATTGTTTTAGTGATACCCCTATTTGTAAGTTTTGCCTATTTATGCACTGAAATTGAATAAACGCTGGATTTATTTAAGTTTCATTTAGTAAAAAGTCATCATTTAGTAGGGGGAATTGAATCTTTGTGTTTTTTTTGTTCAGTTAATGCAATTCTTATGGCATAGCCATTGTATGCATGTATTAGTATGGTTAAACTAAATCTAATGCTATGAGGGAACTTTCAAAGCATCAAGCGAACTAACCCTTGACTATCAACAATTTCAGGAGTGAGCAGTGGCCACCGAAATCTCAATTTTTGACTTAATACTTAAAGCTAGTTTTGTGGTGCAACTGGTGATGCTGACATTAGTATTAATGTCTATTTTTTCATGGGCTATGATCATTCAACGTCGTAAGGCGCTCACTGCAGCAAAAACAAATGCTAAAAAATTTGAAGATAAATTTTGGTCGGGTGTTGATTTAAGTAAGCTTTACGCGGAGCTTTCTGCACGTAATGAAGTTGATGGTCTTGAAGCTATGTTTACAGCAGGTTTTAAAGAGTACGCGCGACTTGCCAAAAATAATCATGCGTCGCCAGGTTCAATTTTAGAGGGCACACACCGTGCGATGCGAGTAACGCTCTCAAGAGAAATAGAAAAATTAGAATCAAGTTTGTCGTTTTTAGCGACAGTTGGCTCAATCAGTCCATATATCGGCCTATTCGGTACAGTATGGGGTATTATGACCGCCTTTATTGCACTTGGCTCAGTAAAGCAAGCCACCTTACAAATGGTAGCGCCTGGTATTGCTGAAGCACTTATTGCAACCGCAATGGGCTTATTTGCCGCTATTCCTGCTGTTATTGCATTTAACCGTTTTTCTCACACAGTTGAAAAAGTAGAATCATCTTACGGTAATTTTATGGAAGAATTTTCTAATATTCTTCACCGTCAAGCTGTGGCAAATGTGGATGCGAAATAATGTATCAACGTAAGAAACGTCGCCCCGTCGCCGAAATCAACGTTGTTCCATACATTGATGTCATGTTGGTATTGCTTATTATTTTCATGGCAACTGCCGCGGTAATTACCCATGGCGTAAAAGTCGATTTACCTAAAATGGAAGAGTCTGAACTTGTCGAAGCGACAGAAGCTCCACCAATTGTGGTATCGATTGATGCCGATGGGAATTATTATGCAAGCATTGGTATTGATCCTGAAGCACCGATGGAAGCGGTTGATATTGCAGCACAAGTTAAACTTGCTTTAGATAAAGACCCTAAAACGCCGGTGATGTTAAAAGGAGACGGTAAGGTAACTTACCAAGAAGTACTGCTGCTAATGGACTTTCTTAAAAGAGCGGGCGTACCGTCGGTTGGATTAATGACGGAGTCATTTGAGCAGTAATTATGAAGAACGACCTTAAATCGGCTCTTATCAAATCTGCATTGCTGCACCTTGCCATTATTGTGGCTTTTGTTATTGGTGGGTTACTAAAACCGTCAAAGCCGCAAGTGATGGAAGTAACACTCAATGCACCAAATAAACCAGAGCAAAAAGCTGTTGAGGCGGTATCCGTTGATACTAAAGCAGTTGAAAAACGTATCAATGAGCTTAAAAAGCAAGAAGCGGACAAAAAAGCAGCTGAAGCTAAACGTATTCGTGATTTAGAGCGCCGTGCTGCCAATGCGAAAAAGAAACGTGAAGAAGAAGCTAGGCGTATCGCTAAATTAGAAAAAGAACGTATTCGCAAAGAAAAAGAAAAGAAAAAGGCAGAAGCTGCTGCGCGTGAAGCGAAGAAAAAGCAACAAGCTGAGCAGAAGAAAGCCGCTGATGCGAAAAAGAAAGCTGAAGAATTAGCAAAAAAACGCAAAGCTGAAGAAGAGAAACTGAAAAAAGCGGAAGCAAAACGCAAAGCTGATGCAGAAGCAGCACATCAAAAAGCACTCGCTGAAAAAATGATGCAGGAGCAATTGGCTGCTGAAGCTGCGGCACGTAGTCGTGCAAAACAAGCACAAGTGCTCTCTGAAGTGGAAAAATACACGGCACTGATTACGGCGAAAATCCAGCAAAACTTATTATTAGACGACAAAATGAAAGGTAAAGAGTGTCGTTTGAATTTGCGTCTTGCATTTAATGGCTTTGTTACCCAAGTGGAAGCGCTAAGTGGAGATAAACAAGTTTGTGACGCCACAATACGGGCTGTAAGGCGTGCAGATACACTGCCTGTTTCTAAAGATAAAGCTGTGTTTGAACAGCTAAAAAATATTAATTTAACCATTCAACCAGATATTTAAGGGATAACATGATTAGCGCATTGCAAAAATGGGTTTTTGCCGCAGTACTTTTTGTTAGTGCAGCAGCGAATGCCGCTCTTGAAATTGTAATTACCGAAGGTGTGGATTCAGCGCGCCCGATTGGGATCGTGCCATTTAAATATAACGGTACAGGTGAAGCACCAAATGAAATTACCGATGTTATTATTGCAGATTTACGTCGTAGTGGCCGTTTTAACCCTGTTGCAGCAATGAACATGCCACAGCGCCCAAGCAATGATACTGAAGTAGATTACAGTGCGTGGGTGTCTGAAGGTGTTGAGGCAATTTTGGTGGGTACCATTACTGAGCAAATAGGTGCGCGCTACTTAGTGAGTTATCAACTTATCGATGTGATTCGGGGTCAAATCACCGGCGGTGATACTAAAATTTTAAGTCAAGGGCGGTTAGTAAACTCTGAAGACCATATTCTAGATGCACGTCAAACGGTAATTGGGAGCGACAGCTTCCGTCGATATGGTCACCGTATAAGTGATGTGGTGTACGAAGCATTAACGGGTGAGCGTGGTGCGTTTTTAACTAAAATTGCCTATGTAATTGTACGTGAAAATGAAGAGCGCCCATATCAGTTAGTGATTGCTGATTATGATGGTTATAACGAGCAAACATTATTACGCTCAAAAGAACCTCTTATGTCGCCAACATGGTCACCAGATGGTACTAAATTAGCGTATGTTACTTTCGAGAACCGTCAAAGCCAAATTTACATTCAAGATATTTATACTGGTAAGCGTGAGCGCTTAACTACTTATAAGGGGATTAATGGGGCTCCTAAGTTTTCACCTGATGGTACTCAGCTTGCGATGGTACTATCAAAAGACAAAAATGGTGCAACCGAAATCTATGTTTTAGACTTGAAAACTCGGAAAATTCGCCGCATTACCAGACATAGAAGTATTGATACTGAGCCAAGCTGGCATCCAAATGGTAAAGAAATCATATTTACATCTGAAAGGGCTGGTAATGCTCAGATTTATAGCGTAAATTTAGCAACTGGTAAGAAAAGAAGACTTACTTTTGATGGTGATATGAATCTAGCGGGTTCGATTACGCCTGATGGTAATAACTTAGTTATGGTAAACCGCACATTAGGTCGATACCATATTGCTAAAAGAGACTTAAAATCAGGTGACTTTAGCGTACTGACACGTACTCGCTTAGATGAATCGCCAAGCATTGCGCCAAATGGCTCAATGATTATCTATAGTACGTTACATAATAATAAACAGGTCCTCGCATTGGTATCAATGGATGGACGGTTTAAAGCTCGTCTTCCTGTTGCGGAAGGTGAAGTTAAGGCACCTGCATGGTCGCCATTTTTGTAAAGATTACAGGTTAGACTTTTAAAAAAGGAATCAACTCAATGCAACTTAACAAACTACTAAAAAGCCTACTCATTGCAGTGCCTGTAATGACGTTAGCTGCGTGTAGCTCGTCTTCAACAGTTGAAGAAGATACATCTGCGAACCAAAGCAACCAAGGCCAAGAAGAAACAGTACAAGTTGAGACTGTTGTAAAAGAAAAAACGCCAGAAGAAATTCTTGCTGAAAAATACGAAGCACTTCGCCAAGAGCAAATCGTATACTTCGACTTTGACAAATCAACAGTACGTAGTGATTATGTTGAGTTACTTCAAGCACACGCTGATTTCTTAGTTAAGAACCCAAGTGTAAAAGTACTTGTTGAAGGTCACGCTGATGAGCGCGGTACACCTGAGTACAACATCGCACTAGGTGAGCGTCGTGGTCAAGCAGTTGCTAAATACCTACAAAGCCTAGGTGTTGCTGAAAGCCAAATCTCAGTCGTTAGCTACGGTGAAGAAAAGCCGATGGTTAAGACGCGTACTGAAGATGCTTTCGCGAAAAACCGCCGCGCAGTTTTAGTATACTAATATAGAAGTTAATATGATTAAGCCGAAAGTTATTTTGGCAACCATGTTACTTAGCGGGAGCAGTCAGTTATTGGCTGCTCCCGCTCCTGTTTCTGAGGTAGGTGCAAGCTCAAGTATGTCGTCTACGGCATTTGAAACTCGCTTACAAACTTTAGAACGCATGGTTGCAAACAGAAATGTGCAGTTTTTACAGCTGCAACAGCAATTAGAATCTCTGCAAGAAGAAGTGAGCCAGTTGCGCGGTATTACTGAAGAGCAGGGCTACCAGTTAGAAAAAGTGTTACAGCGTCAACGTGAGTTATACCAAGAAATTGAAACGCGAGTTTCAAGCAGTTTCACAACGACAACACCTGTTAATGACACCCTAACAAATAGCACCGCAGGTACAATGAGCAGCAATTTAAATGAAAATGATGCTTATGACCGTGCTGTGCAGTTAATTATGCAAGATAAGCGCTATGATGCGGCTATCCCAGAATTTAAATCGTTCTTAGAGAATTACCCAGAATCAGTATATGTACCAAATGCGCATTATTGGTTGGGGCAATTGTTGACGATTAAAAATGATAGTAAAGGCGCACTTTCGCACTTTGAGAGCTTAGTAAATGGGTTTCCAGATTCAAATAAGCGCTCAGATGCAATGTTAAAGCTGGCAACGACCTACATTAAAGAAGGCGAAACAGCACGTGCGAAAAAAATCTTAAATGATTTGGTTGCACAATACCCAGATTCAACCCCAGCAAAACTAGCGGTTGAAAAACTAGCGAGTCTTAATTAAGGCTCGCCAGATTCATTTTTTGTAAATGAAAAGTGAAAACATAATCACTTATTAGGCTAATCTTAAGATGTTGGTATAAAATTAGCCAACTGAGTAATAAAACTTAAAAAAACTGTAATTTTAGGTTGCACTCATTTTTTAAATAAGTATTATAAGCGCCCGCAGCCGCTTGTTACGAAAGGCAAAAACGCTGCGCAAAAATCTGATTGGGTCATTAGCTCAGTTGGTAGAGCAGTGGACTTTTAATCCATTGGTCGATGGTTCAAGTCCATCATGACCCACCATTCAGATTTTGCAATTCGAGTACTTCCCTTTGGGAATTGAGCGGGTCATTAGCTCAGTTGGTAGAGCAGTGGACTTTTAATCCATTGGTCGATGGTTCAAGTCCATCATGACCCACCATTCGAAATGCACTTGCTTAGAGCGGGTCATTAGCTCAGTTGGTAGAGCAGTGGACTTTTAATCCATTGGTCGATGGTTCAAGTCCATCATGACCCACCACTTCTAAGCCTTCTCTTTGAGCGGGTCATTAGCTCAGTTGGTAGAGCAGTGGACTTTTAATCCATTGGTCGATGGTTCAAGTCCATCATGACCCACCATTCAAAGAACTTTCTATTTTTTGCGTAATGCATCTATGAGCGGGTCATTAGCTCAGTTGGTAGAGCAGTGGACTTTTAATCCATTGGTCGATGGTTCAAGTCCATCATGACCCACCATTCACAGATCTTTCT
>NZ_JBFKMX010000137.1:0-9454 GCF_041629635.1 Pseudoalteromonas sp. | reverse complement strand
TGATTCTTTGGCCGACCTTTCGCTGTAAATATTTTTTCCAGCGCAAGCTCATTAGTTGCGTCTGCAGCCAAACCGTATACAGTTTCGGTTGGTAGCGCCACACATTGCCCTGCTTCTAGTAACGTCAGGGCTCTTACAATCGCTTTATCGCCTGAAAGTAAGTTTGTTTTTTTAAACTTAGTCATAGTTTCTACTTAAGGATTACATAATTGGCAATACATGGGATCTGCTTGATTATTATCAGCGAATAATATTTCTTGCCAATCACATTCATCACAGTGCTTTTGATATGATTTTATTCTTTGAGTGGGTAAATGACATTGTCGACAAGGCAGACCTTTTTCAGCTTTTTTAATTACATAATTCATTGCATTACATTTAGGGCAACATGACTGCATCCGCAGTACCAAATCTTGAGCGGCCTTTCTTATCATCATTTGCCTTTCAGGGCTATGCATTGCACGCAGATCTGGCGTCAAACAGAGCGGAAATGTCATCTTATTCTGCAGGCAAAAGTCTATGACTTGCTCTGCCGATAAGCCTTTGTAAGTGCAATCTCGGTGCGCTAACATCCAATATTGCTTACTGTGTTTTGTTAATGCCCTTTCCAATTCAATTAAAGAGTTCGCATTAATTGCTTCAATTAGGCTTGGACCACAGGCCTTGGCATAAACTGTTTGCTTCGTCGTACGATGGTACAAACAGAGTATTTCCTCATTCCAATTCATTATTCCGGGATAAGGGCCTCCACCAAAACTGCCCTCACTGCCAAGCCCCCATTCAGCATTCATCAGTTCACATGCTGTTTGCGCTTTCACTAACGCAGCTTTTTCTGGTGTGAGTGTACGTTCAATATCACCAGTAAAAGTGCCTAAAGCGTCAGTATCAAAATCACTACACTCTATCACTTCGATATTCAAACAACTCAATTCCGACGCAATCAATGGGGCTTTTTGATGCTTTGTTGCCAAATAAATTCGCATTATCTTGCACTTGTCTGTGGCAGCCATTGACCACGGTAGTAACGTATTATCTTTCCTGAACCATCCCAGTGGTTTAAATAGAGCCAATTATTATCAATTAACTGACGAACATTCTCATGGGTGTTAATGATCTCTTCAATTGCCTCTTGCGGCGCTGCAACATAAACAGCCAAACGTTGTGGCTGATGCATCCACTGTTTTCCGTTATGCAATGATTGCAGTGATAAACCAATGCGTAAATCTCCGCCATTGCCTTCAAATACCCCCATATTGTTTGTCACAGCATTATGAAGCACCTTATTCCCACATCCGAATTTGTGGTTATCGAATACAGAAGCGTTGTACTGCATATTGATCCAATTAGTTACTATCATAGGCGCAGTCAGTATCAATTCTAAAATTGCGAAGCCAGTATCTGCTTGCCAAGTATAGTCATGCAAGAAACTCCTGCCTTCAAGATTCAGATTTTCCGTCCAATGGCGAGGTGCAATAATAAACGCGGCATTGTTTGCCAACCCCCACTCAGGCTGCACTTGAGACCAATCACGGCTGCGTTTGATTAATGCATGGGCAATTTTTTTATCCGATTCATTTGCCAATTCTGGTTGTAACTTTTTGATTCGCTCTCGTCTTGCAGCATTCGATGCAGCTGATAGCCAGTGTTCAATGTCAGGTTCATTAAGCTGACTAAAGCAGTTTATTTGATCTGTCGTGGTATTATGAATTGCTGCAATAAATTCGGTTTCACCTAAGTTTACTCCTTTTTCAAGCAATATTTTACGCACTTCACTGTCATTCAATAAATGCGTCAACACACGAACATTTACCTCGCCGGTTTGTCCACCACATGCCCCGCAATCAAACCCCGCTGCATGTAAATTATTCGCGGTATGACTACCATGACCCACCAGCAATACTTTAGGTGCAAAGTCTTTAAGTCCCATTGCGTGCAGAATACCCTTTACTAACTCTGCTTTTTGTTCAGATGTAAGCACACCTTGTTCATTCTCTAAAACCCACTCGTTAACATTAGTGTTCAGATGCACAGGGTGAGGGTTGTTGATATTAAATAGGCTATTAGCGAGTAATTTAAAGCTATAGAGTACACCTACCGATTCAACCATGGAGAAACTTGAAACTGCACCTTTTTGCCATTGCTGCCATCGAGCACGATGATTATGAGACACGAAAGACTGTTTAGCATCGATGCTGCTCACCTTTATAATAGGTTTCAATAAACCAGGTAATTGCGGACGTTTTAATGGGCTTTGATTTACCGCAAGCTCTAAAGGTAAACCAAAAAAGCCAGCAAAGCCGAGTGTTTCTATTTCGTTGCTTTGTGACTCAAGTGCACGGCGTATCACTTCAGAGCGAACATCAATACAAAACGCGGCTTGTAATTTAGGTTTTCTTTTAACCGCTGAATTTGCGAGATTTAATTGTTGATTAAGTTGCTCTTGATAAGTCAATTCAGCCGCTTTTGCCCAGACCCATAGTGGCGCTTGTGCCTTCTCATGTATTGCTAACAAATCAGGAAGTGCGTTTAATGACTCATCAAATTGCGCTTTTAGTTTTGAAAATATCTTTGGTTTAGTGAGCTTTAAATGTCGTGCAATAACCAGTTCCCATGAAAGGCGTATTGCAACTAACGCTAGCATATCATCCTTATTTTGATCATATAATTGACCTTGCCAACGCTCATATGCAACCCATGCAGCCCAACCATTGATATCGAGAAGCAGTGCATGAGCATAATACTCTAAGCTTTCAATCGGGATATTTAGCTCATCAATTGCGATTGCAATCAGTGAATACTTATCTTGAGGTAAAGCTAAAAATTGCTTTTGCAACAGTGCTTCATCCATCACAATACTGATCCCACGATCGAGTTGTGTCACAGTTAGCCAATGACTGTAAAGGCAATCCACTTCTCTTGTTTGTTGTTCTAGCCGATAAAAATCGGCGCAAAACTGGCTAATTTGATGGACAATTTCATGGCACCAACCCATTTTATGTGAGTCGCGAGCATTATCGAGCAAAGCAGCAAAAGGTAGCCATTGTTGTACATTTTTGTGCTCGTGTAATTCAGCAATTAGCTCTTTTAGAGTCAAATCACTTGCTTGTTCTTTTCTCGCCTTATCAAGGCTTGTCTGAGAAATTAACCCCTGTTGATAAAGTGAGCGGTAGTACTCTCGAGGCATTTGGCAAGCTATGCCAGCTAAGGTAGATAACCTTGCTGCCACTTTTTCAAATGTCATATCTCGCATTTCCCAATAGGGGTTAACTGCAATAAGCTTATCCAATGGCCATGTTGGCGCTATTTTGCTACATGCGGTTGACAATGAATCAAATTGTGACTTTGTTAGCGCCAATTGCTTAGTCGCTAGTGTATTCATGTTCATAGTTAAGATTCCTGCTGAGAAAATGACCTAAAGGGCGTTTTGACTTTTGCGTTAGGTAATTCTGTTGGCCAAACTTTTAGTGTTAGCTTGGTTAACCATTCATCGAGATAGAGTCCAGCAAATAAACTGACTGACAGGCGCTTAATCCATGGGTTATGTGCAGCATATTGCAAACATAACGACAAGATAAATAACCCTAAAAGTAATACGCTAAGAAAAACATCTGCAGCACTACCAAAAGACGTTAATGCTGATGCAGGCAGCACTAGTACGTGAGAAAAGAGCCACTTAAATCCAATGTAGCACCCCATAATCAGCGCCGCGAAAGGCATTACCAACCATAACCGACTGTTTTGATTTTCACTAAAACGCTCAGCTAACAGCGAAGACAGTGCAAATGCAATCAATAACCATACACTAAAAGGGCCTTGGTATTGCGTTATCGATAATGTGCTAGCCGTGAGAGCAAACGACAGTACTAAAGCCACACACCACTGCCATAAACTTGGTCTTTTTACTGGCGCCAGTTGTGCTTGAAGCGTATCAAATACCGCACTACCCGATCCTAAAAACGCATGTGCCTTATAGATTGAATGCGCTATTAAATGCATCAATGCCAATTCGTAGAGGCCTAGCGCGCATTCAATGAGCATTAAGCCCATTTGTGCTGTGGTAGACCAAGCCAAACGCACTTTAATACTGACGCGTGTTGTCATCACTAATGCAGCAATCACAGTTGTAAAACCAGCAACCAGCAGGATCAACCATTTTGCAACAATTGCTTGCATCATTAGTGGCGCAAATAATAGTAATAAAAACCCACCTAAATTAATAATACCTGCATGTAATAGCGCACTGACTGGCGTTGGCGCTTCAACCACTTGCATTAGCCACCCGTGAACAGGTAATTGTGCGCACTTTATTAAAGCAACAAGCGCCAAAAGCGCTGCTGCTATTTGCTCAGATAACGTCAATGACAACTCGGGTTGCATCGCAACGTTTTTAAAATGCGTTAATATCTGACTAATAAAAAACGTTTGATGTTGTGAATAGAGTAATGCAATAGCACTGGCAAGGAGTAGTTCTGCTAATCGTGCCAATAAAAACTTTTTATGTGCCGCAAGTGATGCCCGTGATCGTTCGGGATAAAAGGTCAATAATCGATGCAGAGATAAGCTAATACCCGCCCAAGCAACCAGTAAAACCACCAAATGATTCGTTATTACAACACAAATTACCGCTGCAAGTGTTAGTAGCAACCAGCACCAGAAGTTCGAAGCATTAACTTCTGCTTGCATGTAATTTTTAGCAAATTTAGTAACAATAAAGCCAATTCCCATTACCAATAACAGCATTAACAAATTTAATATATTGGTGTTAACTAACTTGCTCTGTTGAGGTTCAAAAAACATCATCATTGTAGCAATCACTACAAACTGAAACGCAATAAAGAAGTTAATACCTGTCAAAATATGGCCAGGGTTAATGCGCCTAATTTTCAGCAATCCTGCAGCTATAACCAACAATATTGGAATACTTAATAGATGTATTGTGTGCATTGGCATGAATCATCACTCTAATTGAAATGGTATAAAAAGTATGCCAAAGCTTTTTACATAATTATAATAGATATAAACTAACAATACGTTCTGTTTTGATTAACAATTATTGATATGAGCCGCCTTAATTACCATCATTTGTACTATTTTTGGCGCGTTGCCTTGTCTGGCAACTTAACGCAAGTAGCAAAATCCTTACATGTATCTCAATCCGCACTTTCAGCGCAAATTAAGCAGCTAGAACATAATTTGGATATACAATTGTTTGAAAGAGTTGGTAGACAGCTAAAACTAACTCCTGAGGGCTCAAAAGTTCTCTCTTATGCTGATGATATTTTTAAAAAAGGCGATGAACTGGAGTTATTTTTAAAAAAAGGGGCTGTAGAGACAAATCAGCACTTATCTATTGGCGTGCTGACTAATTTATCGCGCAATTTTATTGAACATTTCGTCTCACCATTATTGGCAAACTCCAATGTAAGTTTCTCTTTATCAGCGGATAATATTAGCAACTTACTCAATGGATTAGCTAGTCATGAGTATGACCTAGTACTTACCAATGTTGCTGTTGGTACCACAGCAAATGATCCGAAATGGCACTCGCAATTGGTTTCTAGGCAACCACTTGCTATTGTGGGCCCAACTGATTCAATCATATCCAATAAGTTTCCGACAGGGTACGAGAGTACGCGTTGGGTACTGCCCAGTAAACATACCGAAATACGGAAATTATTCAATGCATTATGCGCAACATGGCAATACACACCGGATGTACAAGCAGAAACCGATGATATGGCGATGCTGCGATTGTTAGCTCGTGATAGTGGCGCGTTAGCAGTACTGCCCGAGGTTGTCGTTAAAGATGAAATAGCGCAAGGTAAATTATGCGTGTATCAAGAGTTGCCCAACGCTTATGAACACTTTTATGCCATTACAATTGACAAGAAGTTTTTACCTAGTAGCCTAATTGCTTTACTCCAGCAACAAATTCAGGGTTTTAGTGAAGTTAAGTGACAAGTAACGCTTATATAGCATTTTCAATGCCATAGGCATTTAATCTATCTACTTCAACTTTGCCTAACAACGAAGACAAGGAAATATATGCGTTTCTCGCTACTTTTAAGTCTATTTTTAAGTTTTAGTAACCATATGCTTTTTGCCAGTACACATAGCAACACCATTTTCGATAAATCACGAGACCGCAATATCCCTGTTACGGTATCTAAGCCTATAAATTCAGCAAGTTGCACGCAAAAAAATCAATGTCCGGTCGCCATAATTAGCGCAGGTTACGGCATTAAGCATACAAAGTATCAATTTATTGAAACCCTGCTTAAACAGCGTGGCTTTTTAACCATTGCCGTTGGTCATGAGTTGCCAAGTGATCCGCCTTTATCGGTGACAGGAAATTTATACCAAACACGCAGTGAAAATTGGCAGCGTGGCGCAGCCACTTTGCGTTTTGTAAGATCTTTTCTTGGCGAAAAATTTATTGGGTATAACTTTAATGCGCTCACGCTCATAGGCCATTCAAATGGTGGCGATATTTCGTCTTGGCTTGCAAATGAAAACGTCGATTTTATTGAGCGTGTGATTACCATTGATCACCGTCGTGTGCCACTTCCGCGTAATCACAATATCAAAGTGCTATCAATTCGTGGCAGTGATTTCCCAGCAGATGAAGGTGTGCTTTACACACCAAGTGAATTGAGTGAATACCCTGTCTGTATCGTAAAAATTGATAAGTCTCGCCATAACGATATGTACGATGGCGGCCCGACTTGGTTAAAAGAAGCCATTACCGACAAAATCGCACTATTTTTAACTGATAAGCCCTGTAGCAATAAGCACTAATACAATGACAAAACAAAACGTGTTTAATACAAAACGCCTTAACATAAAAGCACTGGATACACCGCTTGGCAGCAATGAACTATGCCAACTAGTGTGTATTTTAAGTGATGAGGTTACCGAACATTTACCGCCAAGTTTTCAGGGAATAACAACCGAACATGCAGCCAAAACGTGGTTAAACGAACAAGTACAAAGTAGCCAAGTATACGGCCTTTACTTAAATGAAATGGCGCAACTTGCGGGGCTTTTAATTATCTATGTTGAAAATCATCATGCCCATATTGGTTATTTATTTGCAAAATCACATTGGGGTAAAGGCTTGGCAACTGAGTTGCTGACGGGTTTAATTGCCTATGGCAAATCACAAAATGACTGGCATGTTATCAATGGCGGCGTGAGCACAGAGAACACAGCCTCAGCCCATGTGCTAACAAAACAGGGCTTTGTTAAAACACCTTCAAATAGTAACGATATGCTGCACTTTGAGTTAACCCTTTAGACTATGCAAAAATTACTAATCAGCAGCTGCTTGATGGGCAGACCTGTGCGTTACAACGATAGTTCGGTATCGTTTGATTTATCAAAACTTAAAAGCCATTTTACGCTTGTACCATTTTATCCTGAAGTAAGTGCAGGATTACTCACGCCAAGACCTCCCGCCGAAATCACACGTACAATCATAACAAATGCGATTATGGTGAAATAAAATGATGGCCTTGATGTAACAAACACATTTAAACAAGGCGCAAAACTCGCTTTGGCACATTGCCAAACACATCATATTAAATTCGCATTATTAACCGAATTTAGCCCCAGCCGCGGCAGCACTCAAGTATATGTCGGCACATTTAAAGGCATTAAACAGCGCGGCCAAGGGCTTACTGCAAAGTTATTAAGTCAACATGGCGTTAAAGTATTTAATCAATTCCAAGTTAATGATTTAATTAAGCTAGCTCAAAAGGACAAGGATCATTCCAGTGCTCACAATTGATTACCGCGTTGCCACAAAAGAAAACGCAATGGATATCGCAGCCCTTCATACCAAAAGCTGGCAAAGCACTTACCATACAATGCTAAAAGCGGAGTATTTAAGTGATATAGCACCGAACGAGAGACTTACAGTATGGCAATCTCGTTTTAGTCACGATAACGAAAAACAACATGTGATTATTGCAAACCATCACAGCAAGCTTGTCGGCTTTATTTGTGTTTATGCTGATCATAGCGAGGAGCATGGCAGCCTTCTTGATAACCTACATGTTGATAGCAACTACCATGGCAACGGCATCGCCAAACAATTAATGACTATGGCAATGAAATGGCTTAAAGAAAACGCTAAGCACCCAAGTGTTTTCCTTGAAGTGTTATCTGGCAATCAGCACGCCATTAAAGTTTATGAAAAACTTGGCGCCAAACGCATAAAAGAAGGTGTATGGCATGCGCCTTGTGGCTCGCGGGTTGATGAGTATGTTTATTTATGGCCAGAAATTTCGTCATAAGTAACCAAACACTTACACTATAGAACCTGATAAGTTGTCTGTCGTAAAACTGTCAGAGGGTTGTCAGGTATATGTCGTAATAACGTCTAGTATTTGTCGCTGTAATCTGTACACTCATTTTCTATGCTCAGCCTTATCAATAGCATCTGATAAGGAACAACCCAATGAGTCTATTTGTGAAACTTGATAATAAGAAAATACAACAACTACGCTTGCAACATTGCTGGAGCCAAGAAGAACTTGCAGTGACAGCAGGTTTAAGTATTCGCACCATTCAGCGTGTTGAAAAAAATGGCAATGCCTCGCTTGAAACAAGCAAAGCGCTTGCAGCTGTGTTTGAACTCACACCGGCACAATTGCAGCAACAGTCCAGCATTGAGCATGTTGCTTTTCACTTTTTAGTTAAATATGGCTGGATTGCCGCATTTGCTATTTCGAGCATTCTATTTGGTTTATGGATTGTCGATATTCTAATCCCAACGCTAAAAGGCGCTAATTTTGATGCACAATACGAATTGCATGGTCATTTCCGCTATTTGGATTTTGGTGGCATTAGCTTTGTGAGAGGGTTTGTATGGTTGAGCATTAATGTGTTTGTGGATTTTCAAACTCGCAAAAAACAACTTTCAAGCTCAACCTCTTCTATTTAAGGATAAATATGTATTCAGCAAGCTGCCTTTGTGGCGAAGTTAATATGACCATAAACGGTGCAATTAGCGATATTATTCATTGCCACTGCTCGCTTTGCCGCAAATCGAGCGGCACCGCGTTTGCCACAAATGGTTTTATCACAACAAAGTCGCTTAGCATCACTAAGGGGCAAAGTTTTATAAATGCATTTGAAGTAAAACCAGGCAGAAAACGTCATTTTTGCAAACAATGTGCGTCTCCACTTTATAGCTCAAACGCGGATGACCCAACTCGTTTACGCCTTCGTCTTGGCGTGCTAAATAGCGATATCACTGAACGCCCAATGTCACATAATTTTGTCGATTCAAAGGCTAATTGGGATAGCTTAAATGAAGATCTCCCGCATTACTCTGAATTTGAACCGAGTCGTGCAAAGTAACTGGGAACCACTAAATGAGTAAAGTTGTTTTAATTACAGGCGCGTCGCGTGGTATCGGCGCCGCCACTGCCAAGTTACTTGCAAAACG
>NZ_JBFKMX010000136.1:0-9468 GCF_041629635.1 Pseudoalteromonas sp. | reverse complement strand
GGTGAATTTGCCATTTTGTCGCCCAATGGCACACTGTGGAATGAAGGCACGTTGTGGAATGAAGGCACACTGTGGAACGAGGGTACGCTATGGAATGAAGGCTCGTTGTGGAATGAAGGCTCGTTGTGGAATGAAGGCAGCCTGTGGAATGAAGGTTCCATTTGGAACGAAGGCACGCTGTGGTATGAAGGAACGCTCTGGAATGAGGGCTCGATTTGGAATGAAGGTTCGCTCTGGAATGAGGGAACTATTTGGAACGAAAGCCTCACCGAGCCAATGGGGGTTAATTTCTGGGTAGATCAACAGTAGTTATCTTGCTCACCCCCTAAAGCGCATTGCTTTCTTAATAAGGCGCTTTTTTTTATATGACTTGTAGCAGTTCATTTTACAAAGGGCGTACATATCTTATCGATTCAATGTACAAAAATATTCTTTACTCTTATCAGATCTTGCATTAGATAATATTAATTCGCGTGTCTATACTCAAAAAATATAATGCGCATTGATTAATCTGGGGGTTATTTCAGCCTGATTGTCAATAAACTAAATTTGGAACTCATGAGCTATCGAATTTTTATCATTGAAGACGAAGCCCTTGTGGCAAAAGATTTAGCTTACAGTATTAAATCCTTAGGTCACGAGGTCGTTGGAATTGCTTATAATGGTGCTGATGCCCTTAAATTGATCCCGCAAGATAAACCAGATTTAATACTGTCAGATATTAACTTAAACCAAGGGCTGGATGGAATCAGTGTCTATCAGCAATTAAAACAAAGTTTACTTATCCCAGTTATTTTTTTAACAGCTTACACTGATAGAGAAACCTTAATACGCGCAAAATCCGTAAAACCTCAAGGCTACATTGTCAAACCGATTCACCTACACGAACTTGAAATTGCGATTGATCTAGCGATGGAGGATTTTAAGCGTGAAAAGCAGTTACTCAACAACCAAATGATCTTAAACCAAGCTCTGAGTTGTATGGGGAATTCAGTGATTTTGGTGAGTACTGATGGTGATGTTACCAATATTAATAGCAATGCTTGTGAGCTGTTATGTACTGATGCCAATAAGGCGATAGATAAACCGTGGAATCAATCTCTGATTTGTGCCCACCCAGAATCGACTAATCGATTAACTCGGCTTTTGGAGAATGCCATCCGAACTCAGTCGGTAAGTCGTTTGCTACCTCTAGAAGTTCGTTCTGATAAAGGGGTCGTTTTGGTAGATGGTATTATTGGACCGACTACGGATGAAGTTCAAAAATGTACTGGCGCTGTCGTGATGTTTCGTATTCTAGCTAATTTATCTAACCAACCTTTGTCCCAAAAAGCGCGACGAAACCAAGATCATCAACAAGCTGAAGATACTTCAACGTGCCTTCTATTAATAAATCCTGACAATTTCGAGCAAGTAAATCAACAGTACGGTGAGATTATTGGTGATGCTGTACTCAATGAAATTAATCAACTCATTAATAAAGAAATTAGATTTACCGACTTATCAACAAAATATGGTGGTGCTGTCTTTACAGCGACCTTGCCAAACACTACCTTAGAAGAGGGGCTTAATGCAGCCAAGCGGCTATTTGAAAAGCTTTCTTCTCATCGCTATTACTCAGACAAAATTACCTTAACATTTAGTATGGGATTGGCCGAATCTGAAAAAGATTGTGATACAGATCCTATTCATACCCCAATAACTTTATTCCGTCATGCAACATGGGCACTTAATACTTCGCATGAAGAGGGGGGAAATGCAATTAAGGTATGGCAGGAAAAAAATAATCATTCTTTGATGAGTGATATTGATAGGCAAAGTGGTAAGTTTACTCAGAATGTTGATAGTGATGTAAAAGGCTTGTTGTTACTCTGGAATACAGTGAGAAGCGTATCGCAAGCGGTAGATATTTTTTCATTGGCAAAGGATGTGCTCCACCATTTAAATGATGCTTTGCAACTAAACGCATCTTTGATGTTGGTTAAAGTCGAAAATGAGCCAATTGAAATGGTTGCCAAATGTTTGGCAGATAAACATGAAGACATGATGTGTGAATCAGATATAACGCATGAAGTAACAGAACTTTTTTCCAGCGATAAAGTAAAGTTGTTTATTATTGATTCCCACTTGGATGATCAGATTTGTTACGCTTTACCGCTGCTCGTTGAGCATTATGTTATCGGCGTCATTATGATGTATCGCTCGAAAACAAACTTAATGCTGAAAGAGCAAATTAACTTTCTTGAAACTTTAGGAGATTACCTGGGTGCAGCTGTTGAACGAGTGTTATTACTCGCTAAAGATAAAGAAAGGGTGCAGCTTGAGCAAGAGGCGTTTGACACTAGTATAGAAAACACACAAATAATCCACATGTCAAAGATTATGGAAGAATTATTACTTCAGGTGCGTATGGTTGCACCAACAGATGCCCCAGTAATGATTTTTGGAGAATCAGGAACAGGAAAAGAGTTACTTGCTAAGACTATCCATAATTTAAGTGTTCGTAAGGAAAACCCTTTTGTGCTTGTTGATTGTTCAGCAATAGTGCCCAGTTTGATTGAAAGTGAACTATTTGGACACATAAAAGGTGCCTTTACAGGCGCAACAGGAGATCGCGTTGGAAAATTTAAAGAGGCTGACAAAGGCACTCTTTTTATTGATGAAATTGGAGAATTACCACTCGATTTACAAATTAAATTGTTGCGTTTTACCCAAGAGAAAACGTTTATGGCGTTAGGTTCTAATAAAAGCCAAAGCGTGGATGTAAGGCTTGTTGTAGCAACAAATAAAGATCTGATTAAGGAAGTTGAACAAGGGCGCTTCCGCACGGATCTATATTATAGACTCAATGTATTTTCGTTATTAAGCCCGCCATTACGAAACCGAAAACCAGATATACGATTGATTGCTGAACATTATCTCAAACAGTTTAATCAGCACTACAATAAAAGTATTCAAGGGTTTACAGAAGCAGCTCACAGAGCACTACAGCAGCATAACTGGCCTGGCAATGTCAGGGAATTACGAAATCAAATTATGAGGGCTGTGATTATATGTCATAGTCCACTGATTGATGCTAAACACTTATCTTTGCGGTCTCAGTTGAATGCGAGTTCGTTTGAGTTTGAAAAAGAAAGCTTAAATCAGTCTACACAAGATAATCGCCAATTTAATTCAATTGATGATACTTCCAATACGATTATCGGTTCGCAAGAACAAAACCTTGCGAATGAATTGCAGCTACTTATTGATTCTTGCGATTATGTTGGGTTTGGCAAGTGGTTGGAAAATCAACTGATAAGATTGGCAATAGAACAGTCAAATCACAATACTTGTCATGCAGCCAAGAAGCTTGGGGTGCCAGAATCTACTTTACGAAGACGTTTAAAAGCAGACGAATATTATCCACTAGATCCCACTTTAGAAAGCGCATATAACGTTTCAATGGCGTTTTTACAACACTACTTAGACACGCCTTGTCAATATAATGAAAGTAAACTTCATGGGCTCCGAGAAAAGCTCTGCCAGATATCAAAATATATTGGCTTAAATCGACAAAACTCAGCTGCATTTGTTGGTGTTTCTGAGCCGACTTTAAGAAAAATGCTTAACTGAGCTTAGCTTTTTGTTATTTTTCTCACGTGCTTATGCTTGTTACGAAATTGTATTTCTCGCCAGTTTATTTCTGGCAAAGACTTGAACCATTAACTATCTTTAAAAAATAAAATAAAATTTTTCAATAATATATAAGTGCAGGGAATGATGCCATTAATACGATTGCTCTTATTACTTTCTCTTCTAAACACTGGTTGGATGATTTCAACTAACGTGAATGCTTCAACGGTGGCAAAAAATGTACAATTTCGACATTTAACCGTAGAAGATGGTCTATCGCAAGAGACGGTTTACAATATTACCCAAGACAATAAAGGCTTTATGTGGTTTGCAACGTCTGAAGGAGCTAATCGATTTGATGGCTACAGAGTTAAAACGTATCTGCATGATCCAAAAAATGTGAACAGTATAAGCCATGATTGGATCTGGACTATTTTTCAAGATAGTCAAGGACGAATGTGGTTTGGTACTGACGGTGGCGGACTTAATTTATTGCTAGAGGATGGGCATAGTTTTGTTCATTACAAACATCAACCTAATAATAAAACCAGTTTGTCTAGTGACATTGTTCGCGCAATAGTGGAAACAGATAATGGCAAATTGTTACTGGGAACTGAACATGGGCTTGATTACTTTGACCCAGCATCGGGACAAGTTGAACGCATAACTCTGGAACAAAATGATGAGATGAGCCCAATTAAAGTGCGAGATGTTTTATTAGGACAACATAACCATGTATGGATCGCTACCGATGGCAATGGATTATTTCAATTAGACTTATCTCGCAGAACAGTTCAAAAATACTTTAATCAGCACGATGGCAAACCTTTCGGCACTAATAGGATCAGATCGATTTTCGAATCTTTGGATGGCATAGTGTGGATTGGCACATATGACAAAGGTATTTATAGATTAAATCCCCGCACAGGTTTTATAAAGCACTATGATAAAGGCTCTGGGCATGGATTAAATAACAATTTTATTAGAGATATTACACAAGACCATCTCGGAATCATTTGGTTTGCTTCTGATAATGGGTTGTTCGAGTATCGCAGTGATATCGATACATTTGTGCATTATGCAAATGTTCCTGGCGTTCCTAGTAGCCTGATTAGTCGAAGAACCTTGAGCTTGTACCAGGATTCTGGCGGTATTCTCTGGGTAGGAACCTATTCTGGTATTAGTAAATGGAATTATCAAACTTCTTCATTTGAGCTTTATCGAAGTAAAAAAGACGTCCCTTTTTCATTAAAATCAAACACTATTTTGTCCTTTGTTGAAAATAGCAAAGGACAAATTTGGGTAGGTACCTATGATGGTCTTTATCTTTTTGATGAGCTTACAGGTAAGTTTACTTATTTTGGCAAAGAACAAGGTGTAATTGATCTTCGTATTACCAGTTTAGAAATAATTGACGGTACCTTGTGGGTTGGCACATTTGGTGGTTCTTTGATTCAAATGGACGTAACCACAAATCGGGTTGTTAAAGTATTTCAGCATGACCAGCAGGATGAGAGTGGTCTGGCAAATGGTGGAATTACTCGATTAGCACAAGATTCGAAAGGTAACCTATGGATTGCTCATTTTGGTGGGGGTCTGTCAGTGCTCAAGCCTAAATTGCAGTCATTTGTTCATTATAGACATAACGAAAACGATGAAAACTCCATCAATAGCAATAAAGTGGTTTATGTCACAGTATCTCGAAATGATGAAGTATGGTTTAGTACTCTAGGTAATGGGGTGGGGCGTCTAATCCCATCAAATGGTGAGGTTAAACGTTATCGTAAAGAGGCTGCCAATCCCTTTTCAATCGCAAGTGACACAATTTGGGTCATAAGTGAAGATCGACAGTCTAATTTGTGGTTTGGTTCTCAAGGCAAGGGGTTATTAAAATTGTCTGCAAATATGCGGCGAAAAGAAAACCCTGAATTTGAGCAAGTGTCTCGCCTTGATGGTCTTAAAAGCAATGTAATTTATGGCATTATCGAGGATGAAAGAGGAGAGTTATGGCTAAGCTCCAATCGCGGTTTAACACGTTATTTTCCAAGTAGAAAAATAATGCGCCATTATGGAGTATTTCATGGTTTACAATCGTACGAATTTAATGCTGGTGCAAGTTATAAAACATCATCAGGCAAGTTGTACTTCGGAGGGTCAAATGGCTTTAATGCGTTTTATCCTGCTGAAATTATTCACAATGAACACCCGCCAAAAATTGCACTTACAGATATTCGTATTGTAAACGAATCACTTACTCGGGGTAAATCGATTGAAAAGGCAACACCACTTACTTTATCTGCTGAAGATTACGTAGTCAGCTTTGAATTTGCTGCACTAGATTATGCATCACCCACTGAAAATAAATATAAGTACCGTTTGGTTGGTTATGAAGACAACTGGATCGATGCTGGGGTAAACAGGTATGCAACTTACACAAATTTACCACATGGCACATATACCTTTAAAGTAATCGGTTCAAACAATGATGGTGTATGGAATGAAGATGGCGTTGAATTAAATGTTGAAGTGTTACCGCCATGGTTCTTATCTCGTTGGGCTTATCTTAGTTATTTATTAATGGTTTTACTGTTTTGTGCCTTTGGATATTACATTCACCTACATCGTATTAAGCAAGAGCGTAAAAACAGTGAAGTTTTAGAAGAACAAATAAATCAAAAAACAGAACAACTATTAGAAAGAAGTTTTAAACTGGAAGAGAGAAACCTTGAATTAAAGTCGCTCAATAAACAGTTACAAGAAGCGTCCTATACGGATGTGACTACAGGATTGCCGAACCGTCGATTTGTGTCCGATTACATGAATAAAATAACCAAAAACCTTGAGCGTCGTCTCGAAAAAATGTCACTGTCAGATATCTTAGCTCATCACCATCCATTGTTTATAATTCTAATTGATATCAGTAATTTTAAGTCTACCAATGAAATAATGGGGCCTGATTTTGGCGATCAAGTGCTCAGTGAAACGGCCGATCTTCTAAAATCATTATGTCGAGAATCAGATATGTTAGCTCGTTGGGGATCGGATTCCTTTATCTTAGTGGGTGAGACCGAAAAAGCAGATTATATAAAAGTCTTAGTTAAACGATTGTTAGAAAAGGTAAATAATTTAAAGATTGTAAGTGAAAATCATAAGTTAGACCTCGAAGCATCAGCTGGACTTGTTTATTACCCTTTTTCCGTGTCGCAAAGCGAATTATTTAGTTGGGAACAAGTATTAAGTATAGCTGAGAAGGCACAATCAATAGCCAAATTAAAGGGAGATATATGGGCGAGTATCCAGCCAGGACAATTAGGCCTTACTCGCACTGATTACAAAAGGATAATTCTTGACCCTGAAGCGATGGCTGAACAACAAGCTATCTATTTAATTTTCTCTAGCAATGAAAATTCATCGGTTGATGCTTAGAAAAGTAAAATATTAAATTAGAATTTAGGAGTGGCTAATGCGTCAATACACTAACATTTTGTTTTTTATTGTACTTTTTCTGCTGCTGGGAAATAGTAATGCACAGTCATTTGATAACCCAATTTTTACGCGTATTTATGCTGAAAATGGTTTAACACAAGATAACATTACGGCGATTGAGCAAGATGCATATGGATTTATCTGGATTGGTTCGCAAGAAGGGCTTACTCGCTGGGATGGTTCTTCTTTTGAACACTACCTAAATAGTCCGGAAAATATCAACAGTTTAGCCAATGACTATATCAGTGATGTATTTACATCAGGGGATAAACGGCTATGGGTTGCAACACTAGGGGGAGGGCTTCATTACTATAGCCCCGTAGCCAATGACTTTGTGAGGATTGTTGCCGCAACCCAAGAGGTAAATGATAAACTGAGGAATATTCGTACATTATTCGAAGATCAAAATAATAGACTGTGGATCGGTACTGAAAATCACGGTGTATTCTTACTCGATTTAGAGACAAATCAAGTTAATGCATTTTCAGTTGATAACAGTGCTGAAAACCCGCCATTACTCAAAATACGTGATATTAAAGGTGATAATCATGGGCGTGTTTGGATTGCCAGTGAAGGTAGTGGTATTAGCATGTGGGATGAAAAAAAATATTTATTAATCAATTACTCATCTAATACATCAAGTAATACATCCATACCAACAAATGATTTTTATACAGTTCAACCAATGCCAGATGGCACGATATGGGCGGGAAGCTATAACAATGGTTTAGTGATAATTAACCCTTATCGAAGAGAAAGTACTAATTGGCGACATGAGCCGGAAAATTATTATAGCCTGGCAGATAATCGTGTAAGAAGCATTTTTAGGGATAGTCGAGACCGCATTTGGCTTGGCACAGATAATGGCCTCGATTTATGGGACAGTGATATTCGCGGTTTTCATCATTTTTCTTTTGATCCAGGCGCTAGACACACTTTATCAGATAACAGAGTAACCAAAATAACGCAAGACAGAGGAGGGGTGCTTTGGGTTGGCACATTCTCAGGTTTAAATAAATGGAATGCAAAATTAGGTTCAATTTCTCATGTCAAACGTGTTCCAAATGCTCCTTCATCGTTAAGTTCGAACATTGTCACTTCTTTTGCAGATAGTGTTCAAGGAGATATCTGGATTGGCACATGGGGGGGGGGGTTAAATTATTATGACTCATCGCAGAATAAGTTTATAAATTATATGCCTTCAGTGCATGATAAAGGCGCATTAAGCGACCATAGAGTGATGTCTTTACTATTAGATTCGCAGGGCCGTTTGTGGGTTGGTACGATGCGCTCGGGCTTGAATTTAAAACAACCAAATCAGGATGTTTTTATTCATTATAAACATGATAAAGAAAACCCTGAATCATTGAGTTTTAATGGCATTACCAGCATCTTAGAAGATGCGGAGCAGAATATTTGGGTTGCTACGTTTGGTGGGGGATTAAATCATTACCAAAATGGTAAGTTTGTTCGATTTAAGCACGAAGAAAATAATCCATTTTCACTCTGTGGTAATCGAATTGTTGGTATGAGTTTAGATCAACAAGATAACATTTGGCTTGCTACAGATGGTGGCGGGGTATGTTATTACTCTCCTGAAAGACAAAAATTCATTTCAGTCGTTCTAAATCATCCAAGTGATAAAAACAGCAAAATAACATCAGTGGTATCCATTTTTGCAGGAAAAAATGGGGTATGGGCAGGAAGTAAAGATAGTGGTCTTTTTCTTATCAACTATCCGCAAAGTGATGAAAATTTATCAATAAAGTATTTTCATCGACAGCATGGTTTACCAAGCAATGCCATTATGGGAGTTTTAGAAGATGACTCAGGCATGGTATGGGTATCTTCATATAATGGTATCAGTGCACTGACTCCGAGCACTCGAGAAATTAAAAACTTTTCTATCAATCATGGACTACAAGGAATGGAGTATAACAGTGGTGCTTACTTTAAAAGCTCCGATGGACAACTGTATTTTGGCGGTAATAATGGCTTTAATAAAATAGATCCAAAGCAATTATGGCTCTCAATGAATAGTTTTAAGCCCGCCACAATTATGACAAAAATCAAAATAGCTAACTATCAATTAAGCATGGAAGAATCAGTATTTGATGTTCAGCAGTTAAACCTCTCTTATCAGCAAAATGCAATCGAATTTGAATTTGCCAGCTTAGATTTTACTGAACCAGAAAAGAACCTTTATAAGTATAGGTTGCTTGGCTTCTCAGATACATGGAGTAGTGAAAGTAAGAGTAAACTTGCAAGTTATACTAATCTGCCGTTCGGTGACTACACGTTTCAGGTTCAAGGCTCAAATAATGCAGGTGTATGGGGACCTATACGTGAAATTAAAATAGAAATAGC
>NZ_JBFKMX010000135.1:0-9557 GCF_041629635.1 Pseudoalteromonas sp. | reverse complement strand
GTTTGCCGCGACGCTTTGTCGCTGTTAGGGCTGCGTATGTTACGCTTTCCTATTTTTTTGTCAACACTTAATTTTGATTATTTTTAAAAACTTTCAAAACTCAGTTTTACTTGACTCAACCAACTCGTGATTCGCTGCTATGCTGCGTCGTTCCCCGTGTTGGTGGAGCCGCATTATAGAGAGATTTGATCTGAGCGCAACCCTTTTTTAAAGAAAATTTGTATTTTTTTACTGTTTGTTTGAAATAACAGCTAAAAGCCTTAAAAACATACATTTTCTGATCAGAAATTAACAAATCCGTTACTCTTCTCTATACTTTGCCTATCAATAAGCATGTAAATGGTAGCGTGATGACTATTAGAAGTTATAAAGGTGTAGAGCCAAAAATTAATTTAAATACATATATAGATGAATCAGCCGTATTAGTCGGTCAAATTGAAATAGGCGCTGATTCAAGTATTTGGCCATTAGTCGCCGCACGCGGTGATGTTAACTATATCAAAATTGGTGAGCGTACTAATGTACAAGACGGGTCTGTGCTTCATGTAACGCGTCAAAGTAAATCTGTGCCAAATGGCTACCCGTTAATTATTGGTGATGATGTTACTATTGGTCACAAAGCCATGTTACATGGTTGCGTACTGGGAAACCGTATATTAGTCGGCATGGGTGCTATTATTATGGACAATGCAATTATTGAAGATGATGTGATTATTGGTGGAGGCTCATTAGTGCCACCTAATAAGACGTTAGAATCAGGTTATTTATATGTAGGTAGCCCAGTGAAGCAAGCCCGTAAGTTAAATGAAGCAGAACTTGCCTTCCTTAAAGTATCTGCTGATAACTACGTTGTATTAAAGAATGAATACTTAGAAGAGCTATAAAAGCTCTTCTACTTCTATCAAACCTTCATCATTATATAGCTCGTCTTCAATTGCACTTTCTGCAATATCTTCATAGTCGAACTTTTTACTTTCAAAGTCAGAGAGCGCATCTTTTTCAGATTTGTTTGTTGAATAACAGCACGTAATCAGTTGACCTGACACCTGAGCAAAGTAAGAGACTCGTTTTGTGTTTTCGTCATATTCAACACGATCAACAAAAATGATTGATTGGTTCATTACAGTTTTCCTGATTTAAGCTGTTCAATAACCAACTGGGTTGAAGGCTTAACACCTCGCCAAACCGAAAATGCTTCTGCGGCCTGCCCTACCAACATACCCGAACCATCTAATGTGACTGCTTGTGGATTTACACTTTTAATCCACAAATTAAACGAAGTATCTTGTTGGCTATAAAACATATCGTACGCAAGTTCACATTGTTCCACAAAACGTTCAGAGATTGGCGGAACATCACCTGAAATGCTGGCTGAAGTTGAATTAATAATGATGTCGAAACTTGCCTGTGGTTGATCATCAAAGCCACACGCTTCAATCTCACCATAGTTAGCAAATTCTTGGCTTAGCTTTATAGCCTTTTCTTTTGTTCTGTTTATTATTGTGAGCTTTGCTGGCTGCTGCTGTAAAATGGGTAAAATTACTCCTCGCGCGGCGCCACCAGCACCAATTAATAGAACCCTTTTATACGATATTTCAAACTGGTTATTTAAAATATCGCTGACAAGACCAATACCATCAGTATTATCGCCCACTAACTTGCCATCCGAATTAACTTTAATAGTGTTTACCGCACCTGCTGTTTTAGCTCTTTCAGTCAGTTCATCCACCAGAGCAAATGCTTCTTCTTTAAATGGTACTGTAACGTTTGCACCTTTACCGCCAGCTTTTACAAATGAAGCGATTGATTCCTTAAAGCCATCAATCGGTGCTAATATTGCCCTGTATTCGATTGCTTGATTTAGCTCTTTTGCAAACGCTTGATGAATTTTCGGTGATTTTGAGTGATTTATTGGGTTTCCGAATACAGCGTATTTATCCATTAGTTTTCTCGCATTGAGTTAGAGTTATGAAACAAATATTAAGACGTATGTTTGGCACAACGCAGACACAGAGTGAACCTCATCAATCTCCTTCACCTGAAACAACACCTTATATGCTAATGGGTGGTGAAAGCGGTGCACGCGCGCTAGCAAATCGATTTTACGACATTATGGCAGAAGAAGAATACGCCAAACCATTATATGATATGCATCCTCAACCTTTAGATAGAATTAGACAAGTGTTTTTCGAGTTTTTATCTGGATGGCTCGGCGGGCCTGATTTATTTGTTGAGAAGTATGGCCACCCAATGCTACGAAAGCGCCATATGCCGTTTCCTATTGATCAAGACTTACGAGATCAATGGATGTTTTGCATGAATAAAGCATTAGATATCGAAGTTGATAACCCAGTACTAAGAGAAGGCCTAAAGCAGTCGCTTGCTCAACTTGCTACACATATGATTAATCAAAATAGCCAGTAAGATTTTTCCAGGGACTGTTGAGCTTTTTTAATAATTCAGCTGAGTGAAAATGGCTATGCGTCATCACTCTATACAACATAGGTTCTTAGCTTTACATATTGAATAGCATTTTACTTCTTACCGCTAATCCATATGCATGGCAAACTGTAAAGCACAAAAAGTCGCATTACTGCGACTTTTTATTTACTAAATCTGCAGCCAATCTTTTGGCGATAAATAATTTTCGTAAAGATTTGCTTCTAAGCTATTTGGTTCAGGTTTAAAGTCATACTCCCAACGAGCAAGCGGCGGCATAGACATTAATATAGACTCTGTGCGACCTCCCGTTTGCAGGCCAAACAAAGTGCCTCTATCCCAAACTAAATTAAACTCTACGTAACGACCTCGGCGGTACAACTGGAAGTCTCGCTGTTTTTCGGTATAAGGAAAGTCTTTGCGCTTTTCTACGATTGGCAAATAAGCGTCTAAATATCCGTTACCGACTGCACGCATAAATGCAAAACAGCGGTCAAAGCCCCATTCATTTAGATCATCAAAGAATAATCCACCTACACCACGTGTTTCACCACGATGTTTTAAGAAAAAATATTCATCACACCACTTTTTATAGTCATCGTAAACGGTTTCACCAAATGGTAAACACAACTTACACGCTTCTTGGTGCCAATGTTTAACATCTGCTAATACTGGGTAATAAGGGGTTAAATCAAAACCACCACCAAACCACCAAATCGGCTCTTCACCTTCTTTTTCAGCAATAAAGAAGCGTACATTGGCATGTGATGTAGGTACATGAGGGTTTTTTGGGTGAACTACCAAGGACACGCCACAGGCATGAAAACTACGCCCTGCTAGCTCTGGACGATGTGCTGTCGCCGATGCAGGCATTGATTCACCAAAGACATGGGAATAATTCACACCTCCTTGTTCAATCACTGCGCCATCTCTGATAACACGCGTACGGCCACCACCCCCTTCCTCACGTTGCCATGCATCTTCAACAAATTTGGCGCTACCATCAGCTTGCTCTAGAGCATCACAAATTTTATCTTGCAGGGCTAATAAGAATTCTTTTACTACTTCTAAGTTAACGTGTGACATAATTACTCTCTAAATAACTTACCGGTGAAGGCATCTTTAATTTGGCTCGGTTTAGTATTACCGCCAAGTGCCCCTTCAACATACGCAGCAACTTTATCACCAAAAGCGTGTTTCGCTTCATCAAGTGTTAACACAGGATCTTGGCCGGTAAGGTTAGCACTTGTTGATACCAAAGGTTTACCAAAATCTTGGCATAACTGTTTTACAACTGGATGGCTTGTTACTCGCACAGCAATTGTATCAAATTGACCCGTCAGCCATTTTGGTGTACTTGATTTAGCTGGCATCACCCATGTAACTGCGGCAGGCCATGAAGAAAAAATATCCGCTCTTTTGTCCATCGGGATTTTCGCATCATCAACATAATCCAAAAGTTGACCATAATTATCAGCAATTAAAATTAACCCTTTTTCTACGGGACGTTGCTTAATATCTAGCAACTTCATTACAGCAGCTTCGCTATCAGGATCACACCCTAAGCCATAAACAGCTTCAGTAGGATAAACAATTACACCCTCGCTTTTTAATGCAATGGTAATTGGGCTTTCATTTAACTCGTTACTCACAGTTTACTCCAAATCATAACGGTGTTTTGTGGTTACAATGCTTTTGCGGGCATTGTAACACCACACCATTTGATGTTTTTTTCTCAACCATTACCTGCCACCCACATTCAGGGCAAGATTGCGCAACAGGTTTACTATTTAAAATATATTTGCATTTGGGGTACCCCCCACAAGAGTAAAAGGTTTTACCCGATTTATTGCTACGTTCAACGAGTGCTGATTTCTTACAACTAGGACACGTCGGTAATTCACTCTTGGACTCTTCTTGTGCAATAAAATGACATTCCGGAAAGTTTGTGCAACCGATAAACATACCAAAGCGCCCATTTTTCACCGCCAAGGGGTGGCAGCAATGCGGACACTCAGTGTCGTCTAATACTTTTATTAGGGTTTCATTATGCTCAACAAGTGGGCGTGTATAGTCACAGTTAGGGTAGTTGTTGCATCCTACGAATGGGCCTTTCTTACTATGTTTAACACTGGTTTCTGAGCCGCATTTTGGACATACTTCGTACTCTTTTTCTAAAGCATGTTCATGGACTGAAAATAAAGAATGATCAATTTTGCTCATTATTGTCAAAACGCAGACGAAATATAAGCAAAATTATATCATGTTAGCCAAGGCAAGATGCAAATTTAAACTTGCCTTAATGAATGGTGCCGTTTTGCTCTTCGAATAATAAGTCTTCCATTTGAGCATAGGCAATTTCTTTACCTGGCACATTAAACAGCACCATTAAAACCACCCACTTTAAATCATCAAGCTCAATAACGTCTTTATCTAGCGCAAAAATACGGTCAATGACCATTTCACGCGTGGTTGTATCAATTACAGATATTTGCTCTAAAAACATTAAAAAGCCACGACAAGTAAGATCGAGTTTTTCGCATTCTTGCTGTGTAAAAATACGAACGGACTTTCCTGGTACACGATTTAAATAGGGGTATTCGTCACTGTGCTGTAAATCGGCAAGTTGCTCTAACCAATCAAGTGCCTTGTATATTTCCCGATGATTAAACCCTGCGCGTAATAATTCATCTGTTAACTCACTTTGCTCGACGAAAATTTCGCTCTCGCTGTGAATATAGTTCTCAAATAAATACATGAGGATATCAAACATTTTTAACTCCTCCCTATTCGGGTATAACCGTCTAGTACACGTATAACTTGACCTGAAAGCTCTAAATCTAATAACTGAGATAACAACTCATCCATCGGTAACATTGATAGTTGCTGTAATTTATCTACTGAAGTCACTTCATGATTTAAGTGCTTAAGAACAGGATCTGACATTACATGTTTTTCTATCTCTTCTACTTTATATAGACAACTTTTTGGCAAAACGCTTAATTCTGCAAAAATATCATCGCAATTTTCAATTAACTTAGCGCCTTGCTTAATAAGTGAATGACACCCTTTAGCCAACTCATTATATACAGAACCAGGCACTGCAAAGACTTCCCTATTTTGCTCAAGTGCGTATTTAGCAGTAATCAGAGAACCACTTTTTTGCTCTGCCTCAACAACTATAGTTCCCAGTGATAAACCAGATATTATGCGGTTTCTGCGCGGGAAATTAGCTGCCAGCGCTGTTGTACCAGGTAAATACTCTGATATTATCAGTCCTTTTTCGGCAATCTGCTCATAAAGACCCATTGCCCGTTTGGGATAACACACATCAACTCCTGTACCAAGTACAGCAATTGTATTGCGCTCCACTTGCAATGCTCCCTGATGTGCGCAACTATCAATGCCCCTTGCCATTCCAGAAACAACACAAAAATCATTTAATGCTAAATTAGTTGCTATATCTTTACTTACTTGTCGCCCTATTTCGGTTGCATTTCGCGAACCCACAATGGCAATTTTAGGCGTGTTAAGTAATTCAATATCACCTTTACAAAAAAGCACTAAAGGTGGGCTGGATATTTCTTTTAAAAGTTGTGGGTATTTTGGGTGAGAGAAATGAATAATTTCAATATTGTTACTTTTGCAATCACAAATAAGCGATATTATTTTTTGCCAGTTAGTATTTTTAAGGTTTTTCAGAGCACTTAGGTTTAATTCAGTTTTAACCTGATCTGAATTAGTAAATGAAAAAATTTCGTTTATTGTAAATCGGTCAAATAAGCTTTGTACGGTTTGAAAACCAATCCCTTTTGCAAAATAAAAAGCGAGCCAATATTCAAGCCCGCTTCTTTTATCTTTACACATCTTCTCTCCTTAGAAGACGCTCCACGTAACATTTAGTTATCTACATGAATAGTGTCACCAACACGAACGGGTTCTAAAGTCTTAGTAACAATGGCATAGCTAACTCTGTCGTAGACTTTAAACACCATCAACTCACCAACTTTTTCTTTTGGCATCTTCCATTCGCGACTATCTTCACCATCACCAAAATAACTCATTGTGCGTTCATAACGTGAAGCTGAATCTTTATATTTCGGTCCATCCTTGCCTACTACAACTGTAGGCGATGCCCTGCGAATGTCCAGAATATGACCCGCTTTAATTGAGTCATTTTCGCCACGATTTAATACAACAACGTCCATAGTACTAAACTCACGAAGCTTAGATGATGTATCTATGATAGTACCTGAGATTGAAGTTTCAGGACGTTTCATCATAAAAAATGCAGGCAAAGTTTGACCTTCCAATGCTGGCATTAAGAAGTCACCTTGGCGAATTTCACGTTTAGCATTTTTTACACGTACAGATGAGGGGGTTGCACTTGCTTCGTCTCCAGTTCTAAAAGCACGACCAGTACCAACAAGAATCGCTTCATGACCTAATACTTCTTCAGTGTCAGGGTCAATATATGGATCACCTTGACGATAAATACCATAAAATTGAGAGCGCTCTAGGTCCCCTTTCACATAAATAATATGATCCGTTTTGATATTTTTTACATTTGCATTAGCACCTAAAACAATAGGCCTTGTATCAATATCTTCCTCACTTAATGCTTGTTCATAGGTTAAGAAAGGACGAATCACTTCTAATGGTAAAGTCGGGATCGCATCCCCTTTTTTCATGGTTTTGCGAACACCCGGTGACAGCTTCTTAAACTTTTGGTTAATCACAAGCATAGGACGGCCTTGCGAATCATAAACCAATGAAAGTTTATCACCTGGGTAAATTAAGTGAGGGTTATCAATTTGTGGATTAAGACGCCACAGCTCCGGCCATAACCAAGGTTGATCAAGGTATATAGCAGAAATATCCCAAAGGGTATCGCCTTTTTCTACAACATATTCTTTAGGGGCGTCCTTTCTGATCTGAAGCACATCAGCAAGAGTTGGAAACGCCATAGTTAATGCGACTATCGCAGCTGTCAGCTTTTTGACCATAACTAGCTTCCTTGAGCTGTTTTTTATTATTATTTACTTAAACCTGTAAAAGGTGAAGACAAATGGCTAAAATAAAAACATATCATAAATTGATGATTTTCGCATAGTTTAAATTAAGGTAAATATGGCTATTTTAGAAGTTTTACGCTTTCCTGATGAGAGATTACGTACTGTTGCACAAGAAGTAACGGAAATTAATGAAGATACCAAGAAAATTGTATCAGATATGCTTGAGACCATGTATGACGAAAACGGCATTGGTCTTGCGGCAACGCAAGTAAATATCCACCAACGTATTGTTGTTATTGATGTATCAGAAGAAGGTAATGAGCCTCTGGTACTAATTAACCCTGAAATCATCAAAAAAGATGGCAGCAAAATTAGCGAAGAAGGCTGTTTATCAGTACCAGGTTCATATGCCAAAGTTGACCGTGCCGAAACGGTGACAATTAAAGCATTTGATGAAAATGGAAACGAATATGAAAAAGACGCTGATGGTCTACTCGCTGTATGTATTCAGCACGAGTTAGATCACTTAAAGGGTGTGCTATTTATTGATTACCTTTCTCCATTAAAGCGCCAACGTATTCGCAAAAAACTAGAAAAAGAAGCCAAGCTTGCGTCAAAAGCTGGTTAATCTGTCTGGAGTAAATCTTGAGTAAACCTTTAAAAATTATTTTTGCGGGAACACCTGACTTTGCCGCGCAACATCTTGATGTTTTAATAAAATCAGAGCACCAAGTAATCGCAGTTTATAGCCAACCAGATCGCCCAGCAGGTCGCGGCAAAAAATTAAAAGCGAGTGAAGTAAAGCAGCTTGCTTTAACCCATGATATTCCAGTTTATCAACCAGAGAACTTTAAATCAGACGATGCCAAACAACAGCTCGCCGATTTAAATGCAGATATTATGGTAGTCGTTGCGTATGGCCTATTGCTGCCAAAAGTAGTATTAGAAACACCAAAACTCGGCTGCATCAATGTGCATGGTTCAATTCTTCCTCGCTGGCGCGGTGCTGCCCCTATTCAACGTGCAATTTGGGCAGGTGATGCTGAAACTGGTGTAACTATCATGCAAATGGACGAAGGTTTAGATACTGGCGATATGATTTCCATTGCCACCTGTCCTATTGAGGCGACAGATACAAGTGCAACCCTTTACAGCAAGCTTGCTGAACTTGGCCCGACGGCACTTATCGATACTTTAGCCACAATTGCCGATGGCACTGCAAAAGCAGAAAAGCAAAATGACGAATTAGCCAATTACGCGAAAAAGCTAAGTAAAGACGAAGCAAATATCGATTGGCAAATAACCGCACAGCAAATCGAACGTAATATTCGCGCCTTTAACCCTTGGCCAATTTGTTTTACACAAATGCAAGGTAACATGGTAAAAGTATACGCTGCTGAATTGGTCAATGGTACAGGTCGTGCTGGCGAAGTGTTAGCTGCAGACAAATCAGGTATCACCGTTGCAACCGGGGGCGGCGCACTAAAAATTACCCAACTCCAGCCTCAAGGTAAAAAGCCAATGTCGGCTCAAGATTTCTTAAATGGTCGTGCTGACTGGGTAGCAATTGGTTCTATTTTAGGTGAAAGTAATGAGTAGTGTTCGTGCATATGCAGCGGAAACACTGCATTTAGTGGTTGACAAAGGCCACTCATTATCGCAAGTATTACCAAGATACTCTGACAAACTGCCAACAAAAGAGCGCCCGCTTTTACAGCAGCTCTGTTATGGAGTACTTCGCTACCTGCCAAGTTTAGAAAATTACTGTTCTCACCTGCTTGAAAAACCATTGAAAGGCAAACAGCGTCCATTCCAATTTTTACTTTATGTGGGTATTTATCAGCTTCAGCACATGCGTATTCCTGCGCACGCTGCACTTGATGAAACGGTAAATGCGGTTAAAACAATGCGAGCACCTGGTCTTAAAGGGCTAGTAAACGCAGTGCTGCGTAACTTTCAGCGCCGCCAAAGCGAACTGGAAAATTTAGCCGATCAAATTGATGCCTGTAAGTATAATCACCCTGGTTGGTTTTTAAATAAGCTAAAAGTAGCTTACCCTGACAACTGGCAAGATATTGTTGAAGCAAACCAAGTACAAGCGCC
>NZ_JBFKMX010000134.1:0-9726 GCF_041629635.1 Pseudoalteromonas sp. | reverse complement strand
CGCCAAACAACGCCAAAATAGCAATCGCTGCCACCAGCCAAATTGCACGGTTTTGCAGTAGTACACCGCTTAACTCAATTGCTGAGTTATTCTTCTCATGCATGGTCCAGTAGCGGGTTACTTCAGCAAAGGCACTGTAGCCAAATGGGTCAATCAATGCAGCTAACTCGCGATACGCAGGTTCACTGGCAAATTGCACTGCCACGTTATAACCAATAAAAAGTGCCACAGCACTTAAATACACACCCATCATTGAGCGGAAGCGAATCGCAATCGCGTAAAAGATACACGCAAGCACTAATAATGTAGGTACAGATAAATAGAAGAATGCAGTGAAATAATGGCTTAATACCGTTGGGCCTAAGCGCTCAACATCAACCCATCCTGCAGCCGCACCCAGTGTGGTACCCAGAAAAATACCCAGCGGCACAAACGCAAATACAGTTAATACCACAGTAAATGAGCCGAAAAAGCGCCCTAGCTGATAACTAACAGGGTTTATTGGCTTGGAATATAAAATCTCCGCCATTTTAGAACTTTCATTACGGGTTGCCGTGCTTGCAACAAAGTTCACCACCAAAAAGATGGCAAAAAAGCCCAATATTAGAAGTGTTTGTGCAATTGAGAATGGGCCGTTATAAACCACATTACCGCCTCCGCCAATTTGCACATTTTCAGATACAGTCGCAAAAAACGTCAGCAGAAAGAAAATACTGCTCGTAACAATAAACGAAGGTTGTCGAGTAAAGTAGCGCCACTCGAAGGCGAGCATTTTTAAAAACATATCGCCTCCTTACGCTGCATTTCGGTGTTGCAGTAGCGTTGAGAAATAAACATCTTCTAAGTTAGCCGGTGCTGCATCAAAACCTTCAGGTTGGTTTTCAGCCATTACATGCACAATGGTTTTACCAGCAAATAAGCGCTTTGAAATAAGTGGCATAGACGATTCAATTTCCTGTGCTTCATCAAGCGATACCGATTTTTTCCAAATCTGACCATTAAGCTGATCGGTAAGCGTTATTGGGTTTCCTTCGAGTAAAATTTGACCCGATGCTAACACTGCCATATTTGGGCAAAGCTCAGATACATCTTCTACGATATGTGTTGATAAAATGATGGCTTTTTCTTCACCTAGGCTTACTAATAAGTTGTGAAAACGGTTTCGCTCTTCAGGGTCAAGACCCGCAGTTGGCTCATCCACAATAATTAAATCAGGATCGCCTAACAGTGCTTGTGCAATACCAAAACGCTGGCGCATACCACCAGAAAAACCGCTTACCGCTTTTTTGCGATGCTGAAATAAATTAGTGTGTGCCAGTAAACCCTCAACAGCTTCCTTACGTTCACCATTATTTTCGATGCCTTTTAAAATCGCCATATGGTCAAGTAATTCATACGCGCTAATACGCGGATACACACCAAAATCTTGTGGTAGATAACCTAGGCGTTTACGTAAACTTTGCGGATCATTGAAGACATCAATACCATCAAAGGTAATTTGACCAGCATCTGCCGTTTGAAGTGTAGCGATGGTGCGCATGAGTGATGATTTGCCCGCGCCATTAGGCCCTAATAAACCAAACATGCCTTTTGGCACTTCAAGATTTACATTATTCAGTGCTTTTACACCGTTGTCATACGTTTTTGATAACCCTGTTATTGATAACATTTGCGTTCTCTTTTTTGTAATTGCCAATATTTCATCAGCCAGTCTAAGTAAAGTGAACGCAATATAACCATGTAAAAATGATTAAAGGTTAAATTCAGTGATTAACGGATTATTAACAAAAATGCTGTCATTCAAAGTAATTAGCGGCGGCACACTTAATAACGGTCGTATTGTGTAAAAGTGAAAAGCTGATGCAACTTACAGCTACAGTGCAGTCCATAAAGATAATACTAAACAAAAAAGCCGCCAATCTAAATGATCAGCGGCTTTGCACATAATAGTGGGCGTATTATGTATAAGGGATAAACTATGCTACTTGCTGCGTGCCATCAGCATGGCGAATTAAATAATCAAATGCGCCTAAACTTGCTGTTGCACCACTGCCCATAGCAATAATAATTTGTTTAAATGGTGTGGTTGTCGCATCACCTGCAGCGTATACACCGGGCATAGATGTAGCGCCTTTGTCATCAATAGCAATCTCGCCAAATGGAGTTAATTCGATACTGCCTTTTAAGAATTCAGTGTTTGGAATTAAACCAATTTGTACAAAAATACCTGCAAGCGAAAGATTATGTTCGTCGCCAGAGACACGATCCGTATATTTTAGGCCAGTGACTCGTGTACCTTCACCAATAACTTCGGTAGTTTGCGCATTTTTAATAATCTCAATATTACCTAAGCTGTTGGCTTTTTTGATCAGCACTTCATCCGCACGTAACGTATCAGCAAACTCCAATACGGTGACATGTTCAACAATATTAGCTAAATCGATAGCTGCCTCGATACCTGAGTTACCACCGCCAATCACTGCCACTTTTTTGCCCTTAAATAACGGGCCGTCACAGTGTGGGCAATAAGCAACACCTTTACCACGATATTCTTGTTCGCCCGGTACATTCATTTCACGCCAGCGTGCTCCTGTTGCCAAAATCACACTTTTACTCGACAGTGTTGCACCGCTTTCTAGTGCAACCTCTACGTTGCCAGACTTATTCAAGGTAACGGCTTTTTGTTGGGTAATAATATCAACATCATAGTCTTTAACATGCTCTTCAAGCTGCGCCACCAGCTTAGGCCCTTCAGTTTTTTGCACCGAAATAAAGTTTTCAATACCAACAGTATCTGCCACTTGGCCACCAAAGCGCTCAGCTACAATACCTGTTCTTAAGCCCTTACGCGCCGCGTAAATTGCCGCAGAAGCACCAGCTGGCCCGCCACCCACTACAAGTACATCAAATTCATCTTTTTGTGACAGTAGCTCGGCTGTTTTTTCTGCTGCACTATCATCAAGTTTATTGATAATGTCACTGAGTGTGAGTGCGCCTTGGCTAAATAACTCACCATTTAAATACACGCTTGGTACGGCCAAAATGTTGCGATCTGACACTTCACCTTGAAACAGTGCGCCATCGATCATTGTCACCGTTACATTCGAATTTAAAGCCGCTATAGTATTAAGCGCTTGTACGACTCCTGGGCATGTTTGGCAACTCAGCGAAATATATACTTCAAAATTCAGCGTACTTTGCAGCCCCTTAATTTGCTCCACTTCCAGCTCACTTGCTTTGCTAGCAACACCACCCGTATGCAACAGTGCCAAAATTAAACTTGTGAATTCGTGGCCCATTGGCACACCTGCAAAATTAATTTCGCTACCTCTTTTCGGTGAACGAATAGAAAGCATTGGCTTGCGCTTTAATGTATTGTCTTGTTTCAATACAAAATGCTCACTTAATGCAACAAGATCATTTGCAAGTGCATTTAGTTCCTGTGATTTCGTACTGTCATCTAAGGCAATAACCAGCTCTACAGGGTCGACAATACTACTAAAATGGCTCTGTAATTGTGTTTTGATATTGTTATCTAAAATACTGTTCATGATGATCATTCCTTAAATGACATTAATCGTTAAAACTTAGTTACTGCCTGCACACCGCAGGCAGTAAAAGTAAGACAAGTTAGATTTTGCCAACAAGGTCTAATGAAGGTGCTAATGTTTCAGCGCCTGGCTGCCATTTTGCAGGACACACTTCACCATCATGTGATGCTACATATTGCGCAGCTTGAATTTTACGAACAAGTTCAGCTGCATCACGGCCAATACCTAAATCGTGAGTTTCAATAACTTTAATCTCACCTTCAGGGTTAATTACAAACGAACCGCGAAGTGCAAGGCCTTCTTCTTCAATCATTACACCGAAATTACGCGTAATACGGCCAGTAGGGTCACCAATCATTGGGAACTGGATTTTCTTAATTGTATCTGACGTATCATGCCACGCTTTGTGCGTAAAGTGTGTGTCGGTAGATACTGAGTAAACTTCTACACCCATCTCTTGTAATTTGTTGTAATGATCCGCTAAGTCGCCAAGTTCTGTAGGGCAAACAAATGTAAAGTCAGCTGGGTAAAAGAATACAACCGCCCATTTACCTAAAACGTCTTTTTCAGAAACTTCAACAAACTCACCATTGTGGTATGCCATTGCGTTGAAAGGTTGGATCGTTGTATTGATTAACGATGTGCTCATAATATTTCTCTCTCTATAATGTAATTAGTCATCGAAAAAATTAATTAATGCTTTCCGATTGGCTTGATATATAGATTAAGAAAATTACTTAAAAAGATAAAACAGATTAATTTGATAACAGTAATCGATTTTAAAGAACAATTAAAAGTGATCCTTTTAAATTTTCAACTTAAGGTCAGCTTGCTCACGATTATCACACTTTATTTTTTGCTCACCATAAAAATAAATATTGTTTACCAAGGTATAAGAGCCCGATAGCAGACCAGACACAGGGAGAATAATTGGTGATAGAACGATGCCAGAGACGCTATAAAAGCTATTAGTTTCTTTCGCAACATCAACAACTTTTAGTATTTTTTTATCGCTAGAAAGCTCACAGCGCACTTTGGCAATACGGGTTGCTTCTTTATCTGTTACCGGAAAGACAACACAGGCAGAGAGTAAAAATATAAAAGGAACTAGAGTAAAAATACGCACAGCCAAGCTCCCTGTTTAATCGCATAATTTACTATAACTCAAGGTTTATCGATTAACTGTAAAATACTGTTTAGTCTTTAATTTTTATTGGCCGCAAAAGCTAAACACTGCTAATTGGAATTTTCTGACTCAGAATTACCATCAATATTATTTAAATAAGCTTCCGCCATATTAGCCTGATGATTAAGTTGGTTTTTACCTACATAAAACTGGCGAGCAGTATCATTATGTTTAATTAAATACGCTTCACCCAATGAAATACTATCATCCATCAGATTTGAAACCGCTTTATAAGCTGCAATTGCCTTCGCTGTTTCTTTAATGTTTTGATCGATAGAGGGTGATGTTCCAGTTTCAGGCTGAGTGCTTTCTTTTTTATAAAGAGCTTGCGCACTGGTAGATATGGTCACATTAGCACTTTGTGCAGTTAATGACTTCTCAGCCTGCTGAAAAGCAACATTATTCTTATGATTATTAGCTTGATAAGAAACATCGTTTTGACGGGTATACATTGATACTTGCATGATTCACTCACTTTCTTAATTTCGTTAATACGAGCTTAATGTGTTCAGTATTAACCCATACTTAACTTGCGTGTTTTTTATTCATTAGGTGAATCAAGCTTGATTACCCAAAGCACTCGGGATATAACAAAAATAAAAAGGGGCAAACTATGCAAGATCATCAATCTGTACCACTAACAGATTTTATCGAATACCCTCAGGATGAGATGTTACAAAAGGCGCAAATGTTTTTAGACACAAGTAAACGCCGTCATTCTATTCGTTCGTTTTCAGATAAACCCGTGCCAAAAAAAATAATCGAAACCTGCATCAAGGCTGCGGCAACAGCACCAAGTGGTGCAAATCACCAACCATGGCATTTTGTTGCAATTAATAGTTTGGATGTGAAAAAGAAAATCCGAGAAGCAGCCGAAGATTTAGAGCGCTCTTTCTACCAAGGTCGTGCAGGTGAAGAGTGGCTCGATGCACTAAAACCACTTGGCACTGACGACCAAAAGCCCTACTTAGAACACGCGCCTTGGTTAATTGCTATTTTTAGTCAAAAGAAAGGCGGTATCCATTCTGAAGACAAGAACACCAATTACTATGTGCATGAAAGTGTAGGTATTGCCACTGGCTTTTTAATTCAAGCACTACACCATAGTGGCCTAGTTACACTCACCCACACCCCTAAACCAATGAGTTTTTTAACCGATATTTGTGGTCGAGATAAAGATAATGAGCGACCTTATATGCTGATTATTGTTGGTTACCCCGCTGATGACGCAACGGTGCCTGAACACGCCTTAGTTAAAAAAGACATAACCCAAGTTTCGAGCTTTTTATAATGAAAATACAACCCGGTAAATACCAACATTTTAAAGGTAACTTTTACCAAGTAATTGATACCGTTACCCATAGTGAAACACAAGAGACATTGGTGCTCTATAAACCGCTTTATGGTGAACAAGCCCTTTGGGTAAGACCGATTGAGATGTTTTTAGAAGAAATAGAGCGCGACGGAAAAGTGTTTAAACGCTTTACCTTAGTGGAGTAAAGAGAAAATAAAAAACGCTGCAATTGCAGCGTTTTTGTTAGTTGGTAAATAAATCAAAAATATTACCTAACGTGCTTGTTTTACCGCGATAAAACTCAGTGTAAGTACAGTTCTTACATACTACCGCTGTAAACTTTCTGTTTTGCATATCAAAGATTTTTGACCAGCCACTGCCTGTAGTGGCAATTTCATCTGTGTCATAGCGTTCGCACTGACACTTAGGGCAAGACCAATTCGCCATACACCCTCCTATTTGTTATTTCTTTTTAGCGTCCATTGACCATAGAATACTTTGGTCAGCACCCATTACTGTCGTTGGCATTTGGCCATTCCACTGCTGTGCACGCACATAATCAACAAGTGTCGCATTTGCTTTAATCGCTTCCGCTTTCTTTTGAATAGCTTCTGCTTCTGCCAAACCTTTGAGCTTTATTGCCTCCGCCTGTGCTTCCGCTTCAACCCGAATTGAATATGCTTGACCATCCGCTTTTGCTTTTGCAGCATCACGTTGTGCCATCGCAGTATTTACTTCGCGTTGCGCTTCTAGCTTTTGACGCTCTAAACGGTGCATTTCGGCTGCTGCTAAGTTTTTCTCAGTCTGTTTTGTTTCAATTGATTGAATGTACTTTTGTGGTAATACTAAATTCTCTAATTGAGCTGAATCTAGTTTTACTGGGTATTCTTTCATTTCTTCAACTAACAGCTCTTCAATTTGAGCAATTACTTGCGAGCGGTTTTGAATTAACTCTTCTGCTTTATAACGAGCTAATGCGTCTTTTGCTGCAGAGCGTAATTTAGGGTCAAGAATACGGCTTTCAAACTGCGTTAAACCACCATAGCTTTTGAATAAATCAAACGCTTGCTCACGCATTACAGTCCAGTTAATAGATACTTCAGCAGTAACTGGCATTTGCTCATGAGTTGATGCATTTAGCTTTTCAACATTCTTGCGTGTACGAATTTCAAGTACTTCAACATCATCAACAAATGGTATTTTAGTGTGAAGACCTGGGTTTACTTGTTCTTTCGCTTCACCAAAACGTTTAATAATACCAACGTGACCTTCATCTACTGTGTACATCGCAGAATAAATCAAAGATACACCCACTAGACCAACGATCGCTCCAACAATTGGGCCCTTTTTCTTTGGTATCGCCATAGTTAGATCAGGTAAATCATTCTTTTCATTCAACATACTTGTTACTCCCATGTATTAAGTGACACAAACAGTAACAAATTATTTGCTATTTTGGAGAATTAAATGACAAAAGGCCCAACCCCAACACAAAAGGAGCTAGGCACATTTAAAAGGTTAAGGAGGTGATTTCGATGATGTTAGTTACTTTTAGAAGTATTTTTTTAAACTTAAATAAAATAGTTTTGTCACTCGCTCTTCTGGTAACCAATTTGAGTAAGTAAGCGATAAACTAGCAAGCGGTTTGAGTGCCAACACCTGATCTAAACTGTTATTGTCAGCCATAGCATTTGTCATAAGTTCTCTCGCTTGCTTTAAAAGGGCTAAGTAAGCCTCCAAACCAGCTTTATTGGTGACCGGTCCATGCCCCGGAATAATTTTAGAATTATCATCCACTTTTGAAAGCACATCAGTTACCGCATTGATAACACCGTCTAACGAGCCCCCGCTATCTACATCAACAAATGGTAGGCTTTTTAAGTTAAAGAAAATATCACCCAAATGCACTGCGTTTGCCTGTTCATAGAAAATAACGGCATCACCATCAGTATGAGCATTGTGATAATGCCATAGCTGTGCATGCTCGTTGTTGAAGTGCAGTGTCATATCTTTACTAAAGCTAATCACTGGAAGGTATTTAGAGCCTTCACCATGCTTTTCTTTCAATCGGTTATAAACATTGTGATGTGCAATAACATGACTGCCAGCGTTGGCAAAATTTTCATTCCCACCTGAGTGATCACCATGGTGATGAGTATTAATCACAAATTCAGGGGCTCCTGCTTTTAGCTTGCTGATTTGCCCTTTGATATCTTCACTTAATTTAGCAAACTGATCATCGACGATATAAATACCATCTTCGCCAGTACTAATGGCTATATTGCCGCCCTGCCCATACAGAACATGCAAATTATCAGATAGTTTCTCTAACTTAAAATCAACATCTGCCGTTCCAGTAGATAAAACTCCAATATAAAGCAGTATTGATGTGGTTAACTTTTTCATAGCGACCCTTGTTTTTGTTCTTTTACGAGTTCTAGCAACTTATGGTTTAAAAAAACAGCAAAATATTACTTGACGAAATTGATTACACCTGTAATTCTTTACCAAGTTTTAAATTACAGGTGTAATCAATATGGATATCAGTAATTCTGAATTTGAAGTACTTCAAGCATTATGGCGTGTTCACCCTGCCGATGCACAAACAGTAGTTGATGAACTTAACAAAGAGAAAAGCTGGCATGAAAAAACAGTTAAGACTCTTCTTGGTCGTATGGTGAAAAAAGGGGCGATCGAGTTTGAAAAAAATGGCCGAAGCTATATTTATTCACCCTTACTTGAAGTAGAAGCCTACCAAGTACAAGAAAGCCAAAGCTTAATTGAACGCTTATTTAATGGCCGCATTGCCCCACTTGTAACTGGATTCGCCAAAAATAAAAATCTCAGCAAACAAGACATTGATGAGTTGAAAAACCTTATCGACAACTGGGAACAAAAAAATGACTAACTGGTTATTAGAGCAATTATGGCCCACCAGTTTAGCCATCATTTGCGCATTACTTTGTAGCAAGCTGCTGCGAAATCATCTAAGCGCTCGGTTTCAATACGCACTTTGGTTGCTTGTACCTTTAGTATTGCTTTTAAACAACCTGCCAGTTTCAAGTGCCATGTCGTTTGATACCGAATTGCACCAATACGTTGTGTCAGTCACAACCCAGTCTAAATCAATGGATGTGTACGGTTTACTTAGCATGATTTGGTTAACAGGCTTTTGCTTAATGAGTTTTTTAGTGTTTTATGAACACCTCTCAATTAGTAAAAAGTTCAACGTTGGCAAGCAATTTAGCCATAAGGTGAATGATCGTTTACCTGTTTATTTCAGCGATGCTGTGAACAGCCCAGTGTTGTTTGGTCTGATACAGCAACGCTTGTTTATTCCACTTGATTTTCATAAGCGTTACGACAGCGAGCAAGCAAAACTTATTTTTCAACATGAATGGGTACACTTTGCGCGCAAAGACAATTGGAGTAACGCTCTCGCAATAACCTTATTACTTATTTTTTGGTTCAACCCTCTGTGTTGGATTGGTTATAGCCAATACAGAAAACAACAAGAAGTCGCATGTGACGCAGCAGTACTCGCCCATGCAAACAGAACACAGCGTATTGCCTATTGTCGCGCATTACTTGCTTGTGTTTCAGATACTAAAAACACGCTTTCTAGCTACAGTTATTACACGGAGAAAAGCACTATGAAACAACGTTTAAATACAATTCAAAAAATGCCTAAAGGG
>NZ_JBFKMX010000133.1:0-9744 GCF_041629635.1 Pseudoalteromonas sp. | reverse complement strand
GATGTGGTGATAAGTCAAAAACAAGCGCTTAATGACACACAGTTTACACGCGTAAACCAAATCGCATCCAAGGTGGTGGTGACACAGCAAATTAACACCACGCTTACCCATAACGGGCAGTATCAACAGGCTCAGTTAAAAGCAGTTGGCAGTGATTACCCGCTGCAAGGAGAATTAATCAGCTCAGCTTCATTACAATCAGAGGGGGAAGTAAGTAAACATGGCCCTGAGCCAGGCACTATTTGGCTTGATGCACGCTTACTTGCCAGTTTAGCAATTTCCCCAGGCGAAAAGCTGCAAATTGGAAATCAGAGCTTTAGAGTTGAGCGAGTGCTTCAACACGAACCCGACCGATTAATGGAAGGTCATTCTGTTGCAATGCGCGCAATGATAAATCAACACGATTTAACCGCGCTTAATTTTGCTGATGACTTAGTGCAGTATCGCTATTTAATCGCTGCCAATACCCAGCAACGCAATGCTTTAATTGCATGGCATAAAACACATTTACCAGCGGCTCAGATCTTTCACAAACAAGGTGAGCATCCGCTTGCACGTTTTTGGCAACGTACTGAAAATTTTATGGGACTTGCCTCGATTATCTTATTTTTTATGGCGGCAATCGCGATAGAGCAGTTAGCACAAGTGCAAATGCGAAAAGAGCGCTACTTTAGCGCACTATGTATGAGCCTAGGTGCAAGCAAAGCAAGCTGTATGCAAATTTCGCTGTTTAAATGGTTTATTGGTGTACTTGTGCTGCTGCCAGTTGTGCTACTGTTGTCGATGGCTGGGCACTATTGTTTAGTTCAGTTTTTAACGAGCACCTTTACAAATTTAACTTGGCATTGGCAGTTGCAACCAGCACTTAAATCAGTGACTGCAGTGATGATTATTTTTGCTATTTTTCAAGCGCCAGTATGGTTTGCACTAATTAAAAATAGTGTTGCAAAGCAATTTATTGGTCATAGCAATGCAATGAGTACTGGCCTAAGTAAAGTTGCGAGTATCTTAGTACTGTTTATTGTGGCATTTATCTATTCTGATAACGCGCTTTTAACCGCCATGATGTTAATTGCAGTGCTTTCAACTGTGGCGATTATGTTGTTAATGAGCTGGGGGGGATTAACTTTTGGTGAAAAGGTCACATCTCAGTTTTCAGGCTTAGTGCCTTTTTCATTATTTATGATGAAGCAGCGTTTAGTCAGTAAAAGTACGCAAATTTTGGGCGTAGGGCTATGTGCATTTTTATTACTATTTACCCTGATGTTATTACGCGACCTTGGTCAAACAATGTCGATGTATCAACGCCAGCATGACGGCAACGTATTTATCTCTCAAGCTAGCAGCAAACAAATGGGGTTTATTGAAAATTGGGCAGCTGAAGAAGGCATTAAAGTTAGACAAGTAAAACCCTACCTTAATGCAAAGCTCACTCATATAAATGATTTATCGCTCGATGAGTTTAGCGATAAACCAAGTGATAGTTTGGCAACGTTTAGCCATGCAATTCGTCTTCACTGGAATGAAACGGTACCAAGCAATAATCGTTTAGAAAGCGGTAAATGGTGGCAAAAAGAGACGCAAAACTGGCAGCTAGTATCTGTTGAGCAAGAGGTAATGACAGACTTAGGGCTTAAGCTTGGCGATACACTGACATTTTATATTAATCAACAAGCGTATGACTTTACGATAAGTGCAAGCCATGCGTTTAAACCGGGCGCAGGCTCTATCACCTTTTGGGTGCAAATACCGGAACTTGCAACACAGTTTATAGATGCGCCGCATTACACTATGGCCAGTATTGAACTTGCAGATACTCAATGGCAGTTACTTGCACCATTGTGGCAGCAGTTTCCTACCTTGCGTATGGTAAGTTTAAAAGAAATTACTGCACGTTTTGATAAAACATTGGCGATGGTTACTCAAGTAATAGCAGGCTTTGCAGTAATGATTGCGCTGTTAGCCTTGGTGGTGATTATTGCTTCTATTAAAGCGGTTGAACCAAAAGAGCAGAAGAAAAATAGCATTATTTTAAGCTTTGGCTTTACCCGAAAAACCTGTTTACAGTTAAATATAATTGAGTGGTTGGTCACCGCGTTTATTACCGCGACAGGTGCAATTATCGGCACCTATTTAGCGGGGCAACTGATTTATAAATCACAATTTTCACTTAACTATGTGCCAGATTTTATCTGGCTTGGCATGACGTTAGTTTGTATCTTAATGGTTATCACTGGGATCGGTGTTTTTGTCAGTAGAAAGCACTTAAATAGCTCAATTCGCTCACTGCTTGCTGAGTAACATCTGTTTGCAAGAGTTCATGAGGCACTCTTAGATAAATAGAGTGCCTTGAAATTTATTAAAATAGTCCTTTACCTCAACTATAGTTGAGATTTTAAAGTGCATGGAAATTTTAAAAAGGACTGCCAAACATGACAAAGTTAGTTTTATTTTCAAGTGCAAATAAGCAAGGTAATACCGCGCAATTAATTGAGGAAGTTGCAAAACATCATAGCTTAGAGGTGATTGATATTGATGCTCTAACAATTACCCCTTACAACTATCAAAATAATTACCCAACAGATGATTTTTACCCGTTAGTTGAGAAAATATTGGCAGCAGATAAGTTAATTTTTGCTTCACCAGTTTATTGGCACGCACCAACAGCAACAATAAAAGCCTTAATTGATCGCATTACTGAACTTACCGATGTAAAGGCCCTTAAAATTAAAGCACGCTCTCTTGCACATAAGCCGGCATTTGTAATGGCAACTTCGGCAAGTGATGAGTTATGCCCCATTTTCAATGGCTTTTTTGAGAAAGTGTTTGCCTATTTTGATATGCAGTATTTGGCACATTTACATGTCAGCTGCCGTGAAGGATTTAATTTAGAAGATAACGTGTTAGCCAAATTTAATACTGTTTTAAATAAATAGGACATAAGCGATGGAGCAATTAGTCGAAAAATATTTAACTCAATTAAACATCAATACATCGCTTATTGGGCTTTCACTTATCAGCCATATTAAAGCGCAGCATATTGCAGCGTTACCCTTTAGCAGTAGCAATGTGATTTTAAATGCTAACTTATCACTTGATGCACAAGCCTTATTTGAGCGCCTAGTCTTTAATAAAACCGGCGGTTACTGCTTTGAACATAACAAAGTAATGTATGTGGTATTAAAGCAACTTGGCTTTAATGTTAGGCCTCTCATTACTCGAGTGTTACTTGATGGTAACGAGGGCAATGGCCGATTACACCGTGTTACCTTATTAGAATTTGAAGGCGAAAAATACATTGTAGATGTGGGTTTTGGCGTTATGAACCCACGTTTTATTGTGCCGCTAAAAAATGCCACTATTGATACCATCAGCGGGCGTTACACCATTAAAGCAATGGCTAATAATCATTATCGGCTTGAATATACACCAACAAATGCAGAGCCTATTACCCTATACCGCTTTGATTTAGCTGAGTTTACAGAAATGGATTGCAATATTGGGCATTTTTATAGTTCACAATTCGAAGGAGCAGCATTTGTGAATAACCTTGTAGTATCTCGCGTTATGGAAAACGAGCGGGTGTTAATTCGCAACCGTGAAGTTACTTTTTTTGATGATACTGAAAATGAACAAGCTGTGTATCCCATCACTTCAGCACAGCAATTGTATTCATTATTAGTTGAGCATTGCTTACTTGATATCTCATTTTCTGAAGCAGAAATACTTTATCGGTTTATAAATCGAGAACGATAATTCAAAGCAATTGACCTATTGCTAAAAAACAAAAGCGGCTTAGGCCGCTTTTGTAGTTTTAACGATTAAATTGTCAGACACCTTATTTAATATCTAGAATTAGAGCGTGTTGAGCTTTTCTGTCAATTTCTGCGGCAGTTTGTTTGGTATTTAGACAAGGCAGAGCGATTGTAGTGTAGTATTCTACATAAATGAGCGATAAAGACTTTGTGCTCCTGCAAAGTCACCTTACCCTACATCCATGTAGGGCAACATAGTATAAATGCAAAACAAACGCTGCCAGTTAGGTTCATCCCATAGCGTTATGTTTTTTACTTTTGTTCACTAAGCCTACCAAGCGACGCCGTGATCAGAATGCTATGGATTTGAACAGAATTTAGACCGAAAAGGTTAACACGCTCCGGCATTCAAAATCGTTTAGAACTTCTATAAAACAGACTATTGTACACGTTGCGCTTGTTGTTAAAGATTACGATGAAGTAATTGATTTTTATGTAAATAAGCTCAAGTTTGAGCTGTTAAAAGACAGCTGTCAAGCTGAACAAGATAAGCGCTGGGTGGTAGTGGCCCCGCCAAACTCACATGGGGTAGCCTTGTTACTTGCAAAAGCATCTAAGCCAGAGCAAGCACCGTTTATTGGCAATCAAGCTGGTGGCAGGGTATTTTTATTTTTAAATACCGATGACTTTTGGCGTGATTATGAACGTATGAAAGCAATTGGTATTCACTTTATTCGTGAGCCTAAAGAGCAGCCATATGGCACTGTTGCAGTATTTGAAGATTTATACGGTAATCGTTGGGATCTGTTGCAATTAAATGCCGATCATCCAATGGCGAATAGGTAAATATTGCTTGGTGCTGCAGTTATCTGTTTGATCGGTTAGTGTAATCACCGCGTAGTATTACTGAAACAACCTTATTAAATAGCCTTACCTTAAAAGGATCTATGCCTTATTTTTCAAAGTTAAACGATAAACTCCATGCAAAGCTAAACACCAATAAACACGTAAAGTGTAGTGCACTCAGTGATAACGCATGCCAAGTGCAGCATAGCAATTATCTGCTTTTTTTAATGGCTTTAGTGTTTAGCAAAATCGCCGACGCGCTTACAAGTGCAAAAGTAGTATTGCCTTGGATGATGGCAAGCACTGGCGCACCGGTGTTTCTTACATCGCTATTAGTGCCAATTCGCGAGTCAGGCTCGATGTTGCCGCAAATTATGCTTGGCGCTTATATTCGCCGTTTTCCCACACGTAAACACTTTTTGATTTATGGTGCGATACTACAAAGCGCAATTGTAATTGCCTTATTGTATGTTGCGCTTAATTTTACAGACATCAGTGCTGGTATCGCTATTGTGTTACTCACAGTGGTGTTTAGCTTGTCCCGCGCAATTTCATCTATTGCCAATAAAGATGTGCTTGGTAAAACTATCGATAAAAGTAAACGCGGAACGCTCTCAGGTACTGCTGCAAGTATCGCAGGCTTAGCAAGTATAGTTTTAGCTGTGTTCTTATATTTTCGTGATAGTGAATTGGGTGGTGTAGATGTTTTACTCGGATTTGGAGCCTGTTGTTTTTTGTTAAGTGCGCTTAGTTTTGGTGCGATTAAAGAGTTTGTAGGTAATACAGATAAACAATCGGATACTAAATCGGTTCTTAAAAGCAACTTGTATTTGTTAAAAAGCGACCCACAGTTTCTTCGTTTTGTGATGGTCAGAAGCTTAATGATAAGCTCAGGCCTTGCTGCGCCCTATTTTGTTTTAATGGCGCAAGCCAACCAAACCTCAAGCCATGTTTCGCTTGCCGGTTTAATTTTACTCGGTGGTATTGCAAGTTTTATCAGTGGTCGTATTTGGGGAAAGTTGGCGGATAAAAACAGTAAATCTTTAATCACCTTTACTGCATTTATTAATAGTGTAATTTGCGCGGTTGCAGCGACACTAATGTGGCTGAATGAAAATCATAGCCTGTATTACTTAGTGCTATTCTTTTCATTGCAGGTGGTACATGAAGGTGTTAGACAAGGGCGTAAAACCTATTTAGTTGATATGGCACAAGGCAATAAGCGCACCGATTATGTTGCAGTAAGTAATAGTTTAATTGGCTTGGTGTTAATTATTTTGGGTTTTGTTGCAGGGGTGATTGCCCAGTTTTCGCTGGTGGCAGTAATGTTGCTTTTTACTGTGTTGAGTGGCCTTGCTGTTGCTATAAGTTTTAATTTTAAACGCGTTTGATCGATTCCTCTACCGCAACCCTTTATCAACTCATCACCAATTATGACATTTTTAGTTAAACGCAATAGACCAGAACACCTAAATGAGTTGGCATTGATTTCTTCCCAAATTTTTTGCCTTATACAAAGCTTCATCAGCTCTAGCCACAAAACTTTCTAGAGAGGTGTCTTCTTGGTCTAGTTGGGTAACTCCAATGCTTATAGTGATATTTTTCCCTTTTAACTCGTCAATTTCCAAATTTTCGATTTGCTGCCTAAGAATTTCCGCTTTTATTGCAGCCTCATCGGATGAGGTATGGTCCATAACGACAATAAACTCTTCACCACCATACCGGATTGTCAAGTCACTAGCGCGCATAGCTTGCTTTATTACCTTGGAAACAGCCTTTAACACAATGTCACCTACAACATGGCCATAATAATCGTTCACCTGCTTAAAATGATCTAAATCTAAAATCATCAGACTTAAATCTGTCCCATAGCGTTTACTTGATTGAATTAGTTTGTTCAACTCCACTTCCATGAACTTTCTGTTTGAAAGCCCTGTAAGTGGATCTGAAATTGATTCTACCAGAGCTTTGTCACGTTCCTGTTTAACTCGTTTAAAATCCCCTTGCAGATTTCGGCTTTTGAAAGTGGCTTTTTGAGCCATTTTGTTGAAAGCTTTACTAAGAATGCCAATTTCGTCACCAGTGTTTACTTGAACCGGAATAAACTGTTTATCAATTTCAAAAGCTTTAACTGAAGTGGTCAAATTATGAATTGGTTTTAGAATTGTTTTGGAAACGATTGAAGCTATGAGCAGCAATACAATAGCAAAAAAAATGGATTCTAAAATAAAGAACAGGCGTATACTTTCCTGTAAATTGATGAAGTCTAACTTTTGCAAGGTTCGTTTTTGAATGAGGTTATTATTAAAGGTTTGAAGTCTTGACCTTATTTCGTCCATAAACAATTTTCCCTTATCGCTATTAACGATAGCAAGAGACTCATCAAACCTTTTGGCATAGTGTAAATCGATAGTACTTTGCAACTCGGAAAACTTTTGACTCATTAGCTTTTCAATTTGTAACAACATATCTTGTTGTGTTTTATCAGATCTCGTTAATTGTTGAAGCATTTTTAAATTCAAATTTGCATCAGCAACTCCTCTATTGAAAGGCTCTAAATAATCGTTATTACTCGTTAATAAGAAACCTCTTTGCCCTGTTTCTGCATCGAGAATATTGGTTAACAGGCTTCCTTTTAACATTAGCAGGTCATTAGTTATGGTTACTCTTTCAAAGTCTTCTAATGACTCATTTTCTAAATAAATCATTATTCCAAAATTAACGGAGCTCAATAACAACAAACTAATGAAAAAAGCAACTACCCGAGAGCGTAAAGTGTAATTTGAAAAAAACATTATCTAACAAAAAGTTGGACTTTATACCTAGATAATAGATGAAGCTCTTTATAAGATAAAGTTTAAGTGTAAGTACATATATTAAAATTAGTTTTTAAGTATTTATACAAGTCTAAAATCGCTAAAAATAGAGATACTCATTGAGCCAAGACTTGCATTTTGTAAGTTGATAATGGTTTTGCAACGCCTCCTCTATCTAAGGATAGCGTTACATTCGCTACTAGACTCAAAACAACTTGCCAAATTAAGTCTAACCACAACAGATGAAATTGAATGATTCGTCATAAGCGAATCGATTCAACCACTGTTGGCACAACAACTTATTCCGGCTTTTTTGCCTTGCTCGGTACAAAAGAAATTGCATAGGCGTTTTCGCTTAACTGATAGTTGTCAATTTCAATTTTTGCTTGTTGGTTAAAGGCAACGGACAATTTTGGTTTTGCGACAATTTTTCTACCGGAAGCTGTAACTTCAAGTATTTCGATTTCAACGTCAGCAACATCGCTTCGCTGAGAAACTTTAAAGTTGAAATGAAATTTATCACTAATTTTAAATGCTGCTTTTTCGTCAAAATTGATCCACATGGCCATTTTTGAGGAATGAATGCTTGGTTGATTGGTATCAGTGCGATCTGTCACATTCAACTCAAAGTTAACAAGCGCACCTAAGTCATTAGGTTGATGATTATTATTTGGTGTTGCTAGGGCAACTGTGTGCCAAGTCATTAGTAATAAAGCAGTTGTGATTGTCAGTGTATAAACTAGTTTGTTTTTTATTGTCATTTCTCTTTGCTCCTTGAGACGCTTTAATCGTTGAATATTGTTATTTTTGTTTGATGTTGCAGTGCAATTGAATGATAAATTTTGGCTTTGATGATTGTGTAAAATTAACTCTGCAAAATCATGTTGGTATTTGGTTTGGCCGTATTGTTTAGCACATTGTTCATCACACAGAGCTTCGATATAAAAGCGGGTATGTGCGCATACTTTTTTAACTAGTGGGTTCCACCAAAAAAGGCTTTCCATTAGGGTTAATAGCATTAGGCGTAAGTTATCTTTTCTTGTTTGATGGGTTTTTTCGTGATTAATAATCAGTGCTAGCTGATTAGGTTGGGATATAGTATTAGCGACCACAATCTTGCTGGTAAAAATGCCCATTAGCATGCCGCTTGGTACATTATCTGCACGATATACCGAAGTATTAAATTGCTCGGAGAGCGCGCTACAATAGCGGAATGATTTACTACTTTTGATAATTGCTTGTCTACTTAATTGATTTTTTAAGCGCGTAGCGAAGATACATAAGCCTATTAAAAAACAGGCAAATAGCGCAATTGAACACAACTGCTGATAATCGATTAAATAGCGGTTTAAATTATCTTGTTGTTGGCTAATCGTTGTAAGTGTTTGTGACAAAATTACAGGGCTTACCAAGTTATTTGAAGACAGTATTTCAGCTAATATTGGGTAAGGTAAAAGCCAAACAGATAACGCAAATACCGTTAGTGAGTAATTAACGTTATTTGATCCATGCGTAAATTTTAATAAAGCCAGTGCAAGCAAAGTAACAAAGGTATTTATCACCAAATAAACAATCATTTCCCTAAGTCCTTTTTGCGCTCTTTTAAAATGGATTCTAAATACTCAATATCATCCATGGAGAGCTCTTCTTGTTCTAAAATATGCGCCGCGAGTGGGCGGCTTTTTCCAAGAAACACTTTATTTATAAAATCTTTAATTAATGGCACGCTGACTGATTGCTTTTCTGTGGTTGGTGCATAAAAAATTGTACGACCATGGGTCTTGCTGCGTTTTAAGCTGCCTTTTTTCTCAAGTCTATCGATAATGGTTTTAACGGTGCTGTATTTTACATCTCGCGTTTGGGCAACCAATTTATGTATTTGAGGTGCGCTGGCTTCTTTGTGTTGCCAAAATAGCTGCATCACTTCTAGTTCAAAATTTGAAAGGGCCATAAGTTAATTGTATATCTACATTTGTAGATATATCATATCTCTACATGTGTAGATGTTGCAAACGTTTTTTCTATACATAACTGCACATCAGGTTATGTAAATTTATTAAAGCGCGTTTAATTCATTGATCTGCTTTAAAGCAGCATCTAAGTCATTTGCAAAAAAGTGGGGCATATCGAGTTTTTCAAACATGCGATGAATTTGCTGTTTAGAAATGTTTTCACTGAAGCTGTCGCTAAGAATGGTGGTGTCTGAAAGCACATTGTGTTTTTTGCGCCATAAAAAATGTTGTTCAAGGCGTGCAACTACATCTGGCATAAACAAGGTTTCGCTTCGTAAAATCGCAATATGTCGCCATGGTGCACCATTAAAGCTT
>NZ_JBFKMX010000132.1:0-9747 GCF_041629635.1 Pseudoalteromonas sp. | reverse complement strand
CATCTGATAGACCAAAATGGCGGATTTTTCCGGCTTTAATACAGTGGGCAAGCCCCTGCAAAATATCGAGCATTTGTGCTTTGTGAGCTTTTGTATCGACATCAGTAAAACTAATTTGATTTGGTCTATGTTTTGCGAAATGCGGTGAAGTACGGTTTGGCCAATGTAACTGATATATGTCGATTGTATCGATTTGCAGGCGTTTTAAAGACGCATCAACCGCTTCAATAACTGCTTGGCCAGTGATGTCAGAGGCATTTCTTACCCATGGCAAACCATTGCCTGCAATTTTAGTTGCAATCACCCAGTCATTTCGTTTTTGTGGGTTTTTAGCAAAGTAATTACCAATGATCTCTTCTGTTTTACCGTATGTATCAGGCGTGGGTGGCACAGCATACATTTCAGCTGTATCCATAAAGTTGATACCAGATTCACTGGCAAAATCAATTTGCTGATCGGCATCTTGTTGGTTGTTTTGCACACCCCATGTCATGGTGCCTAAACAAATACGAGAAACATCAAGATTGGAACTGCCTAATTTTGCGTATTTCATAGCTAGCCTTCTGGTTTTTAGAATGAGTTTTTAGAGTAATGCTTTGCTGTTATTAATTCTGATGATTTTGTATGGGCTTGTTACCAAGCACAGTTTGTTTAATGCACAACAAAGAATAATTTGAAAGTTATAATGGGGGTTTAAAGTGGTGTTGGCAATGAAATGCGATACAAAAATCGGTATGATTAACACGATTTTTCTCAATTCTAAGTGCAATGACAGATAAAAAGAAACCAGCTAAAGCCACAGCAGCAAAAGCAGCCAGCAAAAAGAAACCTCGTGCGAAAAAACAAGCTCCAACACGCAATCAACCGAGTTTGGTTAAACGTATTGCCTTTTTTTCATTAAAGCTTGGTATTGGTCTGTGTTTGGCACTTGCCCTTTATTTGATTTACTTAGATAGCAAAATAAGCCACAAATTCGAAGGCAACAAATGGCAATTGCCAGCGCAAATTTACGCGCGTGCGATGACATTCTATCCCGGCCAGTATTTATCAAAAGATGAAGTGGTTTGGGAATTGCAGCGTTTAAATTACTCTGAAGTTAATCTTATTAATAATACTGGGCAATATGTTATTAAAGGCAACTCCATCCGCATTTATCGCCGCGCTTTTGAGTTTTATGATGGTGCTGAGCAGCAAATGGGGTTTGATTTAATTTTCGGCCCTAAAAAGCTTGCAGCGATTAAAGGTGAGCAAGGGGAAAGCTTGTCTATGGCGCGATTAGAGCCAGTACAACTGGCGCGCTTAGCTAACGAAACCAAACAAGATCGTGAGTTTGTGCCGCTAAGTCATATTCCTAAAGTAGTGCAAGAAACCTTACTTTTGGTTGAAGACCGCGACTTTTACGAGCACCATGGTGTTTCAGTATGGTCAATTGTCCGCGCGCTTGTTGCTAATATTCGTGCTGGCCGCACAGTACAAGGTGGTAGCACGCTAACACAGCAATTAGCTAAGAACTTTTATTTAAGTCGTGACCGCACCCTAACGCGTAAAATTAACGAAGCGCTAATTGCCTTAATTCTAGACTTTAGATACAGCAAAGATGAGATTTTAGAAGCCTATTTGAATGAGGTATACCTTGGTCAGTCGCGCTCACAAGGGGTACACGGGTTTGGTCTTGCCAGTGAGTTTTACTTTGGTAAACCGCTAAATGAAATTGAATACGACCAAGTTGCGTTACTAGTTGCGATGGTTAAAGGGCCGAGTTACTACAATCCGCGTCGTTTTAAAGAGCGTACGATGGAAAGGCGTGATTTGGTGCTGCGTTTAATGGTTGAAAACGGTTTAATCTCAACGAAAAGCTACAAACTGGCACTTGCTCGCGACATTAAAATAGAGCCGCTTTCGCGTTTTGATATTAATCAGCATCCAGGTTATATGGATTTAGTGCGCCGCGAACTAAAGGATATTCTTGATTCGAAAGACACTATTGATGCTGGGGTACGGGTATTCACGTATTTCGATTTACAAAAACAAGCTGCAATGGAAAGCTCATTCGAAAGTGGGTTACCTTATTTAGAACGTTTAAAGTCAACGTCAAATTTAGAAGCAGCGATGTTATCGGTAAACATCAAATATGGCGGTGTTTCAGCATTAGTGGGCGCTAGAGACAGTGATTTTAATGGCTTTAATCGCGCGTTAGATACCAAACGTAATATTGGCTCATTAGTTAAGCCAGCCATCTATATGACGGCATTCGAGTCAGGTAAATATACCTTAGGCAGTTTGGTTGATGATGAACCAATGGAAATTGGTGATGAAGCTGGTCACACTTGGTCACCGTCTAATTTTGACCAAAAATTCCGCGGTAAAATTCCACTTTATCAGGCGTTTAGTCAAAGTATTAATATGCCAGCAGTGGCGGTTGGTTTAGATCTTGGCTTACCAGCTGTCACTGAGTCGATTAAACGCTTAGGGGTTGAGCAGTCTATAAATCAATACCCGTCGTTATTACTAGGCGCGCAAGAGCTTTCGCCTATTGATGTTGCACAGATGTATTCAACCATTGCGTTTGATGGTGATTACCGCAAAATCACCTCAGTTGCAGCAATTACGAATGCGGTTGGTGAGTTGATTTATCAGCATCAAAGTACCCCGATAAGACGTTTTTCACCAGCCACTAGCTATATGACCAAGTACGCAATGCAGAAAGTGACGCGAGAAGGCACAGCGAAACGTTTAAAACAGCATTTCCCAACCATTCAGCTAGCGGGTAAGACAGGGTCAACCAACAACTTACGAGATAGTTGGTTTGCCGGTTTTGACCAAAATACGGTAACCGTTACTTGGGTGGGTCGTGATGACAACAAACCAACTAAGCTTACTGGAAGTGTAGGGGCGCTTGAATTGTATATTCGCTATTTAAGAAAGCTCAATCCTGAGTCAATTGCGACGGCACGCCCACCTTCAATAAAATGGGCGTTTGTAAATACAGAAACAGGCAAGCAAGCACCACCAGGCTGTGGCACGGTTTTAAAATTACCAATTCCTGCAGAGCAGTTTAATGCGAGGCCGCGCTGTAATTAACCCTAGATCGGTTAATAGACCATAAAAAACCACGCTATTGCGTGGTTTTAAAATTAATGTATTAGGTTTTGCTTAAAGTTTAGCAAACGCGCGCTCTGCAGCAGCGATAGTTGCTTCAATTTCAGCATCACCGTGTGCTGTTGAAACAAAGCCTGCTTCAAACGCACTTGGTGCAAGATAAACACCTTCATCAAGCATTAAGTGGAAGAACTTTTTAAAGCGTTCTAAATCACATTCTGTTGCTTGCTGGTAAGTGGTTACTGTTTCTTCAGATGTGAAGAAGAAGCCGTACATGCCGCCAGCGTAGTTAGTGGTGAGCTCAATACCTGCCTTTTCAGCAGCAGCTTTAAAGCCTTCACAAATACGCTTACTTTTTGCTTCTAGCTCGTCGTGAAGACCGTCAACATCTAATAGCTCAAGAGCTTTTAAACCAGCAGCCATCGCAATTGGGTTACCTGAAAGCGTACCCGCTTGATAAACAGGGCCAATTGGTGCGATGTAATCCATGATTTCAGTTTTACCACCAAAAGCACCTACCGGCATGCCGCCGCCTATTACTTTACCTAAACAAGTTAGGTCTGGCGTGATGTTGTAATACGCTTGTGCGCCACCTTTTGCAACACGGAAGCCAGTCATTACTTCATCAAAAATAAGTACTGATTTGTATTCGTCACAAATCGCACGTAATCCTTCTAAGAAGCCTTCAACTGGCGGGATACAGTTCATATTACCTGCAACAGGTTCAACGATGATACACGCGATATCATCACCAAATTTTGCGAAGATTTCTTTAACTTCATCAAGTTTGTTAAACGATACAGTAAGCGTGTGCTTGGCAAAGTCTTCTGGAATACCTGGTGAATTTGGTACGCCCATAGTCAGTGCACCAGAGCCCGCTTTTACCAGTAGTGAATCAGCGTGACCGTGGTAGCAACCTTCAAACTTTAAGATTTTATCTTTGCCGGTAAAACCCCGCGCTAGGCGAATAGCACTCATGGTGGCTTCAGTTCCTGAGCTAACCATGCGCACTTTTTCGATTGATGCCATAAGCGCTTTTACTTTTTCGGCCATTAAAATTTCAGCTTCAGTAGGCGCGCCGTAGCTTAAACCGTTTTCAACGGCTTCAAGCACTGCTTGCTTAATTGCACTGTGATTATGGCCTAAAATCATTGGGCCCCAAGAGCCAACATAGTCAATGTACTTGTTATTGTCGGCGTCATACGTAAATGCACCTTCAGCTTTAGTGATAAAGCGTGGTGTGCCACCTACACCATTAAATGCGCGAACTGGTGAGTTAACACCACCTGGGATAGAGGCTTGTGCTCTATCAAATAAATCTTGGCTAATTGTCATAATTTGTTCCAGCTAAGGGTTAGGTATTTTGCTTACGGCTAAACCATGGCACTTCGGTTTCATATTTGTCGACGAGACCGTCAACACCTAGCGTTAATGCAAATAGCGCCATACGTACCAGTACACCATTTTGTACTTGACGGAAAATCGCTAGGTTATCGTTACTGTTTAAGTCGTTATCAAGCTCATTGGCATCACCACGGCTGTCACGCGGTAGTGGGTGCATCAATACTGAGTTTGGTTTGCAGTGGGCATCATAAATCGCTTGGCTGATACGGAAACCACCGCGGTATTTATTTGCTTCTTCTTGCGATGGGAAGCGCTCTTCTTGAATACGTGTTTGGTACACGATATCAGCAGCAAGGTTGCCTTCCATTTGGCTCACGATATCAACTTGGTGGCCAGCATTAGTGACTGCATCAACAATGTAATCTGGCATTTGTAGGCCATCAGGGGCAACAAGTGAAAACTTGATATCTTTGTAGTGACATAAAAGCTTTGATAGCGAATGTACGGTACGGCCGTATTTTAAATCACCTACAAGGGCAATGTGCATACCGTCAACTTTACGGTCAAAACGGGCAAGTTCTTTATCAATCGTTAATAAATCAAGTAACGCTTGTGTTGGGTGTTCATTCGGTCCGTCGCCGCCATTAAGAACAGGTACCGTCGAACCGCTAGCAAACTCAGAAACTGAGTGCGCATCTGGGTGACGCATCGCAACGGCATCAGCGTATGATGAAATTACGCGAGCAGTATCATAAAGTGACTCACCTTTTGCTAGCGCAGAAGATTGCATTCCGGTTGTTTCACGAACGAGTCCGCCGAGTAAATTAAATGCTGTACCAAAACTTACACGAGTACGCGTGCTTGGCTCGAAAAATAAATTCGCAAGAATGGCACCTTCAAGTACCTTTGTGCGTTTTTGCTTTTTCGCATACGGTTCCATTTTTCGAGCAACATCGAAAATGGTTTCAATCGCATCGCGGTTTAACTCATTTACAGACAGAATATGTTGGCCAACAAAGTTTGACATGATTTAGGTCCTGAGCAGTTGTTTTCGGGCGCTAATATAGCAGATTTTTTAAAAACTTGGTTTCATTACTGCTAAGATCACAATCGCTAGCAATATTAAAACAGGTAATTCATTGAAAATGCGATAAAACCTATCGCTTCGCTTGTTTCTGTCATGCTTAAAATCAGCAAGTAATTTAAAGCAATAGCCATGATAGACATAAAGCAGTAGTACTAGCTTCAATTTAATGTGTAGCCAAATACTCAATTTTACCCACTCAATACCGTAAATGTGCATTAGGGCAATGCCAAAGACACCGGTTAAAACAGCAAAGGGTGTAACAAAAAACAGCAGGCGACGCTCCATAATTTTAAGCATGGCACTATTGCTGCGCTCTTCTGTCATTGCATGATAAACAAATAAACGGGGAAGGTAAAAAATGCCGGCAAACCAAGCCACCATAAAAAAGATGTGAAGCGCTTTTATTAGTAAAAGGGTATTCATTATTGTTATGTCCTAAAGCAGTGCGTTGCGGATCATTAATATTTGGCGAATATCGTCCCAGCGAATAATGCCTAAAATGTCATTGTCTTTCAGCTGATCATATACGTAGATAACACCAGAACGGTTGTCTCTGAGTATTTCAAAGGCATCCCCTAAAGTGGCTTGACTCGATACGCCTTGCATTTCAATGTAGCGAATAGTAACACTTTCTTCTGCGGTTAAGTTTAAGTCATACTCTGCTAAGCGATAGCCATTGTCTTCATCAAATACAATTAATGGGGTTTGTGCATCGGCAGCATCAAGTGATTCGGCTATAAGCGACTTATCATCGCTGAAAAGTAAATTGAATTTATCACTCATTTCATCCAAAACACCGACTTTTTGCAGTGCTTCAACCGCAGGAGAAACTTGGTATTTTAAACCTTGAAAGTCCAGCTGTTGCAAAAATATTGAGCGGTTGCCAAAGCCTTGCAATGCGGTTAAATAGGCAGACACAATCACCAGCATAGCGGGTACAATTATGGTGTGGCTCGCGGTTAGCTCCATTACGGTCATCAGTGCTGCTAGTGGTGCATTTAAAGTGGCTGCCAATAAACCCGCCATGCCAAGTACAGCGTAGGTGCCAGTAATATTTACTTCAGGGCTAATAAAAGCCGCAAAATAACTCATTAATGAGCCCAAGATAACGCCTAATCCAATAACAGGGCCAATAATTCCGCCTGGAATACCTAAACCTAATGCAAATAAGGTTGCTAATAACTTTGCGATTAAAATGGTGGTCAGCAGCTGCACTTGTTCAGGTGAACTTACGGCAATATCAATGGCGCTCATGCCTGACCCCATTGCTTGAGGAACTAAGTAGCCAATCGCGCCAGTAATAATGCCTGCCAAAATTAAACGTGGGAACATATTTACCGATTTAAACGTGCGAATTATCAGCATTAAGTTTTTGTTAAAACCATAAGCAACTGCACCGAGCACAATGCCACAAACAATTAAATAAGGGTAATGCCAAGGTGGAATAGATTCTACTTGAATCAGTGCAAGCTCAGAATCTGAGCCAAATACAAACTGCGTAGTAATAGCACCTGTTACTGATGCCAGAATAACCGGTACGAAAATATGTACTTTATATTCTCTAAGTACTACTTCCATTACAAAAATAACCGCGGCAAGCGGCGTATTAAATGAAGCGGATATACCTGCAGCTACACCACAACCAGTTAAGGTACGCATTGCGTTATAAGGTAGGTGCAAATAGCTGGCAATAACACTGGCACCTGCCGCACCCATATGTACGGAAGGACCCTCTCGCCCAACTGAAAAGCCACTTATTAATGCAATCGCGCCACCAACAAATTGGTTTACTGCATTCCAAATCGGCATTTGCCCATAATTTTGTTTAATTCGGTGAATAACATAGGGAATACCTAAGCGGTAGTGCTTAAATCCAGTAAGGTAGGCAAAAGTTGCAATAAAAACCGCAGCAATAATCGGTAAGATCAATCTTTCTATTTCAGGTAGCTGTGTAAAATTATCGTATTCTGAAATAAACCCACTTTGGCCAATAAGCACGACTAAGCGAAAGATAATAATCAACATCGCGGCAACAAGACCAGCAAGAACACCAAGTAACGCTAATTGAATACTCGATTTAGGACGAGCCACGACCCTGCGTAAGGTCGCCAAATTATTAGTTACTTTTTGGCTAAATGTCATGCGCTTGTTGTCGGAAAATCGGTGGGTTAATAGTGCTCTAATTATAACAGCATAATAGTAATAAAAAATAAGAGAATTTACCCAATAGTTAATGATCTAACGCAATAAAATGGTTTAGATACATATCGACTAAATAGGAGCGTGTTGATCTTTTCTGTCTGTTTCTGCAGCAGTTTGTTTGGTATTTAAATAAGGTGGAGTGATTGTAGTGTACTTATTCTATATGAAAGAACGATAAAGACTTTGTGCACCTGCAAAGCCACCTTACCCTGCATCCATACAGGGCAACGCAGTATAAATACCAAACAAGCGATGCCTAATAGGTTCAATTCAAAGCGTTTTGTTTTTTGTTGTCGCTTCTTGACCTAGCACACTAGGCCTACAAAGTGACGCCGCAATCAAAAAGCTTTGGACTTGAACAGAATTTAGGCCGCAAAGGTCAACACGCTCTAGTAAAAGGCGATAGCGCTAAACTTGATTAAATTGGTCAGGTATTAGATAATTCGCCCATTCATATAGATGGGTCGAAGTATGTCTGATCAATTACCAATTAAATTTAGCGACAAAGCTGCAGATAAAGTTAAGCAGCTTATCGAGGAAGAAGAAAACCCAGCATTAAAATTACGTGTTTATGTAACAGGTGGTGGGTGTTCAGGTTTCCAATATGGTTTTACATTTGATGAGAAAACCAATCCGGGTGACCTAGAAATAGAGAAAAGCGGTGTAACTCTTGTGGTTGATCCTATGAGTTTGCAGTACTTAGTTGACGGTGAAGTTGACTATACCGAAGGTTTAGAAGGTTCTCGTTTCTTCGTAAATAACCCTAATGCAACAACTACATGTGGTTGTGGAGCATCGTTTAGTGTTTAACTAAATGGGTTTATAAACTAAATTTAAAAATGCCACTTTTACAGTGGCATTTTTGTTTTTAGGCTCTGGGCAATAAAATGAAGTAAATATGTTGAAGATGTTACATTTTTTAACTTACATATAGTTTTGAGAAAGATTATCATCTATTGAGAAATTGCTGCCTATATGTGCTGGAGAAGGGAATGCACCTATTCAAAAAACTGAGTACTCAGCTCAACGAAAAACCTTACATTATTGCTGTGTTTATAACGATTTTTATTATTTTGTGGATGATGTCGGGTGGCTCAAGCGCAAGCGAACAGAAGACAGAAAAAACAGAGCAACGCATTGCTAAGGTGAAAGTAGAAACCCTTTATGCCAAGCCAATTAATCGCTCGCTTCAACTTTATGGTCGTACTGAACCAAATAAAGTTGCCCGTGTTGCTGCGCGACAAGAAGGTGAAGTAATTGAAATTCTAGTAAAAGAAGGTCAATTCGTTGAGCGTGGTACGGTGATTCTTAAATTGGATAAATCTGATTTAGACCAGCAAATTACAGCTGCAAAAGCCTCTTTAGCGCAAAGTGAAGTTGAATATCAAGGTGCGTTAAAACTCAAGCAAAAAGGCTTAAATGATCAATCAGCATTAGCAAGAGCAAAAGCAAGCCTTGAGCAAGCAAAAGCTAATTTAGCTAATTTAGAGCTTTCGTTAACACGCACCGAAATTCGCGCACCATTTTCAGGAGTAATTAACCAGCGTTTAGTTGAACTTGGTGATTACTTAGGCCGTGGTGACCCAATTTTAGAGCTGGCAGATTTAAACCCTTTAATTGTGCGCGCCAACGTTACGCAAAAAGAAGTGATGGGGCTAAAAGTAGGGCAAGACGTCTCTGGTTTATTTATTAATAACAAAACGTACCCAGGTAAAGTTCGTTATATTGCATCTGTCGCTGATGACAATACTAATACATTTAAAATTGAAGCCGCATTTGAAAACCCAAATATGCAATATCGCGCAGGATTTTCAACCCAACTTGATATTACCTATGATGAAGTGAAGGCGATTCATTTAAGTCCTGCATTTATGGCGCTTGATGAAGATGGCAATATCGGCGTAAAAACGGTTGACAGTGAAAACCGTGTTGTGTTCTCCCAAATTGATGTTGTTAAATCAGAAGCATCCGGCGTATGGATGGCAGGGCTTGGCGACAAAGCAAATGTGATTACT
>NZ_JBFKMX010000131.1:0-9792 GCF_041629635.1 Pseudoalteromonas sp. | reverse complement strand
TTAGCTATATTATTTTACTTTCCTAAAAAGTACCGCAAATACATTCCTGCCCAATTAGTTGCATTAATCGCAATTACCTTAGTTTCAGTTATTTTATTTACTGACGAGGGCATTCGTCGGATTGGTGAAATCCCTACTGGCCTGCCAAATATAGTATTTCCTACGTTTACCTCTGATCAGTTTGTAACCATGATTATTGAAGCCATGGTACTTGGTACGCTTGGCTGTATCGACACTCTGTTAACTGCGGTTATTTCTGATTCACTTACGCGCCAAGAACACGATTCAAACAAAGAATTAAAAGGCCAAGGTATTGCGAATATGATCTCAGGTTTGTTTGGCGCATTACCTGGTGCAGGTGCTACCATGGGCACGGTTGTGAGTATACAGGTAGGGTCTCGCTCCCCAGCAGCTGCAATCATTCGCGCGATTATCTTAATGCTGGTTGTACTCGTTGCCGGTAGCTTAATCGAACCAATTCCAATGGCTGTACTTGCGGGTATCGCACTTTATGTTGGTATTTCCATTCTTGATTGGAGCTTTTTACAACGCGCTCACAAAGCAAGCATGCAACAAACAGCAATAATGTATGGCGTGATGTTATTGACTGTCTTTGTAGACTTATTAATTGCTGTAGGCCTTGGTGTATTTATTTCTAATATTATTGTTATTGAACGCTTAAGCCGCGAGCAAGCAAAACATGTAAAAGCCATTAGTGACGCCGACGATGACGATGTGCCACTTAACAATGATGAACGTGCAATACTTGATAAAGCGAAAGGTAAAATTCTATTTTTCTATTTATCAGGGCCAATGATTTTCAGTGTATCGAAAGCGATATCTAGGCAGCATACTTCTGTACATAAATATAAAGCGATGATACTCGATTTAAGTGATGTACCAATGATTGATATGACAGTAGGCCTTGCCCTTGAAAACGCGATAAAAGATGCCATTGAAGCGCGCTGTGAAGTTTTCTTATACTGCCCGAATCAAGATGCGAAATATCAGTTAGAACGCCTTGGTATTGATGAATTAATCGGTAAAGAACGCTTTGTAAATACCCGATTAGATGCCCTTAACCAGTCATTAGAGGTGGTTGAAAACGTGCCTTTTACAGGCAGCTAACTGAAAAATAATAAATTCTTTGCCTGAACTTATGAGTTCAGGCTAAGATATTAAATTATTTAGTCAAACAGCTTACTTTATGTCTTATCTGCTCGAGCAATTTAATCAATACTTTCAAATTGAACACGCGATTAGTGTTAATTTAGAACCAGTCGAAGAAGCTAACTTGCCAAAAGACGATAGCGACATAGATAAAATCATTCCCCCGCTTTTTCTTCTCGCCAATGAAGTAAATATACTTGAACAAACAGCGCTTAGACCACTTCGTCAACTAGGTGATGTGGCAGAAGATTTAGCCCAGTACCTTAAATTACAATCCCGTAAAATTGATTTGATCTTGTCGCATATTTTAGCTAGTGAAAATCAGCATGAAGACCAACTTGAAACCCATAGTTTTGGTGGCAGCGGTTTTGTAGTCAATACAACTGAACAATATCAAGCTAATGCGTTTTATTGTTGTAAATTATTTTTAGCAGATGAAGCCGCAGCCGTATTTTGTTTTGCGCAAGTGGTCGATTCACAAGCTGTCGAAGAAAATTTTAAAACTCGCTTTATTTTTAGTCACATCCGAGAGCAAGATCAAGAGCTTATGGTAAGGGCGAGTCTACATGTGCAAGCAAAAGTGTTAAAAAAGAAGCAAACAAAGAAAAACATCAATTAAACACTAATAAATAACACCACCATTTGTTAATATTGGCCAAAATTCCATTTGTAAAACACTATGAAAACAGTTTTTCCTGCAGAATGGGCACCACAAGATGCCGTTCTTTTAACATGGCCACATAAAGATACTGACTGGGCAAATATATTAGATTCAGTAGAAGTAACCTATGTTGCTATTGCACGTGAAATTTTATCTGAACAAAGCTTAATCATTGTGGCCCATAACGACGCGCTTAAAGCACATATTAGCCAGTTATTTATTGATAACAAAGTAGCTACAGATAACCTTCATTTTGTTATTTGCCCAACTAACGATACTTGGGCACGTGATCATGGCCCTATTTGCACATATAAAGGTGATAGCTTGCATGCGCTTGATTTTACCTTTAATGGTTGGGGCAATAAGTACCAAGCAAACCTCGATAACGCGATAAACCAGCAGCTTTTTAACTCTGTACTTGCGGCAGATGCATCAAGTAGCAAAGTTGAACTTGCACTTGAAGGCGGCGGCATTGAAACTGATGGTAAAGGAACATTACTTACTACCAGTGAGTGTTTGTTAAACGAAAACCGTGAAAACAATCTTTCTAAAGAAGCGCTTGAAGCCAAACTCAGTGAAGTAATAGGTGTTGATCATTTCCTTTGGGTTGATCACGGCTACCTTGCTGGTGACGATACCGATAGTCACATTGATACATTAGTGCGTTTTGCGCCAAATGATACTTTGGTTTATGTTGCCTGTGATGACAGTGATGATGAACACTTTAACGCATTACAAAGCATGGCATTGCAATTACAAACGCTTAAAACACCTAGTGGCGATGCATACACTTTATATGCCCTACCTTGGCCAAGTGCAAAATTTAATGATGAAGGTGATCGTTTGCCGGCAACTTATGCCAATTACCTTATTATCAATAACAAAGTGTTAGTTCCTACATATCAAGATGCTAACGACCAAGCTGCACTTGATGTTATTGCTAAAGCATATCCAGAGCATCAAGTTGTTGGAATTGACTGTCTGCCATTAATTCACCAATTTGGCAGTTTACATTGTATTACCATGCAATTACCTAACGGTTTTTTACGGAGCTAATCATGTCTCAGACAATTAAAGTTGCTGCGATTCAGCATTCTAATAGCGGTGATTTACAACATAACCAAGACAAAACTGTTCTTGGTATTAAAGAAGCGGCCAAAAATGGCGCAAAGCTAATTGTACTTCAAGAATTACACCGTAGTTTGTATTTTTGTCAAGTAGAAAGCACAGAGAATTTTGATCTTGCCGAGCCAATTCCAGGGCCAAGCACAGCTCTCTATGGCCAGTTAGCAAAAGAGCTGAATGTTGTGATTGTGACGTCGCTTTTTGAAAAACGCGCAACCGGTTTATACCATAACACCGCTGTTGTACTTGATACTGACGGCGAAATCGCAGGTACTTATCGTAAAATGCATATTCCTGATGACCCAGGTTTTTATGAGAAATTTTACTTCACACCAGGTGATTTAGGTTTTCAACCGATTGAAACATCTATCGGTAAACTAGGCGTATTAGTATGTTGGGATCAATGGTTCCCAGAAGCTGCTCGCTTGATGGCGATGGCAGGCGCAGAATTTTTAATTTACCCAACAGCAATAGGTTGGGATTTAGATGATGAAAAAGCAGAGCAGCAACGCCAACTTGACGCGTGGGTAATCGCACAGCGCGCTCACGCGGTATCAAATGGCTTGCCAGTTATTGCATGTAACCGTCAAGGTCACGAAGCCGACCCAAGTGGTCAATCTAAGGGTATTCAATTTTGGGGCAACAGTTTTATCACTGGCCCACAAGGTGAAATCCTAGCGCACGCTTCAAATAATGACGATGAAATTCTGTATGCAGATATTGATAAAGCACGTAGCGAATCTGTTCGTCGTATTTGGCCGTATTTACGTGACCGTCGTATCGACCATTACCAAGATCTAACTAAATTATACCGAGATTAATACTAAGGAGTGACATTAATGCAAAGTCAGTGGCTTAACTTACCCTGGGTTAAAACACGTAATGACAAAATTGCCTGGGGCAATTTAGTTGGTTCGGCCCTAAGTTTAGCAATTTCAGATGCAGTACAAAGCCATACTGGATTTAAATTAATTGTCACTCAAAACACGCAACAAGCTTTAAAACTTGAGGCTGAGCTTTCTTATTTAGTGCCAGATGTCCCGGTCAATTTATTCCCAGACTGGGAAACACTACCTTACGACCATTTTTCACCCCATCAAGACATTATTTCGCAGCGTTTAAGCCTGCTTAGTCAACTGCGTAATCAGCATAATGGTGTGCTTATTGTGCCAATTGCAGGTTTGATGTTACGCACTGCGCCATGTGAATTTATTTATGGTAAAGCAATTAAGTACCGCGTTGGTGATACCTTAGATAGTATGACGCTACGCAGTGCCCTCGAATCGGTTGGCTATATTAACGTGCAACAGGTAATGGCGCATGGTGAATTTGCGATACGTGGTTCAATTATTGATTTATTTCCAATGGGCAGTGATACCCCACTACGCATTGATTTATTCGACGATGAAATTGATTCAATTCGTCAATTTGACCCTGAAACACAACGCTCTCGCGACAACATTCAGGAAATCGACTTATTGCCTGCCCATGAGTTTGGCACAGACGAAGATGATATTGAACGTTTCCGTATTAATTATCGCGAAGCATTTGGTTTAGCACATGAAAAAGGTTCGATTTATTCTCAAGTGAGTCAAGGCAGTTTACCTGCGGGTATTGAATACTACTTGCCGCTCTTTTTTGATAACACCGCAACTCTGTTTGAGTATTTGCCGTCTGATAATGTGATTTTCACATTAGGCGATCTTGAACACAGTTGCCGCGAAACCTGGCTTGATATAGAAAAACGTTTTGAAAACCGTAAAGTCGACCCATTACGCCCGCTTTTAGAGCCCAACAAACTTTACCTGAATGTTGAGAATATATTTTCTAAACTCAATGAGTCGCCACGCATTGCGCTTTCACAAGGTAAGTTAGGTACCAAGGCAGCTAATCACAACATTGCGCTTCTAGACCTTCCTGATATTCGTGTAAATCATCAACTGAAACAACCGTTTGAGTTAGTGTTAAATTATATTTCAACGCTTAAATCGGATAAACACCGCATTTTATTTAGTGTAGAAAGTGATGGCCGTCGTGAATCATTATTAACATTACTTAAGCCAACCGGTCTTAAACTAGCCGAATTTGATAATCTATCGCACTTTTTGAACAATAACAGTGACGTTGGTCTGATTGTATCGCCACTTGAGCAAAGCATTTCATTACACACTGAAAAGCTCACAATTATTACTGAGCAAGAGTTACTGGGTGTAAAGATTTCTCAGCGTCGTCGCCGTAAACATAAATACGAGGTCAGCCAAGACGCTATTATCCGTAATCTGGCTGAGTTACAAATTGGTCAGCCAATTGTTCACTTAGATCATGGTGTTGGTCGCTATCAAGGCCTAGAAACCATTGATGCCGGTGGTGTTACAACTGAATTTGTGACAATTCACTACCTTAATGAAGCAAAGCTTTATGTACCTGTTGCCTCTTTACATTTACTGTCGCGTTATTCAGGCGGTGATTTAGAGACAGCACCGCTCAATAAGCTCGGCTCTGAAGCTTGGGAAAAAGCCAAGCGTCGAGCTGCTGAAAAAGTCCGCGATGTCGCAGCTGAATTATTAGATATTTACGCTCAGCGTGAAGTAAAACCGGGTTATGCCTTTAATCATGATAGCAAGGCATACCGTCAATTTGCCGATAGCTTCCCGTTTGAAGAAACAGATGATCAACAAAATGCCATTGGTGCCGTGCTTAATGACATGCAAAAACCTCAAGCGATGGACAGACTTGTGTGTGGTGATGTTGGTTTTGGTAAAACAGAAGTTGCCATGCGCGCCGCTTTTGTTGCGGTAAATGACTCAAAGCAAGTTGCTGTATTGGTTCCAACCACCCTACTTGCTCAACAACATTTTGAAAACTTTAAAGACCGATTTGCCAATTCCGCTGTTGAAGTTGCCCTCTTATCCCGCTTTAAAACAGCAAAAGAACAAAAACAAACCCTTGAAGGCTTAGCTGAAGGTAAAATTGATATTGTTGTAGGTACCCACAAATTACTACAGCAAGACATTAAATTTGACGATTTAGGACTTCTTATTGTTGATGAAGAGCACCGTTTTGGGGTTCGCCAAAAAGAAAAAATAAAGTCGTTACGAGCAGATGTAGATATTTTAACGCTTACTGCAACGCCAATTCCGCGTACGCTTAATATGGCGATGAGTGGCATGCGTGATTTATCAATTATTGCAACGCCACCTGCTAAGCGTTTGGCAGTTAAAACCTTTGTTCGCCAAAATGATGATGAACTGACAAAAGAAGCCATCATTCGTGAAATTAAGCGCGGAGGTCAAGTTTATTTCTTACATAATAATGTTGAAACTATTGAAAGCTTCGCGAACGATATTGCCGCGTTAGTACCTGAGGCTAATGTGCAATTTGCACACGGTCAAATGCGCGAAAAAGAACTCGAATCTTTAATGTCAGATTTTTATCATCAAAAATTCAATGTACTTGTGTGTACCACAATTATTGAAACCGGTATTGATATTCCAACTGCAAATACCATTTTAATTGATAGAGCTGATCGTTTTGGTTTAGCACAGTTACACCAGTTGCGTGGTCGTGTAGGACGTAGCCACCATCAGGCTTACGCCTATTTACTAACACCACATGAAAAGCTAATCAGTAAAGATGCCAAAAAGCGCCTTGAAGCTATCTCGTCTTTAGAAGATTTAGGAGCTGGTTTTACCCTAGCAACTCATGATTTAGAGATCCGCGGTGCGGGTGAACTACTCGGAGATGAACAGAGTGGTCAAATTGAAAGCATCGGCTTTAGCCTCTATATGGAAATGCTCGACCAAGCAGTTGAAGCATTAAAACAAGGTAAAGAGCCAAGCCTTGACAATTTATTGCGTAAACAAAGTGATGTCGACTTAAAAATCCCAGCGCTTATTCCAAATGACTACATTCATGATGTAAACACACGTTTAAGCATGTACAAACGTATCGCAAGTTGCACAGATAAAGATGCAATGGACGAGTTAACAGTTGAATTAATTGACCGATTTGGTTTACTACCTGAAGCATTACAAAATTTGTTTGCAATTCAGCAACTCAAAATTACGGCAGGTGAAATAGGCATTACAAAAATTGATGCCAATATTAAAGGTGGCTATTTTGAATTTAGCCAAGATACTAAGGTTGATCCGAGTTTCATTATCGGGTTACTACAATCAAGCCCACAGTTTTATAAAATGGAAGGTGCAAGTAAGTTGCGTTTTATGATTGAAGAAAAGAATAATCAAGAACGCTTAAAACTTGTAACAGCAATGCTTAAAGACTTTGCACAAAAGGTTTTGAAATAATGATAATAAAATACGTTTTGCCATTTACGCTGCTAAGCGCAAGTTTTATGGCAAATGCCAATTTACGTTGGTTTGATATTGAATTGATCTTTTTTGAAAGACAACTTGATAGTGAATTAAAAGAAGACTTATCCGCTGATGATCTTGCTGCAATAGATTACAGCAAAACAAAAGATATCATCGCGGATGCGTATCAAGAAATTCAAAAAATTAAATATAAAGAATGTACTGGTGAATTAGACATTACGGTTAATCAGGAAGAAACCTCTTCAACCGGTGAGCAGCGTTTCGAACGCACTGTTACAGAGCCTGAAATGCAAGCTACTGTTGAAATAATGTCAGAGCAAGATGCTCCGACTGAATTTGACGCCGAGCAACTAGCTTGTCAAAAAGGCATCGACATTACAGCTCTTGAAACACTACCTTTAACACCGGAAGCCCTTACTCAAGAGCATAAAGATTACATTTACTTGCTTTCCGAAGAGCAACTCGAACTGAAAGAAACAGTAGCACGATTAAAACAGCGTGGTTTAAAACCATTATTGCACACAGGTTGGCGTCAGCCTGAAAGCAATGTCCGTAATGCAACTCCAATGTACCTTTACGGTGGTAAAAATTTATCTGCTGTTGTTAATAAAACAGAAAAAACTCAATCATTAGAGCAAATGTTAGAAGAATACACGCAATTCGATACTTCATATGAAATGGATTATGGAATTGATGAGTCTTCGACTGAAACGCTTCATCAAGCATTACCTGAAATTGATGACGCACCGAAAGAATCAATTTTAACAAAGCAAACTTGGCAGTTAGAAGGTAAATTCAAAGTGTTTATTCGCCACAATTACCTTAATATCGAAGCTGATTTTGACTTAAATGATTTAACTGAGCAAACTGTAGAGCAATTAAATTTTGAGCAAAATCAAAATACATTTTCTGCAGAGCAGCTTACTGAAACCGTATTAAAAACAGATCGTTTTTCACAATTTCGCCGTGTGATAAGTTCAGAAATCCATTATTTCGACCATCCAAGGCTCGGCGTGATTATGCAAATTCGACGTTATAACCATTAAGGAATAGCCATGAAAAAACTACTAATCACTGCTGCTGCACTGCTTACACTTACTGCTTGTTCAAAAGTGACTTTAGAAAACTACGAAAAAATCAAAGTAGGTCAGAACAAAGAAGAAGTTGAAGCAATTTTAGGTGGCGCATCAAAATGTGAAGAGAAAACAATGCACACTGATTGTACTTGGGGAAATGATAGCACCAACATTAAAGTCACATTTGTTGGCGGTAAAGTAACGCTTTACTCTGAAAAAGGTTTGTAATCAAAGCATTTACCCTTTTAGAAAAGCCGAATAATTCGGCTTTTTTTATTTTTCAAAATGCCAATTGTGATTTTTTAGCCCTTATTTATCCGACATAGATTTTCAAATTTAGCCCGAGCATATCTCATCTATTTGTTCTAATTAAGTTTTATATCGTAGTGCATACACTATCTAAAGCGTAAGAATAATCGCATAAACCATAAAATTGTTATAAGTTGTACTTAAAAGTTAATTTGTACAGTCATTTATGAATATTCGCAATATCGATCTTAACCTGTTGGTTTACCTAAATGTATTATTAGAAGAAAAAAGTGTATCGCGAGCAGCAAGCAAACTTGCACTCACACAACCAACCGTTAGTGCAGCGTTAAAACGATTAAGAGAATACTTTTCAGATCCTCTGTTAGTTCGCACATCAGGTGGTATGCAGCCAACGGAAAAAGCGTTAGCACTAAAACCTCAGATCAGTGAATTTATTCGTTTAAGTGAATCAATTACTCAATCTGACAGCCATTTTGATCCAACATCTGCAACTTATACCTTTAAAATTCTCACTAATGATTACATTGAAAGTTGCTTACTTTTTCCTTTTATTGCGAGTACCTCAAGTATTTACCCTAACCTTAGCTACAACATCACTTCGCCAGGCGATACCCAACTCACTGAACTACAAGAAGGCAGCGTTGACCTTGCAATAAATCGCTTTAAACAAGCACCAACCTCTTTTCATCAGAAACGTTTGTGGCGTGATAATTTTCGTGTTGTTTGTCATCAAGGTAACCCGTTTGCAACATCACCAACACTCGAGAGCTATTTATCACAGCCACACATTTGGGTAAGTAGAAGTGGTATCACGAGTGAAAACCGTATCTCAAAAGATAGCCATCCGAATAAGCTAGGTGAACTCGATGAAGCACTTTGGCAATTAGAGAAACGCCGCAATATTCAAGTTTTCACACGGCATTTTCAAGCGCAAAAGTTAATTGAACAATCGCCTAGTTTACTACTTAGTATTCCAAATAGATTGGCAATTTCTAGCTTTCAGACAGATAACTTAGTCACATTGCCGTTGCCATTTCAAATGGTACCGCAAGAAATTTCTATGGTGTGGAGCCCAATAAAACACTACGACCCTGCCCATACATGGTTACGGCAACAACTTAGTGAGTTCGCAACCACATTAGCGAGTTAAGTACAT
>NZ_JBFKMX010000130.1:0-9850 GCF_041629635.1 Pseudoalteromonas sp. | reverse complement strand
TGCTGTTCACCTAATTGCTCATAAACACTGGCAATAGCTTTTAAGTGCTCAATGGAATGTGCATGTTCTTTTTCAGCACCCTTTAGCAGTGCTAATGCATTTTTTGGCGAGTCGAAATGACCAACATAACTGGCTTGCTTGATGGTTAATACTTGGCTTGATTGCGGTAATGTCTGCTTCGCATTTAGAATAAATTCTGGCACTTTTTCGACCAAATTATTACGGTAGTGATAGCGCATTAAGTTGTGCGCCACATTAGTTGGGATGGCTTGTTTTAATTGCCACTGTGTTTGCAAATTGGCGTAGTGCGTCAATACGCTTTGCGGTGATTGAGTTGCCAGTGAACGCTCGTTTATATGCCAACCATTAAAAATCTGTTTTAAGCTGTTTCGCAACGCGATAAGTCCGACTGAGTTGTGGTTTTCATCGGGATAATGGTTGAATTGCCAAGTGAGCGATGCCTGTGGGTTTAAATCTAAATAGTTAATCAAATCATATTGGCCCATTTGGGTTTCATCAGCTAAAGATAAATGCAGTGACACAGCTGAAAATTTTTTTGTGTGTAAGGTGTTTTTGGCTTTTTTTACAATCGCGTTATCGCCAACCCATACCGAGGGGCTAATGGCAATGTAGTGGTTAAAACGAGCGGGATTTTCAATAAGCGTATTGAGTACAAATAATCCGCCAATCGACTGGCCCACTAAAATATGGTTATTAGCGGTGCGATAGTGGCTTTGAATATAAGGCTTCACTTCACTTTCAAGGTAATCAGCAAATTTGCTGGCACTGTCTGGCTGTTTATCACTAAAACTTGGCGTCATGTAATTTCGGTATGACGATGTACCATTATCCGAAATCGCAACCACAATCACATCTGGAATAAGTTGCCCTTTATTAGCCAACATATCGAGCATGCCAGTCACTGCTTTAAAGTTGTAATCACCATCAAGTAAATAAATAACCGGATAGGTAGCTGTTGGGTTTGTGTGATAGTTTTCAGGCAATGCAATTTGAATCGTGCGTTCTTCACCAAGAGTACTGGATGTGTGTGAAATACGTTGGTGAGTAGACGATAGTGCATTGGTAAACACTGTGTTTAGCATTAAAAAGAGCGATGCTAAAACAATCATTAATCGTTTCATGGTGGTTCCTGTTGAGATTTGCTGTTTTATCCTTAGTTGGCTGTCATCATCTAATAAATTGATTTAAAGTGGAAATAATTAAGTTTAATGACTGAGGCACAGGTATGATCACCGGAAAATGTAATTGTGAAGCGGTTCAATTTGCGATTTTAAGTGAGCCAAAAGATATTTACATGTGTCATTGCTCAATTTGTCGAAAAGCAACAGGGACCAATGGTATTGGTGTGCTGGTTGTGAAAAATAGCGATTTTCAATGGCAAAAAGGGCAAGACGCAGTTGCCACTTGGAAAAAGCCTAACAGCGATTGGCAAACATGGTTTTGTAAAATTTGTGGATCTAAAGTGCCTGGCGACAACGACAGTGAACGAAAATTTATTCCGGTGGGTTTAATTAGTGAAGATAAGGCACTTTCGGTAACGCATCATATTTGGGTAGATTCAAAAGCTCATTGGGATGAAATTGGCGACAATGGCATATTACACCCAGAAGCGTTTGGTACAGGAACCACGCGTGATTAAACTGCAAAAAGCAACTTTTGAAGATGTTGGCTATTTATTAACACTTCGCAAACTAACTATGCATCAGTACCTTGAACAAGCAGGGTTACCTTGTACAGATGAGGCGCACCTTGCGCGCATAAACTACCAATTTTCGCTCACACATTTAATTATTTTGAATAATCAGGTTGCCGGCATGGTGAAGTATGGTTATTTGGCAGATCAAGCTACTTGGTATATTTATCAAATTCAAATACACCCTGATTTTCAGAATAAAGGCCTTGGCAGCAAGGTTATTAGCGAGATTATTGAAACAGCTAACACACAAGAAGACAATGTGGCGCTAAGTGTACTCAAGCAAAATCCAGCGCGCTTTTTATATTTTAACTTGGGGTTTGTGATGGTTGGCGAAGATAACAATGAGTTATTATTGGCTCGGTCAACAGATACCCATTACTTGCATACCTTGCAGCAATATTTAAAAAGCGATTTCACACGCATGAGCGCGCTTAAAGCATTGCAGCAGCTTAATCTTCCAAGTGGTTATATTGCAGCGGGATTTTTACGAAATCTAGTGTGGGATAAATTGCATGGCGATATAAACACGCCACTTAATGATGTTGATGTGATTTACTATGATGCCAGCCAAACCTGTCACAGTCATGATAAACAACTTGAAGTCGAATTATCTAAAGTAATGCCATCAATCAACTGGCAAGTAAAAAATCAAGCGCTGATGCATATAAAAAATAATGATGCTGCGTATAACAATGTGATTGATGCAATGGCGCACTGGCCTGAAAAAGAAACCGCAGTTGCGGTTAAATTAAATGATAAAGGCAAACTCGAATTTATTGCTGCCTTTGGTTTTAACTCGTTATTCGATTTAAAACTAAGCCATAACCCTAAACGTGATAAAAGCGTGTTTTTAGCCCGTGTTGAAAGTAAAAATTGGCAAAATCGTTGGCCAAAAATTGAAATTAACCCAAACTCAGATAAATAAGCAAACCGCTGTAAAGGGGGTTTATACCAATTTTATTAATCATTTGATCATTCTAGCGAGTTAAATGGCCCATAAACTGCGTTCTAAAATTATAAAGTAGAACAACTACATGTCGAATTATAAGCCTTGTTTCTGAGCCATTTCTCTGTCGCAATAAATGACCAGCTAATTAATGTAATTGGTATTACATATCACTTCAAATAATAGGATTAAGTTGTAATGAGAGCGGAACTCAGAGAAAAAGTCATCACAGTATGCGATAAAAAAATTGCAACAAAAGGCGACAATGTGGGCGTTTCTTTTTATGCGTTTTTTGCCAATAAAAATAATGATCTAACACGCTTAATGGAAGCTACTAGGTGGTGGATAGAAACCCACCAGCTTGATCACTTTGAAAAAGCCAAAAAAATAAAAGAAATGGTTATAGCTGGTAAGTGATTGAGAGACTGTCTGCTAACGCAAGAGTGTATTTTAATTTTGAATGGTTGTTGGAGTAATATTTCAACCATAACTTATATGCGGAGATAAAATGAATAAACGCATAAAATTGAATGTTTCTGGTATGTCTTGTGCTTCTTGTGTTGGTAGATTGGAAAGTGCTTTGAAAAAGGTAGTGGGAGTCACGAGTGCCAATGTCCATCTCTCGTCAGAAAATGTCATCATTGAAGGTGATGCTGATACTGCTGCTTTGGTGAAAGCAATAAATGATACCGGATACAGCGTAGAAACCTGTGAAATGCATTATCAAGTGGCTGGTATGGGCTGTGCATCATGCATTAGTCGCATTGAGAAGGCTGCATATTCGCTGCCCCAAGTGATTAAAGCAAATGTGAACTTAGCGAGCGAAAAGCTCACTGTTACAGTAATTTCAGCTCTCGACTTTGATGAGCTGTCAAAAGTTATTACAGATGCGGGCTATTCGCTTGTTGAAACTGAGAAAAAAGGGCTTTTTGGCGAAATGAATAGCGGCGAGAAGCTCCTAATTTATCGCGCTGATTGGTTTGCTGCCGCAGCATCTATGGCCTTAACATTACCTATGCTACTCCCCATGTTTGGTTTGTTTTTTAACTATCATTGGATGCCGCCCGCATGGGTGCAATGGGCACTGGCCACCCCCATTCAGTTTTACTTTGGCGCCCGCTTTTATCGTGCTGGCTGGGGGGCATTAAAGGCGGGGGCTGGCAATATGGATTTGTTGGTCGCTATTGGCACCAGTGCGGCTTATGGATTATCGCTCTACCTGTGGTGGACATTCAGTGGTGAGCATGGTCAGCCCCATTTGTATTTTGAAAGCAGTAGCGCTGTGCTGAGTTTAGTATTACTTGGCAAATACCTTGAACTCAGAGCAAAACGACGTACTACAAGTGCTTTAAAAGCATTAGAAAACCTTAAGCCAATTATGGCAACAGTATGGCGAAACAATATTTGGCAAAGTATCCCTGTTGCACAGGTCCAAAGTGGCGAGCGTGTAACAATTAAGCCAGGTGAGCGAGTGCCGGTTGATGGTGAAGTATTAAAAGGGCAATCACAAATCGACGAGGCCTTAATCAGTGGTGAAAGTGTGCCTGTTTATAAAACTGTGTCAGATAAGGTCACTGGTGGCTCGGTTAATCTTGATGGCATTTTAGAAGTCACCGCAACTAGTGTAGGTGCCGAATCAACGCTTGCTCAAATTATTCGTTTAGTTGAGCATGCCCAAGGCGCTAAAGCTCCAGTGCAAGCCTTAGTTGATAAAGTGAGCGCGATATTTGTGCCAATTGTGCTTGTGGTTTCGCTTATCACATTGCTTTCTTGGGGGCTTGGCAGTGGCGATTGGACTAACGGCATTCTCAATGCTGTGGCGGTATTAGTTATTGCTTGTCCGTGTGCGTTGGGTTTAGCAACACCTGCCGCAATTATGGCTGGTACTGGCACTGCTGCACGGTTTGGTATTTTAGTGAAAGACGCCCGCGCGATGGAGCGAGCAACCAGTATCGATATGGTGATTTTTGATAAAACTGGCACGCTTACATTAGGTAAGCCAGAACTAAGTGAAATGTATGCTTTTAATTCCTCTGAACAAGACGCATTGCAATTAGCCGCATCACTTCAGCAATACAGCGAACACCCTTTAGCACAAGCGATTGTCGATAAGGCTTTAGAGCAGCAATTAGATTATTTACCAATTACAGATTTCAAAGTGGTAGCTGGCCGCGGGGTTAAAGCCTGTCATCAGCAAAGTACGGTTTACCTTGGAAGCACATTTTGGATGCAAGAACTTGCAATCTCATTGCCTGATTTACCGTCTAAAATACCGGGTGCGTCGTTATCTTGGTTGGTAAGCCAAGCGCCAAACGAACAAGCAAAGGTACTCGCACTGTTTTATTTTAGCGATGCGCCAAAAGAACATGCTGCTAAGGCGGTAACTCAGTTAAAACAGCAAGGCATTAAAGTGGCAATGTTAACAGGCGATAACCAAAGTAGTGCTGAATACACCGCGAAATTATTGGATCTTGATGATTATTTGGCAGAAGTATTACCTGAAAATAAAGCTGAGTATATTATTAAAGCGCAACAGCAAGGTTTTTCGGTTGCCATGGTGGGCGATGGTATTAATGATGCGCCTGCGTTAGCACAGTCTGATCTTGGTATTGCAATGGCGACGGGGACTGACGTTGCAGTGAGCGCATCGGCAATTACCTTAATGCGAGGTGAACCAAGCCTTGTGGCATCAGCCTTAACTATGGCGAAACTCACTTATCGCAAAATAAAACAAAATCTATTTTGGGCCTTTATTTTTAATATTATTGGTATTCCATTAGCAGCATTAGGTTTTTTAAATCCAATTATTGCTGGTGGCGCAATGGCTGCCAGCAGCCTGTTGGTGATAAGTAATGCGTTGTTGTTGCAGCGCTGGCAACCTAAGGTATAAAAATAGAAGAATCTATCAGTTTTAAATGGTAATTGAGCAAAGATAGGCTTTGTTTTTCAACTTGGCAACACTCGGTTGTAAAAGGTATTCGTTGAAAGCGACAATTTAAATTCATGCTTAAAGTTTTTTTAACTTTACTTCTTTATTTTCTATAGCTAAAGCTTCTAATTCGGCGAGTGCTTCGACAGTATTTGTATACGCTTTGATATTTAGTCCTGAGGTTTCAATAAATGAATTTAGCAAGCTCAGTTGTACGCGATTAGCACACACAATAGCAATCACTTGGCAGTTATTTTCAAGGCTCCATACATACGTTTGCCCGATAATTTTCATCACTTCAGGGCAGCCTAGTGTTTGCTCATCAATTACATCAATGCGGTACCAGGTATCTTGCGAGCAAGTGGTGGCCTGCTTTTTGAGCTCTTCAAATGCGTTTTTCACACCAATTACATTAAAAGGACCGAATACGTCCAAATGCAAAATATTACTTTGCCATGTACAGCTAATTTTTCCGTGGCCAATCATTGTTAATTCTGTGTACTGATTTTGGGGTCAGTATATGTTGAAAGTCAGTAATTGAACACTAAAATCGTTTAATACCATCTAACATCGGCAATCTTGCAGATATTTGTTTCGCAAGATTACCGATTAGGTGCGCTACAAACGCATTAGCATATTTTCAATGCGGTAAGCTCCTGCATGCGTTTTTACACATGTGGTGTTTTCATCTTTTTCAAATGTCACGGGTGTGTCTTTTTGCGCGGTTTCAACGAGTGCCATTGCCTGTTTTTCGCTGTTACAAAAGTCTTGCAGTGCGCGTCGAATTTGCCCGTTTGAAATGGCATTTTCAAAAACGTTTTCTTCACCAGAATTTGCTTTTTTATTTTCGGTTTTTCTCTGTTTTAGGCTTGATAGCGTAAAATCTTCACCATTAGGCATAAAGTGATAACGAAAAGTGTTCTTTGCCGTGTGCTCTAATATTACAACGCCTTCTTTACCGATGACCGACATATTGCCTGTGCTTTTTTCCACTTTAAGGGCAGTAGTTTCATCAACACCAAAGCCAAATGTTTGCTTGGTTGCTTGCATTAAAACGGCTAAGCGAGGGGTACGGCCGCGCTCGCTAAAATGGGTATCTAAAATGCCGAAATCAAAACTGCCTAGACCACCGTGTTTATCGTAAGTTAGCGCATCAAACTCAAGGTGCTGGCAGCCGCCTTGGTTTTGACAGTTTTCAGCTGGAGGCGGTGCATCAAACGCGCCATTTTTAAGAGCATTTAAGCTACTGCCGTTAGTGATCATAGGTACATAACCATAATTATTTTGGCCACCCGATTGCACGGCCGTGCCAGCACTTGTACCCACTAAAATTTCTCGGCTTTGAATAACCTCAAACCAAGGGTAAGGTTCTTTTGTTTCAGCATTTACAAACACCTGCTTAGTAAGCGATTGATCCCCGCCATTAAAAAACAGGCCATCGGCGTTTTTAAGGGTAGTGATTAAATTGTCGATGCCAGCATCACACAAGGCTTTTTCTTGCGCTGTTAAATCGGGGTAAACCGTGTCGCGGTTATAGGCTAAATTAATTTTGTTGCGGTAGTTATCAAGGTTTTCGCAATCTTGTTTTGCAATGGCTTTAGCAAGTGCTGGTGTTAGCGCTAACCACTTTGCATTTATGTTGTATTGGTTAAATAAACCGTTATAAAAATCCGCAGATTCATATGGGTCACGAGAAGACGCAGTGACTAAATACAGGGTTTTATTTGGCGCGTTTTTAATGTCTAAACTAATGGCGTTTAAAATCTCAGTTGTGCCTTTAACTTTGTTTTTGTTTGTGAGCACTTGCTCACTTACGCGTTTATTATTCACAATGAGTGGTAGTTCAAGCATATCAAATACAAAGTAATATTCTTGATTGCTTAAAGCGCGATATAACGCGGCATTTTCGTTTTTAAATTTATCAATAAGCTCTGCTTTGGAAATGGCGTGTTTGCTTTTTATTTTGTTGAGTAATTTGCGTGTGGCAATTTTGTGCTGTGTGTTGGTGTTTGGCCAATTTGAGTTAATCGCAGTGATGGCTGTTTCGTTAACTAAATAGAGTGAATGGGTTTTTGCATGGGATGAAAATGAAGTTTTTTCAATGCAGTTTTTTGGCGCTAAACTCGAACATGTTTTAAGTGCGCCGCCCGCTAAATAAAGTGTTTGCGCTGAGGATGTTAGGCTATAAAAAAGCGAAAACGCGAGGGTGAAATTTTTTACAAAAGACACAAGGTTCATGATTAATTTCCAATCAAGTTTTAAAAAAATGGCTTGTCATCACAAAAAAAGCTGTGATATAAAAATTATGAACTTTGCGGGATGCAAACTAGCACACGCCAGCTTGTAATGTCAAAAAACACGAGATGAAGAAATGTTAAAAAAAGCGAATCAGCTTGTTTGTTACTTCTACTCACCACACTACCTTTCTGAGTGGTTCGACGAGTAGACACACGGTTTTCAACCGTGGTGTTGTCTATTGGTATGCAACCCACCCCAAAAAAAATTATAAAAATAAAATTTCTTTGATTAAACACGCCTTTTGACTGTGCACTGTCACAATTACATTGGCTAAAACACGGCATAGTTGCGTCTAAATTGCGCAATCGATCCCTCAAATTTATGGGATATGTCTGTTTTGTTTAATCACCTAATCAGAAACAGGTGAAGTATGTATAACAAGTTAACCTTAGCCATTTTTGCAGCGCTGTCAGTGTCAGCACATGCTGCAGAGCAACCAGCCAAAAATTCAGAAGCAGAATCAGTAGAGCGCATTGAGATCACAGGTTCTCGCATTAAAGGTGTTGACCTTGAAGGCACCCAGCCAATCACAATTTTAAGTGCAGAAGACATCGAGCGTTCAGGCGCTTCATCCATTTACGAATTACTGCAAGATATTCCTCAGCTAAAAGGCGGCGCAGGCACATTCTCAACCAGTGAAAGTGGCAGTACATCAACCTCTACACCAGCAGGGCAAGCAGCAGCAAGCTTACGTGGTATGGGACCATCGGCAACACTTACGTTGATTAATGGTCGCCGCGTTGCGCCAAGTTCATTTGCCGCAGGCACGCAAAACTTTGTAGATGTAAACTCAATTCCATTAGCAGCAATTGAGCGCGTTGAAATCTTAGCGACAGGCGCGTCGGCAATTTATGGTGCAGATGCGGTGGCGGGTGTTATTAACTACATCTTGAAAAAAGACTTCGATGGTGGCGAAGTTGAAGTGAGCTACGGTGATAGCTTTGAAGATTCAGATGAAAGTAAAAAACAAATAAACCTTATTTGGGGCACCCAAATTGGTGACGGCAACTTAACCGTATTCGCTGATTACTATGACCGCAACCAGTTTAATGCAAGCGACCGCGATTACCTTGCATCGCCTAATTTAGTTAACAGCTATTCATACTTACCAAAGCTTGAAAACACGCCAAATATTTATTACTACAGCAGCCGTGATGGTAATGAACAGCCTGCACCTGGCTGCTTAACTGAGCTGGTGACAACCGAATATGGCGAGCAAATTTGTGCTTACTACGGTAACCAAGACGATGTATTACGTGCACCGTTTGAAAGTATGTCGGGTGGTTTCATGTTTAATCAAGCTGTGGGCGATCTTGTTTGGAATACCGAGATGTTCTACAGCAAAACTAAATCTACTGCGTATTCAACACCTGCTGCAATTAACCAGCTGGATGACAGCGAAGGCCCGTGGGTAAAAGAAGATGCCTTGTTTATTTATGACGATGCTAACGGCAATAACCCATTACTTGATTCGCTGTATATTGACCCGTTTGATACTTTGCTAGGGCAAGAGCAGTGGGGTTTCCAATTTGATGCGCGCTTTAACGACCCACGCACGGTTGAAGTTGAATCTGAAAACATGCGTTTTGTTACTAGCCTTGAAGGGCAGTTAGCTGATTGGGATTGGGAAACAGGCATCATGTTTTCTGAATCACGCTCAGATCAAGTGGCTGTAAAGGGCGTTTACAACCGCTATAAATTACATGCAGCACTAGCAGGTGAGTTGTGTTCAGATGGCACAATTGCACAGCAAAATAATGGCGATATTAGCTGTGGTGCAGGTTCGTTACTTGATTTTTATAACCCATTTTTAGTGGGGGATGGCACTAACGATGCAACTTTAGCGCTTACGCAAGAAACACCAACACGTAACGGTAAAAGCCGTGTTTACGGTTGGGATTTCACAATTTCTGGCGAGCTCGTAACAATTGGCGACATGGATATTCAATCGTCATTTGGT
>NZ_JBFKMX010000129.1:0-10014 GCF_041629635.1 Pseudoalteromonas sp. | reverse complement strand
TTTTCGGTGTTGTTGTTGCCTGCAATCAACATTTTATGGGCTGGAAAAAGATTTCTTCAGGAAAGTTTCAGTTTAATGAAAATATTTTTATTGACCCATTTTTACTTTCTGGATTTGCGCTTATTGCAATCGTAAGAATGGTTTGCTTAATTCTTCAGTTACCGCACAAGAATAAGTAATCGTATAGATACTTAAGAAGGACCAATGGGTGACCTCTTGCGCCATTCACTCGCCATGGCGACTTAATAGCTACCTTTAACAATAACTTCTTGTTTTTTTTTATGTTTATTTATTAAAATAATAAGTCTTTAAGAATGTATAATAATTAAACAAGGATGTGGTCTGTGAAAAAATCACCATTTCTTTAACTCTAGCTATACTGTTAACTTTTTTTAGCAAGCTCGCCTATTCAGCTAATGGGCTTAAACAGTTAGGACAACTTCCAACTGTTAAAGATATTCAAATTTCCCCTTCAGGTAATCGTTTCGCGTACCTCCAAAATGTAGAAGGTAAAGTAGCGTTAGTTATTAATTATTTAGGAAAAAAAAGAAAGCCTAGTGTTTTTGCTATTAGCAATGCCGATATGCGTTCGTTTACATGGCTTAATGAAGAACGTATTTACTTTGTAGCTACTTTTGCTCAGTTATCAAAAGGTGATAATTACCGATTTACATTTGAACGCGGGGGATTGTTTGATTTAGAAGAAGAAGAAGCAATTTGGCCATTTAAAGGACAAAAATTTTCATACAACATTAGTGGTCCAAGTATAATCAATAGGTTACCTAATGACCCAGAGCACATTTTAATATCTCATTATCACAGTAATGTTAATGGGGATACAATAGAAGTGCTTTATAAAATGAATATCGAAGATGGCGATCGTGATCAATTCTTTAAAGAAAAAAGAAATACCAATTGGGTGATTGATGACGAAGGCGAAGTTAAAATCTATCAAGCATATGATTTTGAAGGCGAAAACCTGCATTGGTATTTTAAAGAATCTGCTTATAGCGACTTTATTCAATTAAAAATAAAACAAGAAGAGCAACTGGTCCCATTTAAAACGCAGTTTATTTTAAAATATGAACAATCGAATAACGAAATTTATTTTTATCAGCGTGAAGAAGAAGGCACCCTTAAGCTTGCTAAAGCGGGGATTGAAAAAGGCATCGTGGGTAGCAGTGAGATTGTAGCTGATTATGGTAAATATGACCTTGGTTACGCAATTAGAGACTACCATACTAGTAAAGCGTTAGGTCTAGGTTATACCAAAGACTTTAAACATGCAGATTACTTATTTGACAGTGATTTACGTCAAGTACAAGCCGATTTAGAAGCTACCTTTCCTAATTCTTCAGTCACCTTAACGTCCTATTCCAAAAACCGTACTCGTTTTATCGCTCATGTCTCAGGTCCACAAAATCCGGGTGAGTACTTTTTATATGATAGAAAAGCTGGTCGGTTAGATTTAGTGGGCAAAGAGTTTGGAATTGACGTCAACAGCCTAAATGCAGTTTCAGTTTTTACATATAAGACGAGTGATGACTTATCAATTGATGGCTATTTTACAACTCCAAAACAGTTCGAAGGAAAAAAGCCACCTTTAATCGTTTTACCACATGGTGGACCTGAGGCGAGAGATAACCTGAGCTTTGACTGGCTAAGGCAATTTTATGCAATGAATGGTTTTGCGGTATATCAACCAAATTTTAGAGGTTCATCCGGATACGGAAAGACTTTTGCTAAGTTGGGTTACGGCCAGTGGGGTCTAAATATGCAACGAGATATTGATGAAGGTGTTTCAGCTTTGATATCTGAAGGGAAAGTGGATGGAGAGCGAGTTTGTATCGTTGGCGCAAGTTATGGTGGTTATGCAGCGATGATTGGTGCTACAAAAAAACCGAAAAGATACAAGTGCGCGGTATCTTATGGTGGTGTAAGCGATTTAGATGATATCTTTTATCACACTAATAGACAAAATGGTAGTAATCGCTATTGGGCTAAAAGCATAGGAAATCGGGATGAGCAAGATGCATTAAATGCGAATTCACCAGTAAAACTGATCAGTGAAAACACATCACCAATCCTGCTTATTCATGGTGATCAAGATACGGTTGTGCCACCATATCAGTCGCGAAATATGTATAAATATCTGAAAAATCATGGGGTTAAAAGCTGTAAGTTGGTGGAGTTAGAAGGCGATGACCATTGGTTTTCAAGCAACCAATCTCGAAAAATCTTTTTAGAAGAGTCGCTTACTTTTATTAATAAGATTCTTTAGATTCATACAAGTAAAAATAAAAAGGCCACCCATCTTAATTAGTGTAAAAGCTAGGATATGACTAAGCTTTAATCAAAACTAGCTTTCTATCAAAAGGTGGCTTTATGGCAGTTCCGCGCCGCAATCAGGTGAGTTTAGTTGATACACCGTACTACCATTGTATTTCTCGCTGTTTGCGCCGCGCATTGTTGTGTGGTTAAGATAAAGTAACAGGCCAATCGCACGAGCACTGTCGCGTTTGGGTTGAGCACAAATTACTGTAACTTGCGAAGGTATTCTGCATTGATGTTTGTGCTTTTGCCGTAATGAGTAATCACACACATTTAGTACTGCATGTTGATGAAAAGAAAGCGAAACGGCACACTCAAAAAGCGATTATTCTGCGCTTGCATAAACTATTTAAAGGCAACTTACTCACACAAACATACCTAAGAGGCGATAAACTTGCCACGGCGCAATTGATTACCCTAAACGAAATAACCCATACCTTTCGTAATCGCCTAATGGACATCAGTTAGTTCATGCGTGTTCTCAACGAGGATATCGCCAGAAAGGCTAATTTTGAAGACCATTGCACAGGTCGATTATGGGAAGGTCTATTTAAATCACAAGCACTCCTAGATGAAGCTGCACTTGCAGCCTGCATGGTTTATGTAGACTTAAACCCAATACGTGCCAAATTAGCTAATACACCCGAGCAATCGGATTACACCAGCATTCAAAAACGCATTAAAGCTGCGTTAAATGATGGACAACCCAAACCACTGATAAAGTTTAATGGTAATCCAAGGAAGCACATGCCAAAAGGATTAGATATCATGCTAACTGCGTTAGAATTTATCAATGTAGAACAACTACATAAGAAAAAGTCTACCTTGTTATCATTTCATTTATCCAGCGTTATCTCTGATCTCGTACTTAACAGAATTGCTATCATTTGTATCAACACAGCTAGATGTGGTATTACGAACCAAAAATACATGGCGAGACAATTGCGTACTTTAAAATATATTCTGCTTGGTAATTCGGCATATCGCTCAGCAACCAACTCAAAGTAACCGACACTTATTTAATTTAGAATGTTAAGTGGAGGCTGTCCATTAGGTCATTGATGGTGGTTTGAGTAAACCTCAAAGTTCGCAAGCATTATCAATCTAATATCAAGTACTCTTTGTTTGTCGTAGCTATGTAGCCGAATCTTCGTACTAAAAGTGAAAAATAATGAAGCATAAACTCGTAACCAAAAATCAGTATGAACACCGCTTACTCAATGTCATTGACTATATTTACCAACATGTGGATGGCGAATTGGATGTTAATGCCTTAGCTGATGTTGCCTGTATGTCGAATTATCACTTTCATCGCATATATCGTGAATTTACCGGCGAAACGATAAATGTAACAGTGCGTAGAATGAGGTTGTTAAAGGCCGCGGCGCTTTTATTGCGAAGCAACTTAACTCAGCAACAAATTGCCAAGCTGGTTGGGTATAGCAGTGTTGAAGCATTTAACCGTGCGTTTAGTAAACACTATGGTGAAACACCCCATCAGTACCGAGTAACGCGTGTTGAAGAAAAAGTAACGTTGCTTTATCCAAAGTCTAACAAGGAGTACACCACTATGTATCAAGTTGAACAACAAATTGTGCCAACAATGAACTTAATTGGGGTTAAGCACAAAGGTGATTACATGAAAATAGGCCAAGCATTTGAAAAGCTATCAGTGATGGCAAGCAAGCACGGACTTATTGATGGAAACACACGTTTTTTTGGTATTTATTATGATGATCCGAAATCAGTGGAGCAAGATAAACTCACCGCTAAGGCATGCATTTCTGTTGATGTGAATAAATTACCTGAGCAGCATCAATTTGAACTGTTAACTATACCTTCATCAAATGCGGTTTCATTATTATTTGAAGGTGATTACCCTGAACTAGAAAAGCCCTATGAGTGGTTATTTGGTGAATATTTGCCACAAAGTGACTGCGAACTTAAGGACTTTCCACCATTTGAAGAATATTTGAATGATGTTAAAACCACACCACCTCAACAACTGTTAACGCGTATTTACTGTCTAACGGCGTAAACCAAAAACTGTGTGGCAGATTAGTTTTTACTTTGGTCACTAGCTTAAGTGGTCGCAGGCACATCTTTGTGCATTGATGATTCACAGGCTTGATTTGATATTTTCAAGGTTAGCTATCCACAGCTAACCTTTTTGCTATTTAGGCAATGGAATAGTGAGGTAATGTTGGAATTGGCATTTAAATTTTTGATTTTCTAGTCGAGAGTCATTAATTGAGGAACAATAGGTTTAAGGTCTGTGATGAATTTATTTATTATATAAGGTTAGTTGTAAAATTAAACTCTCCTCACTAGTGTGGAGAGTTAAGCCCGTTTACCCATTCATAAACCGTTTTGTGGTTGCTTTTACATTTAATAGCGGGGCAGTATATTGCCCCTTACAGTCTGTTAAATAATGTAAAATAGAGCGTAATATACAAGGAGTTTCCATTTTCTAAAGCAGAATCCGAAGCCTAAACCCTAACGTTATGTCACCCCTTAGCTTTTTATACACACGTTTAATCCATTGCTATTGAGTAGGTTGTTCAAGCTTTAAAGAGCTCGTCAATGTCGTTTTCAATTTGGTTAACTTTTTGTTTTTCTTTGTCATTTAATTGGTTGTAACTGGACTCTAAAATACTATCAATTTTATCAAATAGTTGATTTACTTTTGCGTGGTCATCTTGACTATCGAGGTGTTCAAATACTTTATTAAGTGTTTCATTCAATGATTTTAATTCATTTTTTTGCTGACCTGTTAATTTAGACACTAAGAGTTCGTCTCTTTTTGCAAAGGCAGTATCCAACTGATTGTTGAGTTGTTTATCGAAGCCATCACTTTCAATTTGTATTAGTGAATCGATTTTCTTGTCCAATTTGTCAAGTGCATCTTGTTCTTCAGGGGTTAATGCTTGTTCCGCTGCAGAGAAAATCCCGTCAATTTTGTCGAATAATGCATTGACGGCATTTTCGGATGATGACGACATGTGTTCATTTTCAAAAATTGCATTGAGTTTGTCATAACTGGCATTGAGTTCTTTTTTTTGTTCTTGCGATAAATGAGTCATGTAAATCTCATCTACTTGCTCAAATAACGAATCAATTTTTTGTGTCACCTTTGCCAAATTTGACAAATTTAAGGTATCTTGCATCGATTGTTGGGTGTTTTGTTGTAGCTCATTCGTTTTTTCTGTTACCGCACTCGCACTACCGTGCATTGTGGTGTTGTTCACATATGCTCCCGCATGACCGTTTATATTCATTCTGGCTTCCAAAATTATTAAAAATTATCAAAAGATTAGCATTAAAATTAATTGGATTTTGTATCGGTTTGTATCTGGCTATTCAATAGCATAAAGCGCACTTAGCGATCAGCTAACTTTTAGTAATTAAAGGGGAATGGTTGGATAAGTATTTTATAATGGATACAGAGGTATCTTATTGCGTTAAGTTAACTCTAAACACCAGTTAGATTGTTTTAAGTTCGATTAGGCGTTTTTCTCAGAAAATGGAATGTCAAGAGTCGATAAATAGAGATTAACAGCTTGAAGCCGATGTTTATCAACAGGATCAATCAATGATTGATCCTGTTGTGATTTGCCTAAATTAGTTTTGATTAGGCGTGTTTTCGGCAAAATATTCGTGGCTATCAGCATTTACCAATGCTTGATCTGGATTCGAAATAGCTAAGCTCTTTGCGCCAGATTGTCCGTAAACGATATCGTCGGTACCTGCAACAGCCGTAAAGTGACTTAGCTCATGCACAATCGTGCCTGCACGTGAATCTGTGCCTAGTATGTTTGCACTCCAAAATGCTCTGCACAGGTACACTTTGTAAGGCTGATTTGGGTAAACATATGCAAAGTAGGTTTTCTTACAACTACAGTCGAAAGTGAGTGGTTTGTTATCGATTGCATCGTTAATTGCATTGAAATTAGCACTTACTGTATTGTAACGAGCTGATGTTGCTTCACCAAACCAGGTTTGGTAACGGGCAGAAGTGTTAGCTGCGCTGTGACTATTTAAGTAAGAAACAGAATCGTTAGTAATTTGATCCGCAGCTGAAAGTGCAGCCATAATGTCGTTTTTTTGGTTATTATCGCAACGTCCTGTAAAGCAAGTGCCATTAATACAATCTCCAACAGGGCCACCACCTGGCTTTCCTTTGTTAGATGAACCTTTTAGCGAAATACCATCAAACCATAGTGAGACAGTGTTAGACTTTAATTGCTCAACTTGGCGTTGAGTTTGTTTATTTTTGCCATTTGTTTTGCCAAATAAATCAAATGATTTAACTTGGTAGGTTACTTCATAATTACCCGCTTGTGAGAAATCATACAAACCAGAAAGCTCAAAGGTTTTACTTAAACTTTGACCAGGTTTTAACATAATGAAGTCTTTATCTGTTGGTGCATGACGTTTGTAATGCGGACCCATAAATTGGATTGCTTCACCGTCGCGTGCAATTGCAAATAAATTTTCTTCATCTAGATCGGTATACCAACTTAATATTTTTTGCACCCCTTTACCGTTATTAGTAATGGTTAGCTCAGCTTGTATATTGCCGTTATCTAAGCTGTTGACATTTAAATCGACGTTTAGTGAGCGATTACTTGCATTTGCGAAGGTGGAAACGATTAAGCCGGTTAATGCAGCTATCGTTATGATTATGCGTGAGAGTGTTGTCATAATATTTCCTATTGTTGTTATTTAGTAGTACCCAAAAAGGGTAAATTAAATGTAGCAGATTTGTTACTAAATTTGAAATATTGAGAAATTTTAAATTATTTTTTTTGGTTGATGCCTAAATCGCAAGTGAGCTAAAAGTGCCGCTCTAAAAGAGCGGCACGACTTCAGGGCGGATTTTCTAAGTTAAATTAGAAAAAGGTATAGTCTATACGCACAGCAATATTACGCTCGGGTAAGAAATCAATGTAAGTTTGCGCAGTTGTTGTGTTAGTGCGTGAACGTTGTCTTTGATACGAAATGTCTTCACTGTCTAGTAAGTTGTTAATGTGTACACTCACTTTCACATCATCAGACACTTCGTAGCGACCGCTTAGATTAAGCGTGGTGTATCCTGGTACTTCATCGCCGTCCTTTGTATTAAAATGTGTAAAGTACGAACCATAAGTTGACACATCTAACCTTACAAAAGCAGGTTTCCCATTTAACTCAAAACCTTTATCAAGTGCTAAATAACCATTGTACTTTGGTACCATAGTCATTTCGTCTCCAGCTTTGCCACTGATAGCATCGTTATCTTCCGTTAATTCTGAGTTGGTGTAAGATGCATTGAATACAAGTGTTGTGTCATAGCCTAGATCTGCTGTAGATTCAAACTCTATACCGCGAGAACGTGCACCACCACCATTTGCTGTGAAACTGAATCCACAGGTATCCATGTATATAGATGTTTTAACATCGGTCCAATCAATGTGATAAACCGCGGTTGCGAAATTAAATTTACCGCCAAATGCTGAACCTTTAAAACCAATTTCGTAGTTATCAATTGAATCAGATGTATAACGATCTTTTCTGTCTTTTGCTTTTGGATCAGCAACACAAGATTGTGCTAATGGTGCGTTGTTACCACCAGGGCGGTAGCCTTCAGAGTACAAGGTATAGACAGAATAGTTATCACTCGGCATATACGAAACGCTTATCTTTTTACGATAACCATCTTCCTCACCACCAGTGATAACATTATCCTCAGACCAAATACCCGCAGATGTGGTGTGGCTGTAGTCTTCTAATTCAAATCGACGAAGACCCACATTGAGTTCAAGACCACCCATATCGCCTAGGTCAAAGTTATATGCTGCATCAGCAAATAAGGCAAATTCTTTGCTCCATGCACTGACACGCGCCGAGTTCCAGTTACGACTTGGTGTGCCAAATTTATCTAAGCCAGTTTGAGTTGCATCAACACCCCACCAATAAAGAGTAGACGCTGATACTCTGTCACCCGCTTCATGGTATTGCCATTGTACATTTGGGTTTGTTGGCTGGTCTACTTTGTCGTAGAACATACCTACTGTCCAAGAAAGATCTGAGTTTATATCGATATTTTGGAAGCGAAACTCGTGTGTTGTCCTGTCGTAGAAGTCGTCGTTAATAATCCAAGTGCGGAACAAGTCTGAAGCATCTAAACGTGACCAGTCATCTAAACCACCATCTTGAAATTCACGATATGAACCTGCATACGTCATACTGGCTATATCAAATAAATTGTCGTGTTCAACAGTCAGTGTAACTAGGTCAGTTTCGGAATAATAGCTGCCATCAATCAAGTTATACACCATATATTTTTCAGGTGCATCAGTGATTTTTTGGTCGCCTAATATACATTTAGCTCTGATTAGATTTTCATCACAGCCAACCCATGCGTGATTTACTTCATAACCATAAGGTGCATTTTCATCTGGTGTATAATCATGACGCCAATAACCACCAGGCTTTGAGGTATCACCTAATGTAGTACCTTCTGAACGGTATTCAGTTTTTACATACCCTAAAATAACATCGGTTTGCTCTGTAGGCGTCCACAGTAATTGAGTGCGAACAAAATTGCCTTGTGCAGCACTCTGATTGCCATTAAACATATTAACGTAGGGACGGCTATCATTATATAAGTTACCTGTTGCTCTTAGTGCAAGCGTGTCTTCGATTAAAGGTAAATTAACACCAATCGAAAGAGAGTCATCGTAACCTTCAACATTTTTCTCGCTTTTAATTTGCATTGAGCCAAATAATTCGAACTCATTCATGCGAGGTTTATTAGTAATAACACGCACAGTTCCGCCAATCGCATTTGAGCCATACAGTGTACCTTGTGGACCACGTAATACTTCCACGCGCTCAACATCAGCAAGGTTTGTGAACGAAAAAGGTACGTCATCGGTAAAGGTTGTTGTAGTGCCAGGCGCAGCACTGTTACCACCACTTAAACCACGTAGGATTAATTGTCCACGTGGCATTGCTGCACCAGCAAGAGTTCGGTAAAGATCTTGCGCGTTTAAATAGTTTCGGTTTTCGATTTCTGTGGATGACACAGATGAAACACTCATCGGTATTTCAATGATTGTTTCTTCCCTTTTACGTGAGGTAACCGTAATGCGATCGACTACTTTTTTTGCCTCGGCATTGTTTTCAGCTGGAGTTTCGTCTGCAGCCACAGCATTAAATGAGCAAAGAATTGCAGCGCATAACAATGATTTTTTTATTGTTTTAGTTTTTTCCATGATGATTTTCTCGAGTTGATATCGCGAAAATCATAAAACAAACGTTACAGCTGTCAACAGAGTGTTAATGTAATGTTGATAAGGTGATTTTGGATAGTTAGTTGTTTTTAATGAATTTTTATTTGAATGTTGAATAATTGATTGGTTTGTAATTGCTTGATTTAAATAGGATAATAAGTTGCTATATATTCCTTCTGGTTATTTTTAATTCTTTTTTGTTATAACTGTTATGGGTACATTGGTGTGATTTTATGAACTAAATTGTATTAAAAATCGCCCTACCGTTTACATTTATTAACATGTTAGGGTGTTGTGTCTGAATTGTTACTGAAACTTTGTAAGTTTTAATAAAATCTTTCATGGAAAGCATCGAATAATTCTTTTACTTAGTGTTGGCTGTTTAACTATCTGTCCCGGTTCGCAT
>NZ_JBFKMX010000128.1:0-10023 GCF_041629635.1 Pseudoalteromonas sp. | reverse complement strand
GGGTCGCCCGGTGCTTTTTCGCCCGTTGTGTTTTTAATGGCATAACTCTTTTCACCCAGATTAACATTGTTATCAATGCTGATGTGATCGGTTTCTTGTTGGCCTTCAAAATAGTTATAAGTAAGTGACAGGGCACTGTGATCAGTTAAATCATAGGCTAATTTGGTAAAGGCATTTTTAGATTTAAAGCCCGACATACCATACAACAAACCAAGTGCATCACCATCTGCGTCTTTAATAATGCCGTTATCTTCATAGGCAACATTGGCAACAAAGCTAAATTTGTCGCTGCGACCATCAAGCGTAACATCTGCTCGTTTGCCAAGACTGTCGTCAAAATCCGTGGCTGAAAAATTAGTCGCAAGGTTTAGTTTGCCGTTAAAGCCGTCTTTGCTGTCAGCATTTTTGGTGATGTAGTTGATAATACCGCCAGCGGCGCCGTTACCATAAATAGAGGTCGCACCTTTAATAACTTCCACGCGCTCAATCACACTTGGATCTAACGAGCGAATAGCTAAACGACCATTTCGCAGTGGCGTTGATTGTGGCAAACCATCAATTAGTACTAAGGCGCTACGACCACGTAAGTTTTGGCCAGAGCTACTGTTTGTGCCTGTGTTTGGCCCCATCCCCGGCACTTGAATGGCTAAAATGCTTTGCAACTCGTTGCTGACTTCCATATTTCGAAGTAGTGCTTGTTGGTCAACAATCACAACCGATGCGGTTACTTCATCAATGCGTTCTTCTACGCGGCTGCCAGTAACTATGATGCGTTCCATGTCTTTTAATTGCTGCTCTGTAGTTGGGCTATCGGCTAATACTGCAGTTGAAACAAAAAGGGCGGTTAAACTAAGGGACGTTTTAATCATTATCTTTCCATGTTTGAAGAATTTGATGCGGATCGTAATGATATTTATTATCAATTGCAACTTTTTGGGGTTATGATTTAATTATATTTTTTCGCGGCTAATCTAACTTTCAGTGGGGAGAATGCACCTTAATTGTATAAAGATATCGGTATTAAAAGCTATTAGTTCAAAGCAGGTGTTGTACCGTTTGCTAGCGCACAAAATGGTTTTACTAGCCAAGCTGGTATTTGCTCGGTGTATTGGTTGCCTCAAGTAAGATATTAAACGCCTTAACAGAGCCAACAAGCTGTTTTTTAACTTCGCGCCATTCATGGCGGTGTTGGCCGAATTGATCATGCCACAATGCCATTAATTCGTTGTCTGGAGTAAACAAAGTACAACCAGCTTGTTGGAAAGCCAAATTACAATTGCTTTCGACTTCAGAGAGTTGGCTGATTTGGTTGAGAAAGGTTTGGTGCGCAGCTTCGCGTACGATTAACCGCAATGACAAGGGTAACTGAGATAGCCATTTTTGATTGATTACATTTACCCATGCATCTGGAACACTGTTAAAAGTGCTAATTGTAGCAATAGAGTCTCGTAAATTGTCAGGCCCTGCGTAGAGCCCAATGATACCTGGGTCAATTACATGAATATGTCCTGAGCGTGCCATGATAGCTACTTTGTCCCAATTCAGCTCAATTACATGTGCTTCAGTCATATCGTAAAATTGTTTAAGTACTTTACTGGCAGGAACACGAAGCACTAAATCCTTAAGATCATTAGGTGTTTTGATAACTTTATTAATTTGTTTAGTGGTGCTTAGAGTGCGGCCTCCTGTAATATAATGCAACAAGATTTCGACTACTCCTTGTTCCCTAATTTTATTGACAATTTCTTGTTGCCAATAGGTTGAGCTAATAAGATTCAAAAAAGCTTGATTACTGCTCGCCCAAAACGGAATGTTAAGCACATCTAATATTGGTAAGGCACGTGATAAGTTTGACACCGAAATTAGTGCCGCATCAACGCGCCCACGCGTAACGGCTGCCATTAAATCTGTTCCTATCCCAACCTGTCCACCATCTTTGACATCAACATAAATTTTGCCTTGAGACATACTTTCAATAAAATGTTTGAATACGTGATGCATATGAGGAATGTAGCGTGCTTCAGCAGTTTTATAGGGAGATGCAAAGGTGAGGGTGAAATCTGCACCCAGTTTGGTAGCTTCATCTTGAACGTTCTGTTCCTCTGGGGTTAGGGCATAAGATAAACACGACGAGGAGAATAACGTACTTGCAAAAAGTGCGGAGGTAGAATGAATAAATGTGCGTCGAGATACTGGCATAGATTAAGTTTAGTCCACATCATTACGCTTTCAATCAGGCCGCAGTTAAAGTTAAGGCGCTGAACTTTCTTCCTTAATGGTAAAGGATAAGAAGCCGCCTTCATCTTGCTCTAATTTTTTTGCCCAATTTGTAACGCTTTCAAGTGATAAATTATCACCTGCTACATAGCGAGAAATACTGTCGCTTTCATTTACAGCAAACTCAATTAAGTAACGTTTGTTTTCAGTCATAAATAAACTCACATCGTTTTGTTTAATTTTTAATGTCAGGTTTACTGCTTTTCCATGACTAATTAATGACACAAATTGGAAAAATAATAAACAACTGAATTTACCTTTTGTTTACATTTGTTATCAAATCAGTCAACCCATACAGAGCAAGGCTTGTAGCAAGATACTGTGTGACATTTTTAGAGTTAACAATCTAAATGTAAGGAAAATGTGACGAAATTACTTTAAAGTAGCGCGGCAATTATTTCGAATATTGCAAAGGATGCAGTTTACAAAGGATGGTATTGATTTGAATTTTCAAAAAAAACAAATGGATAGCCATGAATCTCTCACGCTTAAAACTAGTAACATCAATCTTTGTTGCATGTTACGCAACGCAATCGCTGGCAGCAGCGCCTGAAAATTATTATTCATCAGTAGATCAGACATCAGCTGATAAATTAAAACAAAGCTTACATCACATTATTAAAGGGCATACGAAAATCCCTTATACGTCCACTGCTACAGACACGTGGGATGTATTAGAAATTGCCGATCAGGATCCAAATAACAGCGGCAATGTTATTGATGTTTACAAAAATGCCAGTTACACAAAAGCAGGTGGTGGTAATAGTTTTTACAACCGCGAGCACAGCTGGCCTAAATCGTATGGCTTTCCAAGTGATGGTAGTAACAATTACCCTTACACAGATCTACACCACTTATTTATTGCTGATAGCAGTTATAACTCAAGCCGCAGTAACAAACCTTATGCTGCGTGTACTGATGCCGCCTGTATTGTAAAAGCAACCGAGTTGAACAATAACCGCGGTGGTGGTTCAGAAGATATCAATTTAACATTGGGTTCTGGCGCGACAGGTGCATGGCAAACATGGCCAGCTCGTCGTGGTGATGTTGCCCGTGCGCTCATGTACTTAGCGGTGCGTTATGAAGGTGGTAGTCACTCTGTGACTGGTGTACTTGAACCAGACCTTATTTTGACCGATGACCGCAACTTAATTGAAGGCTCTAAAACGGGCGGCAATGAAGCGATTGCTTATATGGGACTTAAATCAACCTTGCTGGCATGGCATAAAGCCGATCCGGTAGATAGCTTTGAAATGCGCCGCAATGATGCAATTTTCCAATATCAAGGTAACCGTAACCCATTTATCGATCGCCCAGAGTTTGTGGCGTGTGTTTTCGAAAGTGTGTGTTCAGGAACAGGGCCAGATACTGGTACGCCGACTACACCAACTAATAGTACGCCTTGGATAAATGAGCTTCACTATGACAATGACGGCACAGACGTAAACGAAGGTGTTGAAATTGCAGGTGCACAAGGCATTGACCTAAGCGGCTGGTCACTGGTTGCATACAATGGTAATGGTGGCGCAGCTTACAAAACGGTAAGCCTTTCAGGTGTGCTTGCTAACCAACAAGCAGGTTTTGGCACTAAGTTTTTTGCCTTTTCTGGATTACAAAATGGTGCAGCAGATGGCATTGCCCTGGTTAATGCTAAAAGTGAAGTGGTGCAATTTTTAAGTTATGAAGGCAAGCTAACTGCAACTGATGGCCCTGCAAAAGGGTTAACATCAACCGACATTGGCATTGCACAAAGCACAAGTACTGCTGTTGGAACATCATTACAACTTAAAGGCACAGGTAAAGCTTATAGCGACTTTAGCTGGGCATCAGCCTCTGCTACTTCAAACCAAGTAAACGCAGGCCAAACATTCGAAGGTGGTAGCACAACACCAACTGAACCAGAGCAAAGTGTATTTAGCAATACTACATCAACGGCAATTCCTGATAATTCATCGGTAACGTCAACTATTGATGTAAACCGCTCAGGTACTGCCAATTCAATTACAATTGATGTTGATATTACACATACCTATCGCGGTGATATTAGCTTAGTGTTAGTTGCGCCAGATGGTAGTCAACATACGCTTAAGAGCAAAAATGGCTCAGACTCAGCAAATGATGTGAAAGCACAATACAATGTTAATGTATCATCGGTTGCTAAAGGACAGTGGCAACTACGTGTAGCTGATAACTATCGCAGAGATACTGGCACATTAAATAAATGGTCGATTACGTTTAATTAACCTAATGAAGCGCCAACTTTGTTTGGCGCTTCATTATACACTCTAATGTATTGACTTTTGTGGTATACACTCTGTTCAAATCTAAAGCGTTTTGATAGCGTCATCGCTTTTAGATCTAATGTACTAAGTCAAGGCGTGACATCTAGTGGCAGAAAAAATAGACAACAAATACCAACACGCTCTAAGCTCTTTAACTTAGTTTAACTAAACCCTTGCTTACGTGCATTTGACGAAATTGCTTAGGGGTAAGCCCTGTTTCGGCCTTAAATGCGCGAGTAAATGGGCCAATTGAGGCAAAGCCGCTTTCTAAGCTAATCACCAGTACTGACCAGCCTTGGTTTTCAGGGTTAATCAAAAGGGATTTCGCATGCTCGACGCGCAAACTATTGATGTACTGATTGAAGTTTTTGTCGGTAATGTACGATTTTAATGCGCGGCTTACTCTATATTCTGGCACATCAAGGCTGCGTGCAATATCTGCCACTTTTAAATTGGCTTGTAAATACAAAGATCCTTCGTTCATGAGCGAGGTAATATCACGAGCAAGTGCGTTGTCTATGTCACACACAGGTTCTGGTTGAGTGTGTATCTCTTCAAGTGACGATGCTTTCGTCTGTGGCTGAGTATCTGAGCTTTTGTGTTGTACTCGCCATGCAAGCAACAATTGGGTATTAACAACCACCATCAAAATAATGGCAGTGATGACCCATTCTTTTGCATCAGCATTACTTGCCAGGGTAAAATTAGTAAGCTTACTAATGCCAACAGCAAGGCCGAAGGTTGATAAAAACAAAATACGCTGTGCTTTGTCTTGTTTTGTTGCAGTTTTAAAGTCTCGGCAGCCTTCCCAAAACGATAAGACCAACACACAAGATGATAATAATACGGTGATTTCCGACAATACATGGCGAAACACCGAATCACTGCTGCTGGCAATAATATGGCTAGAGCTTGCAAACAAATATCCCTGATTAATAAAAATAAGCAAAGAAATAGCAAATGCGAGTGCTAGATGATGATGTTCAATGACTTTTTCTTGACGAAAGAAACTGCGAGACAGCAGCCAATAACAGTTGCAGGTGGCTACTGTGCCTAATCCAATTAGATACTTGTAAGCACCAATAGCATCGCCTGTTACTTTTTGCGTTAGTGACATGGCGACAGAGCCACAGAAAATAGCAAACAGGATATGTGGTAACTTTTTCTGCTTAACAAACAGCTGCGCAATCAAACAACCTAGGCATACACACAGCGTAAAAATGTAAAAATTGGATTGGGCCATAATTGAGTAAGTAAACAGTAAAATATTAGTGTGAAGTGTAACGGGAGCTTATAGGCAGAGTAAATCTCCTTTTGTAAGTAACTTTGTCACTTTTTATATGCCAATTTACTAATCAAATCAAAAGATTAAAATAAAGGGGCAGAAATGCAAAGTTTACTAGCGGATGGTGTAAAAACAGGTTTATCACCTCACACAATTTTAGATAAAAGTGTCAAAACCTGGTTTTGTGCGGCACTTGTTGGCCAGTGGTTATTTGCCATTTACATCCTAATTTTATATGTATTGCCAACCTTAATGGGCAATACTGAAGTAACCCATAACTTGCTGCCTGGACAAGGTGTTCAAGACAAAGGAGTGTTCGATGGCATGGTGTTTTTTTCCCATGTGGTACCTGCGATTATTCTAGGATTGTGTGGTATGTCACAATTGGTGCCATCTATTAGAAATAAATACCCGCGTTTGCACCGGATAAATGGCCGCATCTTTTTTATCTTGGGTATTAGCGGCGCTGTCACCGGATTATATCTTACTTGGGTAACCGGCATGCGATTTAGCGACATTGGTTCAATAGGTATTACGCTAAACGGTATATTAATTCCTATTTTTATATATTTCGCGTGGCGTACAGCGTGTAAAAAGCAATTTAATTTACACCAGCGATTTGCTGTACACAGCTTCTTATTAGTTAATTGTGTATGGACGTTTCGATTGTACTTGATGGGCTGGTTTGTGGTTAATCAGGGGCCGCTTGGCAATTCGCGTAACCTTGACGGCCCTGCGGATATTGCTATGTCTTTCGCTTGTTATTTATTGCCCATGTTAATTGCTGAACTGGTGTTTTGGGCAAAACGCACAAATAACCTTTCGGTGAAGTGGGGAGTTGCATTGATGACAATTTTTGGCGCAACCATCACAGTAATTGGCGTGGGCGCCGCAACTATGATGATGTGGCTGCCACGTATTGAAAAAGTATTTAGCGCTCTTATTTAGAGGGCTATTGCATTGCTCTTCATAAGTATTGTTACAGCATTCGATGACAGGATAAGATCATTGGATAAAGTACGCAAACTACAAATTTCAGCTACAAAAAAGCGCAACGTTTTAGTTGCGCTTGTTCACCTTGTACTTAATAACTAGCCCTCAGGGCTATGATAGTTAAGTTAGATAAGGTTGATCTTACCGGTTTGTACTAGAGTAACATTAGCTGTGCCATCTGTTTTAACTAAAACGTGGCAATTTTTGAAACCTTTGGTAGAGAACGCTATCTTGCTGTTTGAAATACTAAGGGCTTCTAGTTTATCGTCACAACGTAACTGTGCATCTGACACTTTTCCTGTATTTACTGTAATTTCACCATTTGAGCGAAACACCTTTCTAAAAAATGGCGTGTTACTAGCAATCTGCTTTTGAGTAGCTTGGGTTTTATTCGATACTATGCCGTGTTGAATATCATTAACGTATTGTTCGTGTAACTTATCGATATTAATCGCATTACTCTTTAAAACGTTTTCTAGTTTATTTAACGTAAAGCTCGCCATTTGATAGTTTTGATCGCGATTAAACCAGTTAATGGCACTTTTTAATGCAACGACTGAAAGCTCTGCCGGCAAGTTTTTTGCGGTATTAAACACGCCCATCATTGCCATATCATAATCTGCCCATGCATTGTGTTTGTAAAATGCGCGGGTGTTTAACCAATAATATAAAGCTTCCTCCGAGTCTGTTTTTACTAGCGGTTTTAATTGATTAGCAATTGCTGATTTCAGCTCTGCGAGAGAGCTTGATGCAATACTTTTCTCTATTTGCGCATAGGCTTTATAAAACGATTTACTTGCGTGTAAGTTTGCCGATTTATTTGCCGCTATAAACACCGTATTACTTACATTAGTTGATGGTTTCTTATGTAATTGTTTCTCAATTATTTTTGTTAGGTTTTTTGATACATCGCTAAATTCAGACTGTTCAATAATATCAATGTTGGTGATATTTCCTGATGCATCCACTACATAATTTACATAAGCCCAACCCTGGCTGTTATTTTGTTTAGTTTGTGTGGTTTTTGCTAAAACACTATTTGCACTTAAGCAAATTACTGCAAGAATAATCGATTTTAACGTTGTCATAATAAAACCCAGGGTGATTAATTTTTGCGCAATATATAGGTGTTCAGACCAGTTGGAAAGGACAAATATGCCTATTGTTTACAAATTTATACATTAGAGGCTTTTTCTAGTACTAAAGTAGTTTTTGTATATACTTTGTTCTGATTGCTTGATGGATATTGATGCATTTATTGCAATAAAAGATGCTTTTAGAATGCACAAAAATAAAGGGCTAATAGATAACCCTTTTAGTTAAGCTGGGTTATTAGCTAAACGCTGTTTTGCTAGGTGTGGATCGATAAATTGGCTAAGTACTAATGAGCAACACGCAAGCACAGCACCAAAATAAAACACCAGTGAATTGTCGTAAAGCCACACTAAACCAAAACTTGCTGGAATGATTACCGCAGCAATATGGTTGATGGTGAAACTTACTCCAGCCGTTGCGGCAATGTCTTCAGGGCGAGCGATTTTCTGGAAATAGGTTTTAATGGCAATTGCCATAGCAAAAAAGATATGGTCAATCACATATAACACGGCTGCGCCAGTTGCGCTTTCCACAATCGCATAACCAATAAACACAAAGATTAGGCCTATATATTCGATTGATAAGGCGCGCTGCTCGCCAATCTTACCGATCATTTTGCCAATTTTAGGTGCAATAAATATATTTAGTAAGTGATTTAGCATATAAAGCGCAGAGATTTCAGCAACGCCATAACCAAACTTTTCTACCATTAAAAAACCAGCAAACACCATAAAGATTTGACGACGTGCACCAGAGAAGAAAGTGAGTAAGTAGAAGAGGGTATACTCTTTTCTTAAAATCAGTTTTTTATGCTGCGAGGTGTGTTGTTGAAATGAAGGGTGAGATAACCACAGCCACATAGTGGCAAGTAATCCAATACCGCCAACAAACAAATAAACAAACTGATATGAAGTTGCCATAAAGGTAAACAAGAACCAAATAATGGAAAAAGCACAGAGTGACGCAATTGATTTGATAGACAGTAATTTTCCGAGCTTTTCAGGGGCTTCATCTTTACTAAACCACTGTAAGCTAAGTGATTGATTAATCGTTTCATAATAATGGAATCCAATCGACATCAGCACTGTGGTTGCGTACAAACCGTAAACGGTGGGAAATAGCCCAGTAATTGCTACACCGATTACTAAAAGTGCGAGGGAGATAAGAGCAAAGGTTTGCTCTTTTAATACCAGTAATACAAACACTGCTGTAAAGGCAAGAAACCCCGGTATTTCGCGAAGTGATTGCAACATACCTATGTTAGCGCCGTTAAAATTAGCGGCTTCTATTGCAAAGTTATTTAACAACGCATTCCATGCTGAAAAGGTAAATGCCATTACCGCACCGGCAATAGCTAAAAAGCTAAAAGGGCTGGCTTTATAAGATTTAATAGCGTTAAGCAAAGTGACGCTCCTGTCGGTTTTGAATAAGAAGGCTAAAAGTGTAAAACAGTAATGCTTTGTCATGTTATCGAATATATGACATTCTATTTATAATATCAGACAAGATTAAAATGCTCGTTAATGAACCAATGGCGCTCAACTCCTTCTCGCTTTAAAAAGAAAACTCTTGGCAGACCAGTATTGCCAAGAGCTACTAATATGCCGCCGTGGGAGCATGTAAAAACCCATCAGCATAGTTGGGGGCAGCTTGCTTATACTAGTAATGGTGTACTCACGCTTTTTACCCCCGAAGGTAAATTTATTATTCCACCGCAGCAGGCGCTTTGGTTACCTCCAGGGCTTGAGCATGAAAGTTTTTGTCGCTATGGCGGCAAGTTTCGCAGTGTCTATATTGATGCGAAATATACCGAGCGGTTAGGTACATCTGCCAAATCAATTGAAGTAGACAGTGTGCTCCGTGCGCTTATTTTGGAGATCTGTACGTGGCAAGATGACTATCTGTTAGATGATAAAAACCAGCGCTTTATTGATGTGTTTATTGACCGTGTTGAACTTGCCAAAGAAACTAACTTTGTGATGCCGCTAAGTGAAGATGTACGCTTAATGCCAATTATTAGTGAGCTTTTAGCCAATCCTGGAAACAAACTGACCATTGAAGAATGGGGTGAAAAGGTAGGTGCATCAAGCC
>NZ_JBFKMX010000127.1:0-10263 GCF_041629635.1 Pseudoalteromonas sp. | reverse complement strand
TTGAACTTGCCAAAGAAACTAACTTTGTGATGCCGCTAAGTGAAGATGTACGCTTAATGCCAATTATTAGTGAGCTTTTAGCCAATCCTGGAAACAAACTGACCATTGAAGAATGGGGTGAAAAGGTAGGTGCATCAAGCCGTACCCTGAGTCGTTTGTTCAATAAGCAAATGAATATGGGCTTTTCACAGTGGAAACAAAAGCTCAAGGCATTTAAAGCGGTTGAGTTACTGGAAGCAGGATATCGTCAGCAAGATATTGCACATGAACTTGGGTTTGAATCGGTGTCCGCATTCAATACTGCGTTTAAACATTATTTTGGTGTGGCACCCAACGCGTATGTTAAAACGCAACATAAGTAATTTCATTGACTACCTGCAAATGGTTTAGATAGCTGGGCAAGACTAAACGCTAGAGAAAAGGCTTGAATAATAAGATTACGTGTGTAATCTTAATTCCAGGAATTACATATGTAATTAAAAGGATATATATGAAACACCTTGTACTTTTATCTTTGTTTTTATTAACTGCTTGCGCAAATACACAACTGCATTTAGTGACAAAAGGGTATTCGAAAAGTGAAGTCGCTGCGCTTAAAACAAGCTTAAGTGAACAGTTGGAAGGTGAAAAAATAGATGTCGTGTTAAGTGAAATTGCAATTCCCAAGAATTTCCCCAATGCGACTCTGGCCTTAAACCCTAACTTTAATCAACCAGAGATAATCGCTCGCCTTGATAATTGGCTTGTTGTTAACGGCCATAAAACATCACAAGAATTCCGCTTTAGCGAAGGCAATCATTATTATTCAAAATCCCATTTAGGATTGTACTTACGTAAACCAGGTACCGAGAGACAAGTTGACCTGCCACCTTATTTACGCACGCAATATTGCGATGTTGCCGACGGTACACTGGCACTTAATAAAAATGGCCAAGCGATTTTAGAATACGAACTCACAGGTAATGGCAGCGATAAAATAGATGTCCTGAATGGTCAGTGGTTATTTGTGAGTAATCAACTATCTGTAGATTTTAAATATTTAAACCAAACATTTACGTTAGTAAAAGAAGAAAAACAAACGCATTTAGGCCCGCGCCCAGCTGATGTGTTTAGGCCTACAAAACAACTTGCGAAAAAGCATATTTTAAACTGTGAATTCTTGATTATTTATATGAATTAGAAACTTATTCTAATTACTTAGAGCTTACTTTATTGCTCATTTCTGACTCTAACCAAGTTTTGAACACAGCAAGGCGTTTATTGGTTTTCAATGCTGTTGGATAAACAAAATAGCGTTTAACAGTGTTTGGATGGGCAATATTAATAGGTACGCACAATTAGTTTTGCGCAATGAACTCTTCAAATAAATACTATGCGGCTAAGGTACACTCCCAAGTTACACCAACCTAAATTGAAAAGTTAGCGTGGCTAACGTTGCTTGAGAGTGTTTAGCAAGAGTGGTCATTTGAGCTTTAAGGCCGCTTACCTGAAATTCCCTGTTATGCTGATAAAATACAACTGTCGCAGTTACTGATTAATTTACTTAAAAATGCACATGAATCTGGCTCTCAGTTATCCGATATCACGATACAAATTGAAGCGAAACAGTCAGGTACGCAAGCAGGAACATTAATCAGTGTTAGTGATGCAGGGCACGGAATGAGCGAAACCGTGATGGCAAACGCCTTAGTGCCATTTTATTCCACCAAAGCAAACGGCAGTGGCTTAGGGTTTGCGTTATGCCGAGAAATTGCCGAAGCGCATCACGGGCAACTGAGTTTACACAATCGTGGTGATGGTCAATCGGGCTTAGTGGACAGAGTGTTTATTCCAAGCTAATAAGGGTTTTACAAGAATTAAGGCTAACTTATGGCTAAGCAGGGTTAGCCTTTTTGTTAATCTACTAAAGCTTTATCACCACACGGCCTGTAACTTGGCCGTTGGTAATGTCTTCGGCATACTTAACTGCGTCATCTAATGAAATTTCGGTGCATGCTTGTTCAAAGAAGCTATTTGGTAATAACTCAACCAGTTTTTGCCAAGCACTTATGCGCTTTTCGGTTGGGCACGTTGCCAATCTGGTGTGTGGCCTATGGCGTTTTTAAATAACACATCAAGCGATTGAGCTGTGCCTTGGTTTAATGGTGTTGCTGAAAGCTTTTCTACTTTTGCTTCATTTGAAACCACTTCTTTTAAGGTATTACCCGGCCATTTAAATGAGAAAAAGAACGCCGTTGCAATCACTACCGCCAGCACTGGCGCAAGGTAAATGCCGTACACATTATGCCATTGGTAGTCGCGGGCATTAATGTTTGGGTAAGACTTACCAAACGTAAGCTTTTGTTTAAAGGCGCGTTTGTTAAAGCGTTTTGGCAACCATAAATAAAGCCCCGAAAGTACCAACACAAAGAAAATCACATTGGCGATGCCGTTAACCCAACGACCTGTTTCACTGAAGCTGCCATCAAGTGTGAGCCAGCGGTGAAAGGCTCGTAACTTGCGCATAAACGTTTTGGTGGCAAGCCCAGGTTCGTCAATTTTTTCACCTGTATAAGGGTTTAAGTAGGCTAGGGTTTTTCGGCCTTCTTTTACTTGTACAAAGGCGTTTTCTTCATTTCTCAGGGAAATTGTCAGCGGTTTTTCATGGGCAAAGGTATTCGCAATCTCGCTTAGTGCTGTTAACGACAGTGTATTTGTGTGGTGATTTGCTTGTGGGTAGTCGCTTTTCTCAGCGAAGTGGATAATTTGACGTTCATAGGTTAATAGCGCACCCGTTGCCGACATTAAAAAAATAAACAGGGCGGCAATACAGCCAAAGATCAGGTGTAACCAAAAAAACGCTTTTCTTATACTCATAGTTTATTGCTCATTGTAACGATAAAAGCGAGCCAACCTTGAGGTTGCTCGCTTTATTTAATGCATTAATTGACGGTTAATGCGTTTTATTTAGTATTAAAGTGACACGCGTACTTCAAAACGGGCAGTACGTGCATCACCAATGGTGACATTATTTACACCGCCGCCAGGAAGATAATCTTCATCCAATGCATTTTCTATATTGAAGCGGAAGTCGGTGTCTTGCCCGCCGATTTGTGTGCTGAAAGTTGCACCTAGATCAAGGCGGTAATAAGCATCTTTAGTAATTGTATTATCAGCATCCGCGAAGCGTTCACCTTGGTAAATTAAACCCGCATTAAGCGCTAATTTTTCGGTCATTTCGTAACGCGACCAAAGTGATGCTGACCATTTAGGTGCATCCACAGGTGTTTTACCTTCGTAAGTACTGTCACGCTCGTATTGTGCATCTAGGTACATAGTTGATGCCATTAGGAACAGTGTGTCAGTTACTGCACCTTGTGCTGATGCTTCAAAGCCTTTATGGCGCTGAAGTCCAGCTTGGGTTGTGATGGTGTCAAAATTAGGGTCGTCAATCAGTGTTTCACGCACTAATACACCGTTTTTTTCAATATCAAACACAGCTGTATCAATCATTAAGCGTTCAGTCAATTGCCATTTTAAACCAAGCTCTAATTGCTCAGATGTCACCGCATCTAGTTTCATGCCGTGGTTTTTATCGGTTTCATCATTTAATGTTTCGCTGCGCTGTGGCTCAAACCCTTCGGCATAGCTTAGGTAAACTGTTGCATCTGAAATAGGGTGGAAAAGCACACCAAATTTTGGCACAAATGATTCACTGTCAGCACCTTCTTTGTTTTGTTTATCAAAACGGCCACCCAGCGACACTTGCCAAGTATCGTTAAAGGTAATTAAGTCTTGTACATAAATGCCATAAAAGTCGTACTCGCTGGTGTAAAGCGTATCATCCGTTTTATACGAAATATCTGGACGCGTTGGTTCTTGGTTACCGGGTGTATAATCAACACTTGCAGCTTTTACACGTAGTTGACCATAGTAGTAATCTAAGCTGTTAGCACCCACAAGCAGGTTATGGCGGATGCTACCAGTATTAAATTCACCTTTCACGTCGAAATACATGGTTTTAAATTGCCAGTCATCATAGCGGTCGTATGGACGCGACTCATAGCTATCACCAACAACGTAATCAGAGGGTTTGCGTGGTGCAGACTCAAAACGTTGACGCTCAAATGTTTGCTCGTTGTAACCAAACGTCATTTGCCAGTCATTGTTTAGGTGATAATCGATTTTTGTACCTAGGTTGTTAACGCGAATATCGGTAAATGCCCATGAAAAGTCATAGATGTAATCTTTATCGCCAATCACTTCGCCGTTACTGTTTAACCAAGCACCGGTATCAAGGCCTGCTTTGTCGTCTGTTTGGTCGTAATACACATTGATAATTAGGTCGTCAGTAATTGCGTAGTCAACCGCAAGGTAACCTAAAAAGCGATCGCGCTCTCGGTTTTCGCCATTGGCGTATTCACGGTCATAAACCACATCTTGTTTTACTAACACACCACGGTAATTTAGGTTTTCAATTAAGTTACCGCCAGCATCTAACATAAAACGTGTTGAGCCATTTTGATCTGCGTCTGCGCTAATATCTAACAGCGACGACGAGGTTGGTTTTTTAGTCACCATGTTAACTAATCCACCCGGTGCCGACTGACCGTAAAGCACACTTGAAGGGCCTTTAATGACCTCTACACGTGATAGCGTTTCAATTGGCTGCTGGTAGTGTGACCAGTGTTGATGACCATCACGTAAATAACCATTTGATGAGCTAAGGGCAAAACCGCGTGAATTAAATACTTCACGGTTACGTTGTTTTGAGCCAGGTGAAAGGCTGGCATCATTAATTAATACTTCACCTAATGTAGTTGCAAGTTGCTCGTCAATAATGGTTTCTGGAATAACAGTAACAGACTGCGCTGTTTCAAGTAGTGATGTGTTACCACGCATTGCGCCAGAGGCATCATCTACTTTGTAATCGTTAAAGTAAGTGCCTTTTACTTCAATAACTTCTAATTTTTTTTCATCTGCTACAGCGGCTGCTGAAAGTGATAAAAGTGACAGTGTAATTGCTTTGGTAATGTGATTTAACTTCATACTAAACCTAAATATCCCTGAAAAAGTGCGGGCATTTTACAGAAAGGTAGTCAAAATTGAAATGGCAAATGATAATAATTATCATTAAGTTTAAATGGTAATTAATTAGGAAATATACCGTTGTTTTGTTTTTAGTGAGTTAACTTTAAAAGATGTTTCGTGAAGTATTTTTGTAAAAGAATTAATTATCAATTGCTTAATTATGGGTGGTAGGTTAAATCCAAGTGCTTTTAGCTTATGTGTAACTGTATATTTAAAGCGTTATGAGCATTATAGCTTTGTTAAAAAGATTGCCTCTTTGCTCCGTGTAACCTGTTTTACCTTTGCGTTAAATAGTAACTAAAAGCCCTTTAAAAAGGGTAGTAACCCATTACTACATTCAGTTTTTACCGTAAATCACCTGGTTTAACCGCTTAACATTTAGCGCTCTTTCATACCGTGTGTTCGATTAGTCTAGCCCTATTGCTTACTTACTCGGATTTTAACTTATGGAAACACTTACTTTTTTTGAAGAATTTTTTGCCAATGCAAACCCTGTATTTATTTTAGGCGTAGCCTTAGTGACGTTAGTGCTTTGGTTTTTACCTGCATTACTCGCCTTTTTCCTAAACCGTAAACATGCAAAAGTGATTACTGTTGCATGTGTACCAGCGGGTTTCTCACTGATTGCTTGGTCAGGTTTATTTCTTTGGGCGGTGACTGGCAAAAGTGTGGAAAGGGTCGTGACTAAATCACGAAAAGAGCAAGTAACACCTGAAAGTAACTAATTTTCGCCATTTTTAAAAATGCCCTTTTAGTTTTGCATTGTTATTAAAAGGGCAAAGCGCTGTTCAATATATATGATATAAACCCTATTAATAGGCATGTCTTTTCTAGCTTTCGCTATCAAGGCTTGAACTTTGACTTAGCGATTCCCACTGGCGCACGCGTTTGGGTGAGAATGCTTGAACCTGAATTCCATCACTTAATAACAAATTCAATATATTTAAACCAAATCCTATAGAAGTGAGTATTGGTTATGGTTAGTAAGAATTTGAATTTCTATAAAAATTACCTTTAATTATAAGAAAATACTAAGGAGTCGGTATGAGTAATTCGGTACTGGCAAGCGCAATAGAGCGTTTAAAACGTATTGGTGAACAGGCCAATACATCAAGCCAAGTGATTGAAGCATTAAGTCACCCTCATGCAACCCTTGCGTGTAATTTACCTGTCCGATTAGATAATGGCAGGTTGGCCTATTTTAAAGGTTATCGCTGTCGTTATAACGATATCTTGGGCCCATGCAAAGGGGGTATTCGTTTTCATCAAGCGGTTAACCAAGATGAGGTTGAGGCATTGGCATTTTGGATGACATTAAAGTGCGCTGTGGTGGGTTTACCGCTTGGCGGTGGTAAAGGGGGGGTAACTGTTAATCCAAAAACGCTTTCACCAATGGAATTAGAGCGTTTATCGCGAGCCTATGTGCGTGCAATGGCTGATTTTATTGGTCCAGATACCGATATTCCAGCACCTGATGTATATACCAATGCCCGCATTATGGGCTGGATGATGGATGAATATGAAAAAATCACGCGCAGCAAAGCGCCTGCGGTGATCACCGGTAAGCCTATCTCTTTGGGTGGAAGTCTTGGGCGTGAAAGCGCAACTGGCCGCGGCGCCTTTATTTGTATGCAAATGCTGGTAAAAAAACTCGGGTTAAAACCAAACGAACTTACAGTTGCGATTCAAGGTTTTGGTAATGGCGGTTATCACTGCGCAAAATTACTTCAGCAAGCGGGATTTAATATTGTTGCAATTAGTGATTCGCAAGGCGGCATTTACCGCGCCGAAGGGCTTGATGTTGATAGTATTTACCAAGAAAAACAAAGCAGCAAAAAATTAACGGCAGTTTATTGTAATCAGTCTGTTTGTGAGACGCTTGATTTTAAACATATTAGCAATGAAGAGTTGATCACACTGGATGTGGATATTTTGATCCCAGCGGCACTGGATGGGGTGATAACACAAAATAATGCAAACGAGGTAAAGGCAAAATACATTGTTGAAATAGCCAATGGTCCAGTTGAGAGTGATGCCGATAGTTTACTTCAAGCAAATAATGTCACCATTGTGCCCGATATTCTAGCCAACTCGGGTGGTGTTATTGTGAGTTATTTTGAATGGCTACAAAACCGACAAGGCGAACAATGGTCGCTTGATAAAGTAGAAGAAAATCTGCATCAAAAGCTAGAAAAAGCCTTTGAAAATGCATGGCAAATCTATACTGAAAAGGGCATTTCATTAAGAGACAGTGTGTACAATGTGGCTCTGGTGGCATTGACCGAAGCGATAGAAGCCCATGGCACAACCGATTATTTTAATGCGCAATCGAATCGTTAAAGAAAGTACATTTGTATAAAAAGAGCAGCTTAAGCAGCTCTTTTTGTGTGACGTTTTTTTCGTAACTTATTGTTTGCTTTTAACATAGTCATCAACAATTCGCGCCAAAATATCTAGAGGTACGGCGCCGTTTTTAAGCACCACATCATGAAATTCAGCTAAATCGAACTTATCACCTAGCGTTTGTTTGGCGTTTTCACGAATTTCTAAGATTTTCATCATACCGACTTTATATGCGGTTGCCTGGCCTGGCATGACAATATAACGCTCAATTTCAGAGGTAACATCTGACTCTGCCATGCCGGTATTTTTAAGCATATAGTCAATGGCTTCTTCGCGTGTCCAACGTTTATGGTGAATACCCGTATCCACAACTAAGCGTACTGCTCTGAAAAGTTCTGCTTGTAGTCGGCCAATATTATCGTAAGGATCGTTTTGAAAGCCTAATTCCCACGCAACTTGTTCCGCATAAAGTGCCCAGCCTTCAGTGTAGGCGGTAAATGGCGACATGCGTCTAAAAAGCGGCAATCCTTCAGCTTCCATACCTATGGCAATTTGAAAATGGTGGCCAGGAATACCTTCGTGGTAAGCTAGGGTGCGCATTGAGTACTTAGGGGTGGCTTTAATATCGTATAAGTTAGCGAAAAATAGTCCCGGGCGTGAACCATCAATGGCGGGTTGTTGATAATAGGCACCTGGTGCGGTTTTTTCTTTAAATTCAGGAATGCGGCGTACTTTCATACCTGCTTTTGGACGAATATTAAAGGCACCGTCAAGCCCTTGGTCAATTTCATCTAGAATGGTCTGATAGTCAGCTAAAATTTGATCGCGACCATCCTTAGTATCAGGGTAATAAAAACGTTCATCGGCTTTTAAAGCTTCAATAGCCGTGCTAAAGCCAAGGCTAGTATCAAATCCTTCGCGGCTTAAAATTGCGAGAATTTCGCCCTGAATTCGTGACACTTCATTTAACCCTGTTTGATGAATAAAATCGGCAGTGTAGTTGGTAGTGGTGAAAAATTTAAGTGAACTGGCATAGGCATTATCACCGTTTGGTAGCTTCCAAAAGCCATCATCAGTTGTGGCTTTAACGCGAAGTGCGCTAAAGTAGTCGATAAACAGCTGATAAGCAGGATGTACAGATTCTTTCATTGTCATTTCAACATCAGCTAGAATCTTTGCTTGAGTTTGCTCATCAAAAACCGCATTTCCACTGTTGGCTTTGTTCATTTTTTCTTGTAAAGAAGTATAAAGAATATTTTCATTAATTGGTGTCTCAACAAAGGTGGTCATTTCGTCAAGTACGCGATCAATTACAAAACGCGGAGGAATAATGTTTTTTTCTTCGCGTAATTTTAGCCCCTCTAAGCTTTGGCTAAACTTACGTTTAACTTGGTTTAAACGGCTAATGTAGTTATTTGCATCTTCAACCGAATTAACTTGGTGCTGAGCATCCATAAAACTTGGGAAGCCGTTTTGAATGCCAAACAATTGGTTTACTGGATAGCTGTGGTAGCGAAACTCGGTGGCATCAATAGCAAAATCAAGTAAGTAGAGTGCAATTTCTTTCGACATTTGGTCAGATTTGTCGAGTTCGCTGTCGTCATATTGCAGAACGCCTTGTCTTATTTCGGGTAACAGAGCGAACATTTCATCATCTTTGGCAAGGCTGGCATCATCGAGCTCTGCATTGTGGCTGTTAAAGCCTAAGCTCTCTAAAAAACCAAGCGATGTAAGGGTTTCAGGGCTATCAAAGGCCATTTTTACCATGGTACGGTCGACGTACGATTTAAATCGCAGCGGCTTTTTGGCGTACCATTCATGGGCAACAAATGCCCCTGCTAAAAATGCCAGTAATAAAATACTCAGCACTAGCCACTTTACTATTTTTTTAATCATTGGGCTTCCATTTTAATTGTTGTTTGCATCAAAAACTATGGTACCGAAATAAAGCTATTTAACAATACCGAGCAAATGAGCAAGCACAGTTCATAAGATATATACATGAAAATACTTTCGCCAGCGGCTATGTCGATTTTATTAAACATGGTGAGCTACTAATAGCCTTGTTATCTGGTGAATCAGCTCACCAAACCAGCGCTTGCCATAGTCGTGAACACATTCATCAGGGTCATGAGCATTATTACGACTGTATTAGTCAGCAGCAAAAACAATTAAGTTCTGGTGTGATTGAAGAAGTTAACCACGGGCAAGACTTTTGCTGTATTGGCTGGCGTTTTAGTAAAGATAAAGTTTTCGATAAGCACAAACTAGCTCAGCTTTTTCAACATTTATCGTTAGAGCGATTATAAGCGGTAATGATCACCAACCAAGGCTACTAAAGCCTTAACATTAGCTGCGATGGCATCACTGAATGTAAGATAGCTAACCTTGATAAAAGTCGTATCGAAATAATTTGCTATCAACTAGATGCAAATTGGCAAAAGCCCTTCTAGGAACACAGGCTAAATAATCACTATATCTCTTTTACAACTACTTCAGGTAATGTCAAAATCACTACCAGTTAAAATAAAAAAAGTATCGTTTTTTGCTAACCTTAAACGTAGTAAATTTAGTTCAAGCAGGAATAGTATGTACTGGCGCTTTAGGCGCTTTCGTACTTTGGCAAAATAAACCGAAAGAATTTAGAGGAATTGCCATATTCCTCCTTTTATCCGCGTTTGCGTCATTGATTAATATTCTAGAAGAGTCAGGGTTAACTCGAGATATTTACCTGATCAGCCCAATTTTTATTTTACTCTTTGGTCCAGCGAGTTACTTAGCTACTAAGTTATTATTGAATAAAGCACTAAACAGGTATTATTGGCTACACTTGCTACCTGTAATACCCTT
>NZ_JBFKMX010000126.1:0-10380 GCF_041629635.1 Pseudoalteromonas sp. | reverse complement strand
TTTCTAACAACACGTTGCAACACACGAGGTATTACATGTTACAACAACGTCATATTGATATTATTAAAAGTTTAGTGCCATTACTTTCTGAGACTGGGCCTGCGCTAACAGCTCACTTTTATGAAAGGTTGTTTTTTCATCAGCCTGAACTTAAACATATCTTTAATATGAGCAATCAAGCGTCGGGCAGGCAAAAGGCTGCTTTATTTGAAGCTATCGCAGCGTATGCGCAGCATATTGATAATGTGGGCGCACTAAAAAGAGCGGTTGAGCGCATCGCCCATAAGCACACCAGTTTTAATATTCAACCTGAAATGTACCAAATAGTGGGTCATCACCTAACCGAAACCCTACGGGAATTAACGGGTGAACTATTTACAGCTGAAGTCGAAGAAGCTTGGACAGCGGCATATGACTTTTTAGCTTCTGTGTTTATTCAACGCGAAGGTGAGCTTTATGAAAACCGTGCAAAAAGCCAAGGTGGTTGGCGCGATAGCCGACCATTTGTAGTAAGCGAAAAGATCAAAGAGTCTGAACTGGTTACAAGTTTTGTCCTTACCCCACAAGACGGCAATGATGTGATTGGTTATGTGCCAGGGCAATATTTGGGTATTTCGGTGCAACCAAACAATCACCCATTTACTGAAATTCGTCAGTACTCATTATCAAATAAGCCTAATGGGCATAACTATCGTATTTCGGTAAAACGAGAAACAACAGTGCCGCAGGGGATTGTCTCTAACTTCTTGCATGATCATATTGAAGTGGGTGACACCCTTGCAGTTAACGCCCCTGCGGGAGATTTTTTCTTCCAAGACAAGCAATCACCTGTGGTACTTATTTCGGCTGGGGTAGGGGTAACGCCAATGCAGTCAATGTTTGAGTATTTATCGGCGCTAAATTATGAACACGATGTGTATTATTTACACGCGTGTAACTCAAAGCAACAACATTCGTTTAAGCAGCGTACCACTGAAATTGCCAAGTTGAATAACTGGCAAACCTATACTTGGTATGAAAAACACAATGAAGCAAACGAATTACCGGAAAACACATTACACGGCCTTATTGATTTAAACGATGCACGCTTACCGTATGGGCAAGCCCATTTCTACTTATGTGGTCCTGTTGCGTTTATGCGCTTTATCAAAACACAGTTATTGAACATGGGAGTAGGCACCGAGCGTATTCATTATGAAGTGTTTGGCCCACATGCAGACCTTTAAAGTTAAACCATTCAATGAATTTTTTGGAGTGAGTGACTAAGTCTAAAAGCTTAACATTTATAAGCCTTAACTTATGGTATAAAAGCGCCGAATTGGTATAACTATTCGGCGCTAACAGGGAATGGATTAATACACAGGGTATTTAAGTGCTTTGGTTATATTTTTACCGCGTCAGACTTACTTAAAGTGTTTGTGATAAATTCAACACCACTTGCCATAGAAAAACCTTGGCGCTCTGCGATTATGGTTCCTTGTTTATCTATTACGAAGGTTAAAGGCAATGTTGTACCAGATAACACGCTTTCTTGACCTTCCCAACCTTTTCTGTAAATAGCTAACTGATTATTTAACCCATTGTTTACTTTTAATATTTCATCATCTTTTGAGCGGACCGCTATATAAACAAACTTGGTATTTGGGTTTAATGCCTGCTGCTCAATCATTTGTGGTAGTTGCATTTCACATGCTTTGCACCAAGTAGCCCAAAACATAACTACTAGCGGTTGATCGCTAAATTCTGCAAATGTTGTTTCAGCGCCATCTAGCCCAATAAGTGTATGCGATAAGTTAATACTTTTTCCGATAGTTGTTTCGCGTGAATCAAGGATTTTTTGCACAGTCGCTTCGCCCAAATCTTCAACTACCGGAGCAGCTTTCGTCGAGTTGAACTGACTGGAAACATAATAAACGGATGCTAAAAATAGCATTGATAGAATGACTTTTTTCATAAAATTTTGTTTTTATTTTTTTAAAAATCACCTTTGGATCAAAGGTGATTTTGTAGTTTTAAGTTTAACTCAAACATTAAAATGCTTGGCAAACACAAATAACAACGTCGCCCGCACGGCCACAAGCACATACAACAACAGCAGCAGATGCATTCGCTGCAAAAAGTGCGATTGAAGACGTTGAAAGACCAGCGAGTAATTTATTAATTTTTGACATTTTGATTTTCCTTGTTTTAAACATTTTTATTGTTAATACCACTTAATTGAATTAAGTGATTTTAGTGTTGTATGTCGCGACATTTGAAATTTATAAGTTAACTCCTGGTTTTTCAAGGTGTTGATTTTTATTGCTATTTTATCGTTTTCGGGGGTTTTGTCCGGTTTTGTGTCCATAATCGAACGGCTGTAAACTTGCATGTTCAAACGTTTTCACTTTTGATTGAAATAAACACACTGCTTATGCTGTGGTTCAGTTATGGGGTGTGATTTCGAAAATAAAAAAACTGGGTGTGATTTTGAGTAATAAAGAGACGGGTTTTAAGTCTAACTTTGTATAAATATATTTCAGAATTTTGCTTTCTTTGCAGCAAACATGTTGAGTAATGGCATTAAATAACCAAAATCTTGTTATCACTTTTTAAGAAGTAATGGTATTCACTGATAAACATGCGCTGTTTATCAGTGAATACGGTATGAAATCTGATCTGACTTTTTAAACGAATACGTTTTAGTGTGGATTTAAAGTGAATGGTAGCCAAACTGAAACGGTTACACCTATGTTATCAGTATTGTTTTTAATGCTAATTTTGCCATTATGAGCTTCAATCAATTGTTTACTCAATGCTAAACCAATGCCAGAGCCTGATTCTTTCGTTGTGTAAAATGGCACAAATAAATTATTTTGTTCGTAGATTCCGGTTCCCTTATCGGTTATTTCAATCTGACAGCCATTATTTGTTTGATAGGTTAAAATCGAGATAACGTCTTTTTCTGTCATTGCTTCGTCTGCGTTTTTAATAAGGTTGACCAGTACTTGCTCTAGTTGCACGGGATCGGCATCAATAAAAGGAGCATTAATTTTTAAACTGTAATTGATGTTTGGTAGTAAATTACACACATCTTCTAACTTTTGCTTTATATCTATTTGTTCAACTGCGGGTTTCGGGATATGTGCTAATTCAGTGGTTCTATTGATAAACGATTGCAAACTTTTACTGCGCGCTGCGATTAATGACAAAGCTTCATATTTGTTCTTATCGTCTTTGAAATCGTCAGCAAGTGCATTACTCAGGGCATAAATTGGTGTGAGAGAGTTTCGTACTTCATGCCCGATCACCTTGATTAACTGATGCCATGCACTGAGCTCTTTAGCTCGTAATGCTTGCTCAATATTTTGCAAAATAACGAGATAAAACTTGTTATCTTCAGATGTCGAAACACAGCTTTTCACCGACCAAGTATCATTTTGCTGTTGGCAAACAATTTGATTATTTTCAGTCAAACTAAAGCCAAGATGCTCTAGGCTATCACCTTTAAATAAGCGCCAATCATTACCTAAAAATAATTTTGACTTGGGATTAGCATTGACCAAGAGTTTACGGTGATCAAATAAGAAAATCGGCGTGTCCAATTGCTCTAGCAGTTGATACATGATGTATGCATCTTTCTGGCGACTAAAATTGGCATGCTTAAGCTGGCTTTGTAATTTGTCATATTCAATGTTGAGCGAGTGCAACACCCCTTTTTTGTAAGGTAAATGGGGTGATGTGTTAAAGCTACTTGAGTTGATGTGTTCGAAACTATTCACCAGTACATTCAAGATTGAACGCACCTTGCCAATGGTTATTTTGCTCTGCCAAATTGCAATCACCATAATGGGTAATGCAATTGTTAAGTTTTGCACAAAAGACCAACTAGAAACGGCACAAAATAAACCGAGTGACAGTAATTGTAACGCCAATAAACTTGCAAACCTTAAGTTGAGTTGCTGCTCGAAACTAGAGGTATTTTTTGTATTGGACTCCATGTTTTTCTATCCTACGATATAATGCGCTTCGGCTGATCCCCAGTAATTCTGCGGATACATTGATATTACCATTGGCTTGCTCTAACGCTTTAATAATTAATGCTTCTTCCACTTGTGCAAGTGGCGCAACTGGCTGTGAATGTTCTACTGGTGTTGAATTTTGTGATAAGTGCTCTAACTCAATAACACTTGAGTCACTAAAAATAATTGCGCGTTCAATGGTATGTTTTAATTCTCGTGTATTGCCAGGCCAAGTATGTGCAATAAGCTTATCTTGGCAGTGTTTACTGAAGGTTAATTCAGGCTTTTGATACTCTTTACCGATTGTTTCAAGGTAGTACTGTGCAATTGGCAAGATATCTTCTTTGCGCTCGCGCAAGGAGGGGACCCTAATTTCTACCGTATTGAGACGGTAATATAAATCCTCTCGAAACTCATTGCTTGCGATAAGCTCGCGAATATTTGCATTGGTCGCAGAAACAATTCGACATGCCATCATATTGGTGTCGCTACTGCCAATGCATTCATACTTTTTAGACTCCAGCACCCGTAATAGTTTTGCTTGATTTTGCGTGCATGTGGTCGCAAGCTCGTCTAAAAATAGGGTGCCTTGTCCGGCGGCAGCAATACGTCCGGCTCTGTCTTCAAAGGCGCCAGTAAATGCTCCACGTTTATGTCCAAATAATTCACTTTCAAATAATTGCTCTGGCACCGCACCTAAGTTAACACTAACAAATGGAAATTCATTGCGTGGTGATGTTTGATGAATATGATGGGCGAGTAAGCTTTTGCCAGTTCCATTTTCACCCGTTAAAAGTACATTTGCATGAGACAGGCTGACTTTCTCGATTTGCTGCATTAGGTTTTCAAAAAGAGCTGATTGGTAAATGATGCCATTGTCTTCGTTTAACGAAGGGTTTGTATGGCTTACGGTTTTGCTAATTTTTAACTGGGTGGCAATAATGTCGTAAAGCTGGTGGTTTTCCCATGGCTTTTCTATGAAATCACGGGCACCAATTTGCATCGCTTGAACTGCCAATGGCACGGTAGACCAAGCGGTCATGACCAGCACTGTTAGTTCGGGGTAGAGTTGTCCCAAAGTTGCAACAAATGAAAGCCCTTCTTGGCCTGATGTTGTGTCTTTACGGAAGTTCATATCGGTTAATACGAGATCAACAGATGTGGTTTTTAGCAACAATAATGCGTCTGCAGGGCTGCTGGCATCAAGTACCACATAACCTTTTTCACTTAATAAATAACGAAGCGTAGTACGAATATCAATTTGGTCATCAACTACTAATATTCGCGTTACAGCGTGTTCATCATTCTTCATACAACGAGCGTTTCCTTCCTATGTGCCTGAAATGTTAACAAAAAAACAACATAAGTAAAGTCGATAAATAATAACAATTGCATTAATTAGCTGGTCATTTAACTCGCTAGAATGGTCAAATGACTAATAAAGTTGGTATAAGGAGCACAGGGTACTCCTAGAGGTTATTTAGCTTATTCGATATGTGTTACAGTGACATTAGCATTGGCCATTTTTTTAGGGTCAACGTCAAGTACCAGCCAAAGCACATCTTTGTTTTGCACTTTTGATAATACTTGTTCAATATCCTTGCGCTGCTTTTTACTATCTTCAAACCAATCTACATAACTTTCAACAACGATAATCTCCTGTTTAAAGTCATCTAAATTGATTGCCGCGCCATCTGCAGCGGTAATCCCTTTAAGGTGGCTAGCGAATGTATTTTCGCCTTTATTAGTTATCTCTGATAGCCCTTTAAGCATATTAACTTTTAATTCTTCATCTGCTTTATTTGTGCCATATAACAATACACCTTGCTTGTTAAATACTTTAACTTGCGGCATTGAAAGTGTTTTTTCCAAGAACATACGTTGAAATAACACTTCTTCCGCTACCGACAGCGTTTGTTTTTCGATTGCGGCGGATACATTTAATGATGTCATCATTAGCAGTGTTACGAGTGTGATAAGTTTCGTTCTCATGCTTTTTCCTTTTGCGTTTAAGTATAAATATAAATAGAGTTTATTGTTCACGTTTAAGTGCGCTCATAGGCGCATCATTTACCACCTGAGTAACGGGTTTGATAATCGCTATTAAGGTAGTGAGTACCATGGCAATAATCATTGGTACTAAATAACCGACCTGTAAGTAGCCAAATAAAGAAAAGTGGGCCGCATTTGCTTGGATAATGATGGTGGCTAAAGCAACGCCAAATAACATGCCAAATGAAAGAGGTTTTATATTTTCAAGCAGCATCATTTTAAGTAAATGTACTTTTTTGGCGCCCAGTGCCATTCGAATACCAAATTCAAAATGGCGCATTTTTGCGCTGTAGTTAACGATACCCCAAACGCCAATCGCAGCTAACAGCAATGTTAGCAAGCAGAACGAAGCCGCTAAAATAGCTGTCGTTTTGGCTAAATGTACTTCTTCTTCTAAAACGTCTTGTAAGCTTTGTAGTGAAGTAATGCTAAATGCACTGGTAGGTGAATTGATAATGCTATTAATATTGCTGAAATTAAAATGTTCAGACTTTCCATGATAAATATTTAATACGATCTGCTCTGATGGCAGCATGTCGCCATTGATTTTGTTATAGGGAACAATCACCAATTCATTGCCTAACTGAGATCGTAAATAACGTGATCGAAAGGTGTCTTTTATCACGCCAACCAATTTGTAAGGGCGGCCAGTAATAAACACAGAATCGCCAATAGCCCAGTTTTCACCGAGTAAAAGACGCGCACTACTTTGATTGAGAATGACTTCATAACTCGCTTCGGCACTTTTCTGACTAAAGGTTGAGCCTTTAATAAACTCAATACCAAGCACATCAAAGAAATTATGCTGAGCTTTATTTACAGACAGCATATACTCCGCTGAGTCGATGCTTTTTCGCACCGGAAAAACAACGCCCGCCATAATAACAGGGCTTGAATTACTTAAAGCCACATTAGTTACTTCTGGTAATTGCCTTATTTGTTCTATTACTGCAGGTAATGCACTAGCCAATTCACCTTTTGACAAGGCCTTATTCTTTCTCTCAAGTGTAAGAAGTGCTCTTTGTTCGGTGTTAAATCCGGTCACTTTTTCAAGCTCTGTGAATGACTTTTGCAAAAAGAGTGATGAAAAGCAAAGTAGCATCGACACAAGTGCAGATTGCCCTAATAACAATGCAACTCGTGAACGGGCTGAGTTTTGCTTTCCGCCACCTTTTCCTGAGGTTTGCATTTGTTGATTGAGCGCGGCGTTACGTGATAACCAAAAGGGAATATACGAAAAGAATAATGCTAACAAACAACAAATTAGCATTGAGAAAAGCAAGGTATAGCTGTCTATGGATAGTTGGTTTAAACGCGGCAATGAATCACTGCCAATAAATTTAATCAATTCGATAGCCCATACTGCAATTAATAATGCCATGATGCCGGAGGCAAACGATAACAAAGAGCTTTCCATGAGCAGTTTGTTAAACAGTTGCTTATGTTTTGCTCCCACTGCAACATGAATTGCGAAGTCTTGTTTCGATTCGACAGAGCGCGCAATAAATAAATTCGATAGGTTTACGCAGGCAACCAGTAACAGCATCAATGCACCTAACAATAAAAGCAAAGAAAGGCGGTCAGAATCGCCAATAATCGCCTCTCGCAAAGGCGTAACATGCGCTTTTAGTGTGCCAAAGCTTAACAATGGATTATTTATTTCCGTTTTTAATTTATTAGCAAGGTTTTGAACGTCATTAAGGTAAGATGTGCGGTTGTTAGCATTTCCTTTCGCAATGATACTGGCGTCACCTTCAGAAATGTTTTTATCGCCAAACAAATCCGCATTACTGTAATCCAAAGGAAGGTACAATTGAGGTTGTTCTGAGGCTAAATTATCAGGTGATAGCACCCCTTTTTTTAGTACGCCGACAACAGAAAAAAAAGTGCCGTCAATGTTGATTTGACGGCCAATGATCGCCGGGGAAGCAGAAAATTTTTCTTGCCATAATTGGTAAGACAATACCGTTGATGGTGTGAAGTTATTCAGTTTTTCATTGTGGTTAAAGGCTCTACCATAGGCTGTTACAAGGCCTAATTGATCAAAATAGCTGGCTGATACAAAGGCTGTTTCTAACTTAAATAACTGGTGTTGCAGTTCTAATGTTCGGGTTTCACCGACATAAAGAGAAGCGCTTTCAAAGCTCGTTTGGTTTTCCACAAAGCGTCTTTTTAACACGGGAAGTGAAGGAAATGTTTTGCCTGCAAAGTCTAACTTTAAGTCGACAACATATTGTTGCTGCGCATCTTTAAATGGCAAGCTTTGTAATAACAACAAGCTATTTAAGCTAAACACACTGATCACAGTCGCCATGGATAAGGCTAAGGTAATCACAACGGTTAATACAAATTGTGGCCGTTTTGTCAGTGCGCGCATGGCTACGCGCAGTTCCATTAACCAATATGCACTCATTTACGCAACTTCCATATTTTGAATAGACCCTAAAACTTTGCCGTCAAACAAATCAATTCTACGCTTTGCTTGATTAGCATAGCGAGCATCATGCGTAACCATGCATAAGGTCGTACCTTGGTTGTTTAAGTCGCTAAGCATTGCCATCACAATGTCGCCATTGTGCGAGTCCAAATTCCCTGTTGGTTCATCAATTAATAAAATGGAAGGAGACATAACCAATGCTCTAGCAATGGCAACGCGTTGCTGTTGCCCGCCAGAAAGTTGCGTTGGGAAATGATTAAGTCGATGACGCATTTCGACTTTGTCTAACGCTTCAACCGCTGTTTTTTTAGCACCTGCTCCTTTGCTTGCACTGTAATACAATGGCAGGGCAACATTTTCCCACACGGTTAACTCATCAATAAGGTTAAATGACTGAAATATAAATCCAATTTCTTTATTTCTTACTTCAGCCAGCTGATCGGTATTGAGTTTATTAACATCAATGCCATTGAGTAGGTAGCTGCCAGATGTGGCTTTATCCATCAAGCCTAGAATCGATAACAAGGTTGACTTACCACAACCCGATGGCCCTGTAATCGCAACGTAATCACCTTGGTTGATCGAAAGATTAATATTATCTACCGCGGTTGTGGTCATATCCTGAGTAATAAACTTGCGGGTAATATTCGTTAACTCAATCACGCTTTTATTATTCATCTTCTTCCCTTAATTAATCAATGCGATTTGTTTGTAGTTTTGCCATTGCTGCATATCTGAAATCACCAGTTGTTGATTAGCTTCTACGCCATTTAGCACCTCAATATACTGGCCTACGATACGGCCAAATGACACTGTGGTTGCCTCTGCGATTTGCTCTGCATCATCAACTAAAAACATGTCCACTTTTGAATGGCTGGTGATATTGGCGGGTGTTTCAACATACAATGCGTCAGTGATGACATTTGAGGTGATAAACCCTTGAATATTAATTTCTGGACGGGCGCTTTTTGGTAATGGTTGTTCAATTTTTGCTTCAATCGTGACATAACCATTTGTTACAACAGGATCAATTCGGCTGACAACCGCAGAAACAGGTTGCATAGCAACGGTTAACATTACAGGGTTTCCTAATGCAATTTCGGCGGCATGGCTTTGCGGTAATTTGAGCTCTGCATCAAGGTTACTCACACTGCCAACTTCTGCGAGTTTAGCGCCTGCGACAATGTTTTCGCCCAGCTCTACAGGTAAGCGCTGTAATACACCGTCGATGTTAGAGCGTACAATCAATGACTCTTTATTTTTAAGTTGTAAACTCAGCTGACTTTTAGCAAGTTTAACTAGTTCTTTTTCAACGGATAATCGAGTTTGGTTAATGGCTTTTAAGTGATTAATACGTTGCTCGGCAATGGCAAGGCGTACTTCAAGTTGCTCAACCGTAATTGCTGAAGTTTGAATTTGTAATTTTGAAATTGTGCCACTGTTTTCTAAGTTTTTCTCAGCCGTGTATTGCAAGCGCGCCGATTTAAGTTCGGCTTTTAATAGCGCAATATTTGATTGATGTTGGAGTTGTTGGTCTTGTAGTTCTATCTCTAGTTTTTTTAACTTAGTATTGGCTTGGTGTAATGCTAGTTGAGCAGCTTCAACCTTTTGATTTAATTCAGGGTTAACGAGTTCGAGAATAATGCTGTCTTTATTCACTTGCGCACCTGGTTTGAGGTGGATTTTCTCTACTGTTGCTGCAACCGGCGTGGTCAATATGCGCGTATCTTGTGATATCAGTTTGCCATATGTATTGATTACAAGCGGTAAGTCCCCGCGTTTAACCGACTTTATATTGATATGATCACGCTGTACACCAACGTTATAGGATGATTTAAGCCAAATAATTAAGGTCAGTAGCGCGAAGGCAAAAATAGCGAATAACTTTGT
>NZ_JBFKMX010000125.1:0-10576 GCF_041629635.1 Pseudoalteromonas sp. | reverse complement strand
TAATTGCGGCACAAAATTACATGGCCGATGAGATGCATCTAACTGTTCAACAATAATGTTATGCCAAGCCGTTTTACAGGCGTTGGTGGAACCTGGCATAGCGAAAATCACCGTACCATTAGCAAAACCCGCAACAGCTCTTGATTGAATGGTCGATGTGCCAATTTGCTGATATGAAATTTGACGAAATAGTTCACCAAAACCATCAACTTCTTTATCAAATAATGGCGCCAAAGCTTCCGGTGTTGAATCGCGTGCAGTAAACCCTGTACCACCAGTGATCACTATTGCTTGCACCTTATCACTGGCTATCCACTGTGATACTACCGCGCGGATCTGATAAATATCATCAATCACAATTTGCTTATCTGCGAGTGTATGCCCTGCAGTTTCAATACCGTCAACTAAATAGCGGCCAGACGTATCACTGCTTTCATCACGTGTATCTGACACCGTCAAAACTGCAATATTTAACGCTTGAAAAGGAGCTGGTGTTTTATGTCCCATAATAATTCCTACAATGTTGTCTCTAAACTCCGCCATTGCTCTGGCGTGTTGGTGTTAATAAGTAAATCGGGTCTAATTGCTTCAAGGGGCTTTGCTTTGAAAGTCTTAAGTAATGCTCGTAGCGAAAGGGATTTTTGCTGGCGTAAGCTATTTGCTAAATAAGCGCGCAACGCATTATTTATTTGCAGCACGCATGGCAGCATAAAACCCTCAAAATAGCAGGCTTGCTGCTGTTTCAATGAATAGTTTTGCAATGCGATCAGATGTGCAGAATTGACAAGAGGCATATCTACCGGCAATACACTAAGCCAAACACCATTTTGTAATGCAGCGACTGCAGCATCAATACCCGCCAGAGGCCCGAGGCCAATAAAACGATCTTTAATACCATCCTCTTTGTTGCGGCTCACTAACACACGCTGACATAGGGAATCAGCTAGGGTTTCAATGGCATGGCCCAATAAATTTTGCTCACCAAAACGTAATTCAGCCTTATCTCGCCCCATACGTGAAGACTTGCCACCCGCGAGTACTAAACCAACTAGCTGCATACTAACCTCCCAACATCGCAAGATCTGATGTACAGCCAGATATGCCTTGATGTAAAAAATGGCTTAGCGGTTTATCGTTTAGCAAGGCATCAATGCAGGCATCTAATTGATGTTGTTTGTCCTTAGTAAGTAATGGTCTCAGATCATGACCTGCCTCACCAAACAAGCATAAATGTAGTTTACCTAATGATGAAATACGCAAGCGGTTACAGCTTTGACAGAAATCTTTTGAATATGGGGCAATAAAACCCACCTTCCCCAAAGAGTCGGGGTGATAAAATTCTTTTGCCGGGCCCGCACTTTTCGAACGTTGAATCGCTTGCCAACCTTCTGCAGTTAATTTATCTGCAACGTGCTGAGCACTCACATGGTTTTTCTCGAAATAGACTTTATTATCGAGCGTTTGCATCAACTCAATAAAGCGTAACGAAATCGGCTTGTCTTTCACCCATGCAATTAAATCTTGAATTTGCGCGTAGTTATATTGCTTCAATAGCACCGTATTGATTTTGATTGAACTGATTGTGGTTGTTTGCGCAATGGCTAAGCCATTGAGTAATTCTGTTAGATTATTTCTGCCGATAATGGCTTTAAGCATTCTGCCATCTAAGCTATCGCAGCTCACATTAAGGGCATCTAAACCCGCGTTGGCCCACGCTTTCACATGACGATCGAGCTGATGTGCGTTGGTGGTTAACGCCACTTTTTTAATGCCTGGCGTATTTTTGATGACAGTAATGATGTCACAGAGATCACGACGTAAACTAGGCTCTCCGCCGGTAATACGTACCTTTTCTATGCCATTGCGCGCAAACGCTGACACCAGAGTTTTAATTTCATCCAGTGACAAGTGCTGCTGCTTACTCTCACACTGATAGCCATCAGGTAAGCAATAATTGCAACGGTAATTACATACATCTGTGATCGACAAACGCAAATAGCTAAATTCACGTCCGTGCGCGTCTTGTAACATAGTCAACACCTTTCCAAATACGGGAGGCATAGCAATTTCTTACTATACCCTGGTGGCTTAGCCACGGCTTAAAATCCATGAAATGTAGTCGAAGGAAATTAAGCTCGGAGTTGCTCAAAAGCTGTCTAAATTGTGCCGTTATAGGCTGCTTAAAACCATACAACTGAGTTAGTAGAGATCAGCTAAAACACTACCTAATTAGGGGTAGGCCACCAATAAAAAAGCCGACCTAAGCCGGCTCTGGGAGTGGATTCTTTAAAGTTTTAGAAATTAACGTTGAGCATCGCCCATACTTTTGACGTATCGCTGGCATGCTCATCCGCTGAGTAGTGAGCATATTTTAATAACCCTAAAACACGCTTGTTAAATTTGTACTTAGCGGTTAAGTCGAGTTCAGAGCCATAATCAATGCTCTGCTCTACAGAATCGAAAATATGATAGGTTGCACTGAGCGCCACACCGCTAACTTTACCAGCGACTTTTACATAAAGATCGTTAATACCATTTTTGGGTGTGCTCAAGAATTTATCGGCAAAACCTTGAAATTTGTGTAACGTCGCCAAAGGTGTTTGAAAACCAACGCTATTATCGCTGCCCAGTGACTCAAAGCCTGCTGTGAAGGCCATCTTAGAAAGTTTATAGGTAGCATCTAACGCTAAATAATTTGTGCTGTAGTCAAGTGGGCTATCGCCTGTGTCAGTTTGTGTTGCATAGCTTGCATGTAATTTTATGCCCGCAATCACACCATTATAATCAACACCGAGCGTTTGATTTGATAACGCTAAAGCATCACGAAAATCCATCTCATACAGAAATGTCGTTATTTTGTGGTTCTCATTGATTGGCAAGAAGCCATGCACTAAGTGAATATCGCCTTTTAAATCTGCTTTTGCCCCTTCAGGGCCAAAGATACGATTCACATTGTGAATATAAGCGTAATCAAGCTTCATTTTATTATTAAATTCGTAAGCTAACCTTACACCATCAAAGGTTTGCTCGTTTTGACGCCAGGCCACGCCACCAACAAAACGCTGCCCATCTTGCACAATACGTTGACGGCCTAAATCGGCACTTAACCCAGCATTACGGTATTTTAAAGCAATTTGGTTAACATCTGTGCCTTTAGGATCAGCCACTACAGGATATTCTCCCTTGCCATTTGCTGTACTATTAAAATTGTCGTTGCCGATATAAGAGACATTGTCAACTTCTGCAATCAAACTAAAGTTTTGATATGCCTGCGTGTTGTAGGTCAGTCGCGTACGTAGAGTCGATGCATTTGCATTCTTGTCGATGCCATCTTGGTCAACGAACTCGTAGCGATAACGCATATTCACTTTTACTTGACCATCTGCCACAGCATCCATAACCGTGCTTGCTTGTTCTGCTGTTGCGGTTTGCATTACTAAAATACCCGAAAGTGCCATTGCTAATTTTGTCAGCGTAAACATTGCTTTTTTCATCTTTTCACCTGAATGTGTTTGTTGATGTTTTAGCGCCACAATACGCCCTTGCTGAATTGTTTTTTTGATTAAAATCAAGCTTTGTCACCAGCTACTCCCATATAAAATTAGCTACCCACAAGGAAGTATTGAGCTCATCTCACAGAAGGGATATAACCTGTTCCTATAACTTAAAGGTGTCATTTATGAAGCAATTAACAGACGCACAATCTCTTAGATATTGCAGGCATATACTCATGCCTGAATTTGATTTTGCTGGACAAGAGAAACTCTTAAATAGTCAAGTTATGATTATCGGTTTAGGTGGTCTTGGCAGCAGTGCAGCTCCGTACCTTGCAAGTGCAGGCGTTGGGGCACTCACGCTGATTGATTTCGATACAATTGAACTCAGCAATTTACAAAGGCAAATCATCCATACTGAAGATAAAATTGGCATCAATAAAGCGCTGTCGGCACAACAATACATCGCGAATATAAACAGTGAATGTGATGTCACCGCTATTGAGCAAAAGCTCGACAAAAGCGCATTAAGTGCATTAATCGAAACACATGACTTAGTGCTAGATTGCACAGACAACCTCAATACACGTGAGCAAATTAATGCATTATGCTATCACCACAAAGTGCCACTCGTCTCTGGAGCCGCGATCCGCTTTGAAGGGCAAGTAACCAGTTTTAACTGGCAGCCTAATACACCTTGTTACCATTGCCTTAGTCAGCGTTTTGGCGAGCAGCAATTAACCTGTGTCGAATCAGGTATATTATCCCCACTTGTGGGAGTGATCGGTGCATATCAAGCAATGGAAGCAATTAAGCTATTAACAGGTATTGGCGAAACACTTGTTGGTCGGTTAGCGCTGTTCGACGGCAAAACATCTATAAACAAAGAGTTTTCCTTTAAACCTGTTAACAACTGCCAAATCTGCGGCTAGTTTACTAGAGCGTGTTGACCTTTGCTGTTTGTTTCTGCAGCAGTTTGTTTGGCATTTAGACGAGGCAGAGCGATTGTGGTGTAGTTAATTTACATAAATGAGCGCTAAAGACTTTGTGCTCCTGCAAAGTCACCTTACCCTACATCCATGTAGGGCAACACAGTATAAATGCCAAACAAGCGCTGCCTAACAGGTTCAACCCAAAGCGTTTTGTTCTTTGTTGTTGCTTCTTGACTTAGCTCGCTAGGCCTACAAAGCAACGCCGCGATCAAAAAGCGTTGGATTTGAACAGAATTTAGACCGCAAAGGTCAACACGCTCTAATCATGTAGAAAGTTAGTATCAATCGCATGCTGAAGGCGCTTTGCCTTTAGCACAGATTTTTGTGCCGAATGCATCACAATCATACAGCAGGCAAGCACTCCATATAACAGCATAAAACTCGCGCTATACACACCCACTAAATCATCAGCCAAGCCAAACAAAATAGGCAAAGTACAACCGCCAGTGGCACCAATAAATGCTACAAAACCGCCAACTTGGCCCATTTGAGTGGGATAATAATTTTGAATTATTTTGTAAACCGATGCTCTACCAAAGCCTTGTGCAATACCAATAATTAAAATTAACCCCGTAAATAAATAGATGTTCACTTCGATATTGAGTTCAACATCACCTTTCATACCATGTATAGTCATCGTAGTGGGCGGATAACTTAAAAAGAACAAACACACCAGGCAAATCCAAAACACACTCCAATTAACCGCCCTTGCACCGTATAAATCAGCAAACCACCCGCCAAGTGCACGCACTAAACTCGATACAAAAGTAAACAGTAAGGTCAAATTCATTGCTGTGGTAAAGCTGGTGCTATATGCCTGCATATAATATTGCGGTAGCCATAAAATGAGCGCAAGAAAGCTACCAAAAACGAAATAATAATATAATCCAAAGCGCCATACTTGCAGGCTAGTTAATGGATTAATTTTCTTAACTGACTGAAAATCTGTGATAAATCGATTCGATTTCGGCGCTATAAAGGCAAATGCAAGTGTGATTAGTAACATACCCAAGGCGTAACAATAACCAACAAACTCCCAACCTAAATGCTCAACAATAAATGGCACAAGCGCTAAGGTAATGGCGGCTCCCGCATTACCAGCGCCAAATACCCCCATCGCAGTGCCCTGATACTTAGTTTCAAACCAATCTGTTACATAACGAATACCAATGGTAAACGATACGCCTGATAGCCCTAGCCAAAGCCCAATCAGTAAATACTCTAAGTAGCTCGATGCCTTAGGCAGCAACAATAGTGCAGGAATGATAAGCAGCATTTGCCAAATAAATAATGACTTACAATTGTTGTTTTCAACAAGGTAACCCACTGGCCAACGTAAAATCGCACCACTAAATATCGGAGCAGCAAGTAATAAACCAAACTCTGTTGCCGACAGCATTAGTTCGCTACGGATATTGACACCTAACACAGCATACAAGGTCCACACTGAAAAATTAGCAGCAAATGCCAAGGTGGCAGCCCAAAGCGCACGTTTAGCCAAAAAAGCTTGCATTTTATGTCCACATTCTAAATATTGCCGGATTCAATTTGAGTATAACAACAAGCTTTCACAGCTTTGTCACTACTCACTCATTTCCAGTGTTCTCGCACAGACTCTAAAAACCCCAAAGAACCAATCATAACCAACTGATAAATCGTGTTTAATTGATAAAATAACACTACCTACAAAGCGGTATATCCCGCTAAGCAGAATATTTTTCCACTCTTACTACTTGATATACATCAAAGTTTAAAACTCTAAGTACATTACAAATAAAGCAGTTAATAAAACGACTGCACTCAGTCAGGAGTAGAATAATGACCGACTCAGGTAAAATCCGGTTGCTCAACTTTGGCGACCCAAAAATAAAAACACTGCATATCACTTGGTTTGCTTTTTTCTTGACCTTTGTGGTGTGGTTTTCGCACGCACCACTAATGGTATTTATAAAAGAAGCCTTTGATTTAACTTCTGCGCAAATTAAAGCGTTACTAATATTAAACGTTGCCCTCACCATTCCAGCCCGCATAATCATCGGGATTTTGGTGGATAAGTTTGGCCCACGAAAGGTCTACTCCAGTTTACTTGTTGCCTCATCAGGTTTATGTATCACCTTTGCTACCGCAAACAGCTATGAACAATTAGCCTTATTCCGCTTTTTACTCGGATTTGTCGGCGCCGGCTTTGTTATCGGTATTCGCATGGTCGGAGAATGGTTCCCAGCAAAACAAGTTGGGGTTGCAGAAGGTATTTATGGTGGTTGGGGTAACTTTGGTTCAGCTGCTGCGGCAATGACGTTACCTACCCTTGCTATGTTTTATGGTGGCGATGATGGCTGGCGTTATGCATTAGGTACCACAGGTGTTATTGCTGGTTTATACGGTGTTTTCTATTTCTTTGTTGCACAAAACACGCCTAAAGGCTCAACTTATTTTAAACCTAAAAAAGCAGGTGGTCTTGAAGTCACGAGCTGGAAAGATTTTTATCTTTATTTATTTATGAATATTCCAATGTATGCTGCGCTTGCAGTACTTGCTTGGAAATTATCACCAACTGGGGTAAACCTGTTTAGTGAAACTGCGATGTACGGTATTTGGGCTGGGCTGGTTGCACTTTACATTTTCCAAGTTCACGCAATTTGGCAAGTTAATAAAGAAAACCTGACACAAGGTGTACCTGAGCTTGAAAAGTATAACTTTAAGCAAGTTGCTATTTTAGACTTATCCTATTTTGTGACCTTTGGTTCAGAGCTTGCGGTAGTTTCAATGTTACCTCTATTTTTCCTAGAAACTTTTGAAGGCTTGGATCCTGTTAAAGCTGGTTTACTTGCATCCGGTTTTGCGTTTATGAACCTAGTAGCACGTCCTACAGGAGGCTGGTTATCTGACAAGGTTGGTCGTCGTAAAAGTTTAATGATCTTGATTGCAGGCTTAGCAATTGGTTACTTTATTCTAAGTAACGTTGATGGTACTTGGTGGATCCCGCTGGCTGTTGCTGCAACCATGGCTTGTTCATTCTTTGTGCAAGCGGGTGAAGGCGCTGTATTTGCTATCGTACCGTTAGTTAAACGTCGTATGACAGGACAGATAGCAGGTATGGCTGGAGCTTACGGTAATGTTGGCGCAGTGACATACTTAACCGTACTATCATTTGTTGATTACAGCACCTTCTTCTTAGTGATAGGCTGTTCAGCACTGATCATTTTCTTCATCGCGATGTTATTGGATGAACCAAAAGGGCAAATTGCTGAAGTGATGCCTGATGGCTCAGTACATTTAATCGATGTAGGTTAACAACAAGGAATACAATGTCTCAGTTAAAGGTCACGATTGCTTCAAGCTGTAATCAAGGCATTAAATTAATTAATGAAGATGCCATAGAAAGCCACGTGCCAGAACATCAACATAGTATTCAGTATAAAGGTATAACAGCAGTGTTGGCTGACGGTGTCAGCACTGCTGAGGCAGGCAAGGAAGCCAGCCATTATGCTGTAACACAATTTATAGCAGACTACTACCAAACGCCCGATACTTGGTCTGTTGGCCAATGTGGTCAAAAAATACTGACCAGTATCAACCTCAATTTATATAAAAAAAGCCATGCTTTCCATACTGAACTGAAAGGATTTCTAAGTACCTTCAGTGGTGTCATTATTAAATCAATGACAGCGCATCTATTTCATGTTGGTGATTCACGCATTTACCATATTCGCGCAGATGACATTACTCAGCTGAGTCAAGATCATGTTGCTTTTATGGGAGAAAAAAGCTCGCTAGCAAGGGCACTCGGTATGGATAACAACCTGACAATTGATTATCGCAAGCATGCATTAGAAGAAGGTGATTATTTAGTACTAACTTCAGATGGTGTGCACGACTTTTTAGACCCTAAAATATGGCCACACTATTTCGCCAAGCACCCTGATTTCCAACAAAGTGCAGAGCAACTTATCAGCTTAGCACTTGAGAATGGCAGTGATGATAATTTAAGTTGTATTGTGATCCGTATCGATCAATTACCGAAGCAAACTTTAGATGATTACAATACGAAATTAACTCGACTTCCCTTCCCTCCGGCATTAGAGCCTGGTTATCAACTTGATGGCTTTACTATCAAGAAAGAGCTCTTTGCCTCAAGTAGAAGCCAACTCTATTTGGTAACAGATAACCATACTGGGGTTGAATTAGTAATGAAAACTCCCTCAATCAATTTTGAAGACGATACTCACTATATTGACCGATTTATTCAAGAAGAGTGGATTGGACTTAGAATCGACAGTGATTATGTGGTTAAGGTGATCAAACAAAATCGCCAGCGATCTTGTCTCTACTATCTTATGGAATATATTGACGGGGTCGGCCTTGACGATTGGATAATCAAAAACCGTGATGCCAAAGCCAGTGTAAAATTTTCGCTGATCGAACAAATAGGCCAAGGTCTGATGGCGTTTCACAGTAAAGAAACAGTGCACCAAGACTTAAAGCCCGGCAATATTTTAGTGATGCCAAACAACCAAATTAAGATTGTAGATTTTGGATCTGTTTTCGTCGCTGGTGTCGCCGAAATATATTCCCCCATTAAACATCAAGGAGCGCTGGGCACAGCGACCTATTCCGACCCCAATTATCTGTTCGGTAAAAATACTGGGGTGCAAGGGGATGTCTATGCCCTTGCCACTATTTGCTACGAGACGTTTAGCCTTGCGCTACCCTATGGAAACGAAATTGAAGAGTGTCAATCGCGCTTTGACTTTGATCGCCTGCGTTACACCAGTATTACCGAGCACAATCCGATGATCCCGATTTGGTTCGACCGCGCACTGGAAAAAGGGGTTAGGTTTGATCCATTGGAACGCTATGGCACCATTGAAAACTTATTAGCTGACTTGCGTGAACCCAATGCAAAGTTTTTATTAGACGACCCAAAAATCCACAAAGATTCATCTAAACTGCTATTTTGGCAAATTCTATCTGGCTTTTGGGTACTGATGCTGATTATTGTTATTATTTTATTCTCACAAAAATAAGAGGTTGTCTGATCCCTTTTAATTTGGAGTTCAGACACCCCCTTAGCCCTTAACCATCTCGTCCATCAATACGTGCGGAAAAGAGCACCTTTGCATATTTAATCACAAATAACCCATAACTGATGATCCAGATAATGGCTGAAAAAATTAAATTCGTTTGGTAATGCTGCCAAAACATTGGGAACAATACACGCCATACAACACCTATTACAAATATCATAAATGCCAATGTCATTACTCGGCCAACTTGGATCATACGACCAGTATGACCAAGCGACACACGTGAAATCATCGCCAAAACCATTAAACCAATGCCACCGACAGTAATACTATGATAGGCCAAAGACAGTGAAATATGCAGACCTAGCTCAACTAAACCAATCCCTAGTAGTCCAAAACACATAAACCAATAACTAAGGTGTAAGGGCCACACTAACGGTGTCGAAAATGTCACCCAGATGCGCCAGCGCACAGCGCGAATAAAGTTAGCTGTGGCTGCGAAAACATGTAGAACACCCTTTACTTCTGATGATAAAACAAAAGCATGTGAGAGAATGACTAACACAATACTCACAATTGAAAGAGTTTCTAAGAGTGGCATAGCCGGAACACGTTCAGTACGCGTACCATTTGCCGTAAACATAGGGAAGACACGACCGCCGATAATGCACATAACTAAACTTACCATCAATACCATCATATGACTGATTGCGGTATAGCTAATTGCTATAACACCATACAATGACAAATACATCACTGCGTTAAGCAAAGTCATAATGAGCAAAATCGGCACAAACATAATATTGCGCCATTGCTTTACCAAAATAATAGGGCGAGCTAGGAAAAATGCAGCTAAAGGGAGAAAAATCAGGTCTATTCCAATGCTAAAAATTGCAAGTTCAGGCGTTGTAAATATTAGTAACACCCTTGCCAAAGCCCATAAACCGAACAGCCCCATCAAGCTATAGCCCTTAATGCTGGGCTTGCCTGTCCAAGTTTGTACAGCAGTAAGTAAAAAGCCCACAACAATTGCACTGGTAAAGCCAAATAGCATTTCATGAAT
>NZ_JBFKMX010000124.1:0-10597 GCF_041629635.1 Pseudoalteromonas sp. | reverse complement strand
GGGCGCGAGCCCAGTGGCAATGATGATAATTCTTGCTCAGGCGTTGCTTGGCGGAAATAGCGCACAAAATTCGCTTCTTCACGGATATAACCACGGTAAATTTCACAACTGAGCGATGCCATATTGTTCATAAGCTCTCGCCATGATGCGGGTGGCACAGGTTGTGGGTGAATTAAGCTTTCTAAAATCGCACTGGCATATAAGTGTAAACTGCGCACAGCAAGATTTGGCAAACCAAACTTGTAGCGAATGGTTTCACCTTGTTCGGTGACACGTAAGCCACCATCGAGTGTGCCCGGCGGTTGTGATGCAATTGCATCATGTGCAGGACCGCCCCCGCGACCAATGGTACCGCCACGGCCGTGGAATAATTTAAGCTCGACCTCAAATTGTTTAAATACCTGCACCAGCGCTTCTTGCGCTTGGTATTGTGCCCATGTGGCCGCTAACACACCTGCATCTTTTGCCGAATCACTGTAGCCTATCATCACGTATTGCTGTTTGTTACAGCGCGTTAAATATTGCTCTATGTTTAGCAAGTCGCCCATCACTTTTGGTGCGTTGTTTAAATCATCCAATGTTTCAAACAGCGGTGCAATAGGCATATCCCAACTAAACCCTGTCGCTTTCATTAACAGGTTTACCGTAAGTACATCGCTTACTTTACTCGCCATTGAGATAATATAAATACCCAGCACTTCGCGCGGTTGTTTTGCCACCATAGCGAAGGTGTCGAGCACTTCTTGGGTATTTTCACTCCAAGTTACATTGGGTAATAATGGGCGCGGATTATTTATTTCGCCGAGTAAAAATTCTACACGGCGTGCTTCATCCCAAGTGGCGTAATCGCCTAAATCGAGAGCATTTACAATCTCGCCAATGGCTTCATCGTGGCGTTCACTGTGCTGGCGAATGTCGAGTTTTACCAGTGAAATACCGAAACATTGCACCTTACGAATCAAGTCGAGCACTTGCGAATTAGCAACGCGAGTAAGACCGACTGCTAATAAGCTGTTGCGGCATGCTTTTAATGGCGTAAGTAAATCTTCTGAAGATGAAATTGCACCTTTTGTTTTACCCTCACGTAACAATGCGATTGACTCTTTGAGTTCGCTGATAAGTTTGGTGATAACTGCACGGTATGGCCCGATGCCATTAATATCTGCATCAATTAAGTTATCGGTTGCCTTATGCATCGATAATTCTAAATAAAGGGATTCAAAGTCAGTTAAGTAGAGCTCTGCGGCAATTAATCGCGCTTGTAAAATGGCTTGTTTACTGAGTTTGGCGGTAACAAACGGGTTGCCGTCTCTATCACCTGCCATCCAGCTGGCCATAGTAATGGGTATAATATCCTCAGCCAGAGGCTCGCCAATCAGGGTTTGTGAAAGCTCATCTAATTCGCGAACAAACTTAGGTACCGCATGCCATAAACTATCGGTAATGGCGTGTAAACCCCAACGCGATTCATCAAATGGTGTGGGGCGCTGCTGCCTAATTTCATTGGTATGCCACGCTTGTTCAATGATTTCTTGCACGCGTTCGCTCAAGGGCGCTTCGCCTTTACTGAGTTCATCAGCAACTTCGTTGTATTTATGAATAAAGGTGCGGCGGTTAACTTCGGTTGGGTGCGCAGTTAACACCAGCTCAATATGCAGTTTTTTAAGCGCTTGTTTAAACGCGTTTGCATCAATACCGGTTAATTTTTCTGACAGTGAATCAAGTGGGTGCGGTAAATCAAGCTCAGCTAAACCTTGCTCACTGGTGGTGTGTTGTTGCTCTGCCACATTTGCGAGGTTTAAAAACTGGCTAAATGCACGAGCATGAATTAATAAATCTTGCTCGCTACTATTTGCAAAAATTGTTTGTAGGTCTTCAATTACATGGTTTTCACCTGCCACAATGCGCTTACCTAAAAGGCGTACTTCTTCAATTTTATCAACCCATATATCGCCTTTATCTTCGGCAATTGTTTGGCCGAGTACTTCACCTAATGCGCGTACATTATTCGATATGGTTTCTAACATAACTTCCTCATTCACCAATACAAAGCATCACCACCTGCGTTGTAGTTTTGAGATGCAGGTTGTATTTTATGCATTTATAAGTCAAAAATTAGTCTATGCGCGCAGTTGAATAAACGCTAATATATATTTATGTAAATATGTATAAGTAAAAATCTATATAACTATGCGATTACCCACAGTTAGGCAGTTACAGCTCTTAAAAGCGCTCGATCAATACAAAAGTATTTCCTTGGTGGCGCAGCAGTTACATGTGTCGCAACCCTCGGTGTCGATTCAGTTAAAGCAATTAAGCGAGGCTGTGGATATGCCAGTGTATCGTCAGCATGGCAAAACCATTGTGCTCAATGATGCGGGAAAAGCCCTGTTAAAGTGCGCCAATGAGGTATTTACTAGTTTTCATAATTTATCAGTATCGATTGATGAGCTTAAAAGCGTGACATCGGGTTCGCTTAATTTATGTGTGGTCTCAACTGCTAAGTATTTTTTGCCATTGATTTTAGGAGCGTTTTGTAAAAAACACCCAAAAGTCGATATCAATTTAAAAATAGGTAACCGTCAAGAAGTTAAAGAGCGCATAGAAGCTAACGAAGACGATTTTTACTTTTTTAGTCAGTGCCCTGAACGCCCCGAAATTATAAAAACGCCGCTACTCGACAACGAACTTGTGGTAATCGCCCCAGCTAGGCATGAACTGCATTTGCAACAAGAAGTCAGCTTAAATCGCTTATCGCATTACCCGTTTATCATGCGTGAAAAAGGCTCGGGTACACGGAATTTAATTGAGCAATTTTGCACTGAGCAACAATTAATCTTGAATGAAAAAATGACCATCGAAAGTAATGAAGCAATAAAATACGCTGTTGCCTCAGGTTTAGGATTATCTATTTTAAGCCGTCATGCCCTTGATTATGGCGAAGTGCCGGGCTTAGTAAAATTAGATGTAAAAGGGTTTCCTATTCGTAGTACGTGGTTTTTAGCTAAACGCCAAGATAGAAAACAAAGCCTGCTTGCCAGTGCATTTGAAATCTTTATGAAAGAGCAAGGTGTCGCCATTTTAGAGCGTTCACAGGTAACAACAAAAGGCGTTTAACTTAAATCGTAATATCTGCTACTATTTTGCGAGAATAAAAGCATAAGTTAACATGATTTTGAGGCAGAGAGTGTCTGAGTTTGATAAGGGAAATGCTAACCCATTTAGTGGGTTGAGTAAAACGCAAAGTAAGCAGTTACATACTTGGTATTTAAATGAATTAAATTGCCAACTAGCAGCACTGCTAAAAGGCAGCCAGTCAGGACAGATTTTAGAAAAAAAACTTAAGCATGCACTGACTTCAGCTGCTCAATCATTAGTTGCTCAAACCAGTGAAAGTAGTATCCATAATTTTAATTTCAAGATTAAAAATGGCAGCGTGTTGCAAGAGTTAAAAGACACCCGTGACGTACTGAAAAGTGCCCAGTCAAAAATAGCCCAATTACAAAAACAACAGATTGAAAAAAGCGAGATAGTGCTTGCTTTAGAAGCTGAAGTTGGCCGCTTAAAAGCTGAAAACCGTAACTACCGAAAGCGCTTAAGTAATTTATTACAAAGTGCAGATGCAAAAGGTCAGACCAATTTAAAAGTACACTTTGTTGGGCGTATTTTTGTGCATGCTCTCAAGTCTAGCTTTGCAGATTGGCAGCAAACTGATAAAGGTAGGCACTTTAAAAATAAAGATTTTTACAGCCTTTTTCCTCGCGTACTTTACCGCGGTTTATTAAAAGAATTAGAATTATTAATAGGTGAAAGTGACTACTCAAAAATCAACCAAACATTATCTAACTATGTCTACCAGACAAAAGGCGTACCAGTAGAAAATTGGCCTGATGAAGACCCCATTTACGACACGCGTTTAATTAATCAAAAGCAACATGAATTATTGTTTACGCTACGTACTCATCATGATAAGCGTAAAAACTTTGCTAACTACCTTGAGAAAAAACTCGAAAAAACAGGCTTTACGCCAATGCATGGCAAATTATTGGTTAATTTAATTCAGCATGCCACGGATAACCATGCACTAAACTAAATCTTATGAAACTCAAAACCAAGCGTACACTCATTGATGTGCCAAACAGTGATGATACGCAAGCGCTATTGACGTTTATTAACGAGAACAAAGCTCACCTAGCACCATGGGAGCCAACGCGTGATAAACACTATTTCACTAAAGAAAATGTGCAAAACTTAATAAAAGATTACCAAGTTCAGTTTCACAATCAAACTTCATATTATTTAGCTGCTTTTGATTTAGAACGACAAGAAATTCTAGCAATGTGTAACTTTACCAATGTGATACGCGGGCCTTTTCAAGCGTGTTATTTAGGTTATTGTGTTGCTGAAAAATACCAAGGGCAGGGCATTATGTTTGAGGTAGTAGAGGCTGGGCTAAATTATGTCTTTAACGAGCTAAAGTTGCACCGTGTGATGGCAAATTATATTCCGCATAATACAAAAAGTGCTCGGTTATTAACGCGTTTAGGCTTTGAAAAAGAAGGGTTGGCTAAGCGCTATTTAAAAATAAATGGCACATGGCAAGATCATGTTCTGACTGCTAAAATTAACCCTCACTTTATTGATGACTAAAAGGGCAAAGCGAGTTTTACTTCCAAGGTGTTGCAGGGGCTTTTAGGTAGTGTGTTATTAAATAGCCCCATGGCAGTACGAGTGGTGTCAGAATAACCCCCATGGCACACGCAAACACCAACTCTTGTGCGTATTCATCGAGAGAATGATTTAAATACAGCGGTAAGGCATACGCTAAAAGCCAAAAAACTTTCCATATAAGCTCTAGCAAAAGCACTGGTAACATTTTAATTGGGTACTTTATTCCAAGCAACGAGAGAAGGAAAAATCCCATTAAAATGGCATTGATAATGGTGTCTGAATCTGCAAATTGGCCTGAGCCAGAAACCACATCGGGAAGAGTGGTTACACCTAATCCAAAGGCAATAAATGCATACATTGCCCTTAACAGGTAAATTCTAACTGTGCTGACTTCATCCATAAATTTTAGCTTCCCTAGTTTTGTTACCCGAACTTAGATTAATTAATATCGTTATGGACTAATAATCTAATATTTCTCATTTGTTTGGCTGGCGGCTTTTTCACTGCCTTTATTTTTAACAGAAATTTTAAAGTAAAACCATAACAATTCTTTTGTAAATGGTTTAATTTGAGCAGCAACGAAGCGATTTAAATTAAAGTGCCACACGGTAGATGTTTAAATTTTGTTTAATGCCATTTACCACCGTAAATTCGGGTAAAGCGGCTACAAGAGTAGCGCCAGCGCGAAGTGCTACTTTAATGCTTGCATGATTTTGTTCAAGACACCTAAATTCAATGGCTTTAGCTGATGTGTTGGCTAATAGCTTTGGTAGGTAATTTACAATTTGACTAATTACACCATTGCCTTTTGCACTATCGCTAAGCCAATAACCTAATTCTGCAACTTGGGTTTGCAGGCAGACCGATTTAATCGCAAATACGCCACACATTTCATCATTGAAGTAAATTTTGAACCAGTGCGCTTCATTTAAACCGCTATTAACTCTTTCCAAAATATAATGTTTGGCTGAATCAACGCATTGTACATGTTCTACCCAATACAGATACTCCGCTAGCTGAGTACGATTTTGGCTTACTAAAGCAAAAATAGCAGATGCATCTGCTATTTTTAATGGTCTTAATGAGATTTGAAGTGATATTTGGAAATGCAATTTTGGCTACCTTGAATAAGCGAAAAATGAGTGCAAGCTAAGCTTAAAACACTCATAAGAATATGTATCAATTTTTCCTACTCTTTTAATAAACTTTATGATGCCTGTATCTTGCGCCAAAGATTCTCTGATTAAACTTGGTCAGATGCCAAATTAATGTTTGAAATCAACGTTTATTCCACCAAAAAACATTGCGAATAAGTTAAAAGTTAAAGCTTCTAGGATGCCAAGGAAAAAGCCTACGATACCGAACATAATTGGCATGCCCAAAAGAGCACCGAACGCAAACATGGTACCTAAACTTAAGCCTAGTGTACTTGTCGATGCGAGCATATTAGCACTTACTAAGATATCTAGTATGAGTCCACCAAAAGAGTATAATATTCCAGCAAAAAAGCCTAATAAAGCCGATAAAACAGCTTGAAACTTTGCAAATGACAAAACTTTTAGACGCTTACATTTAGCCATATTAACAATTCCTAATTGAACAGCTAAAGTCTGATTTGTGATCAGCATAAGCTGTTATTTTTCACAGCTTATCCGAAGGATTGGAAAATACAAGTGCTTGAGAAAGCAATGTGCGTATTACCTAATCTTTAATGTAAATAAACACTCATATATTGTCTACTGGCATGATTTTATGCTCAGCAATTAACACTCCGCCTAGTAGTTCATCTATTGGTTTGGCTAGTGTTCACCTTTATACGGTTTTGGCAGTAGTTTAATGGCATTTTCAACGGCTTTACGCTCGCCAAATTGAACTAAGTCGTTGTAATAAGAGTCTGGTCCTTTCTTTTGTGCTTCAATAAAGTCTAAGTTTTTTAAAGCATTGACCCGCCAATGATTAAGGATCTCTCTATCTACCATCACCTTTTTTAATGCTGCTGCATCATCAATATCATGCTTTAGAGCTTCACGTTGTAATGCAAATCCAACCATATTTGCAAAAAAAATAGTCCCTTTATGTTCTAGTAATTTTCCCACTTGAATACAGCTATTCTTCCACGCCACACTAGATTTTGACTGCTCATTGCATAAATTCATGAGTTCTTTATATGGTTGAAAAACAATATTGTGGGAAAATTTTACAGAAGCTGTGTATAAATGTTCTTTTGGGTAACTTGCTTCTTGAAGCGTATTAAGCAAAGTTGAGAATCTTTTCCAATAAAAATCATTATACATATTCTTCTTTGCAATCTTGTTTAATTCTTCAAAGGCTATTAACAGGTTATTTTTTCGTGCGTGATAAATAGTTGAATATGTGAAAGGCAGACCATTGTGGTGGTCTAATCTTTTTAATTTCTCAATAAGTATTGGAAGCTCAGGCTCAGGGTTTTGTTTAACAAACAGTTTGTTTTTAATCGCTTGGTCAAGCAACAGAATATTACTGTGTTGCAAAAAGCTTTCTAGTGTATACAGGGTATCAAGCGTTTTTTGGCTATCTAGCTGACTTGCAATTAAAATGGCAACCAAAAGATTGTTTGCATTTTTGGTGTCTTTTAGGCTTGATAAGTACTGCTTACTAAAGCTTTGTTCTTCTTCTGTGAATTCAAAAGAAGCAGTGCTATTTGAAAAAAAATTAATAGAAATAGAGTATTACAAGAGAATCGATGTTTTAACATAATGCACTATTTTTCTGCTTACTTACTATTGCCACTATATTTTTGATTTGCTTTAAATGCCTCAACTTCTAAAGGTGCATTTTCGTATCCATACTTTGCCATATCCGAGAAATGCTGAGTAATAACTGCTGCCAAGTTGGATCTTTCAATTTGTAATACATGTACCAGCTCGTGTGCCAGCTTTGGTGTATCCAATTCGTAACCTTTTCTGACATAAATCGAGTAACCAAATACTTGAGCATTATTAACTATTCCCTCACCAACAAAGCCAAGTGCTTTGCCAAGAATGTTTAATGCGAAGTTTTCATAAGGAAAAGGAACCTCATCAACATAAACAATTTTTACTTTATGAGGATTCTGAATGCCAATTTTAGTTGCCAATAACAATTGTTGTTCTTCCAGAGGAACGCCAACCTTTAAACCATTCGAATCGATTTTATGAGCCCATGAAATGTATTGGGGTAAGAGTACATTTGAAATCACTTTTTCATATGAGAGTGCTAAAACTACCGTAATAACAAAAGTTGTTAGCAATAAAATTTTGAGAGGCTTCATAACTTTTTACTTCCTTTTCTAGTGATAGTGACAACATGTTTTGTTGCGAATAAAGATAATACTCCTAATGTGAAAACCGAACTTGTAGGTTTTATCATTAGTAAGATGATTTTGTTCTCTTTTTATTTTTTCACTTGTTTATATTCACAACTTAACTCAAAACACTATGATTTTACAGGTTTTTATGATTAATATAAGGCAGTGATTAAAAAGGGACAAACCATGTTAAAACAGATTATAGGCGGTACGTTATTATTATCAGCCACGCAGCTTTGGGCTAACACGTTTACGCTTACTAGTAATGATATTGCGAACGGTGAAATGCTTTCAAATAAGCATGTTTTTAATGGCTTTGGCTGTGAAGGTGAAAATGTATCGCCGCATTTAGCGTGGAGCGGTGCACCTAAAGAGACCAAAGCATTTGCTGTATTTGCCTATGATCCTGATGCGCCGACTGGCAGCGGCTGGTGGCATTGGCAGATTACAGATTTACCCGCGAGCACTTCTGAACTAGCTGCTGGCGTAGGCAGTAGTTCCAGCCCAAAACTGCCAGCAGGTGCAGTACAAATTAATAACGACTTTGGGGTAAATGGCTTTGGTGGTGCGTGTCCACCAAAAGGGCATGGTATTCATCGTTATCAATTTACTGTGTTTGCCTTAGCAAAGTCGCTTGGTTTAAAAGAAAATACCAAAAGCGCGGTGGCAGGGTATATGGTAAATGCCAATACACTGGCAAAAGCAACGATTGAGGCGGTGTATAAACGCGATTAAGTTATTGAAGTTGTTAAATAAAAAGCCAGCATGTCAATGCTGGCTTTTTTGTTTTGACTGAAAAAACAAAGCTTAAAAAAAAGATGTTTACGCTGTTTTAGCTGTTTGTTCAGTTGCAAGCTGTTCTGTAATAAATGCTGGGCGCTTTAATTTATCCATAATGAGGTAAAGTAAAAATACCACCACAGCAATCGCACTACACACTAAAAATAGGGTTCGACCGTCATACATATCAAGTAGTAAGCCGCCGCCTATAGGCGCTAAGGCATAACCTAAATCGTAAAATGCGGTTGCGCCAAAATATGCGCCGCGAAGGTTAGTTGGCGCAATGCGGTCAACATGTACGCTCATGGTAGGAAATAAAATGGCCTCAGCAAGGCTCATAATTACCACCGCACCTAACCAACCTGCAAAAAAAGTAAGTGGATTAAAAGCAAACCAGATTTGCGAGATGATAAGTAACACCAAGCCAAAACGAATACGTACTAAAATTGGCCGTGACGCCATTAATTTAAGCAGCAAAAATTGGCAGGTAATGATCACTAACGCGTTGGTAAAGATCATTGATGAAATAAGTTCGAGCAAGTTATTTGCGCCCGCACGGGTGAGGTATTGCACCAGTGAACTATCCATTTGACCATAAATAAAAAAGCACAAAATGTTTGCCAAAATAAGGCACTGTAACAGCTTATCTTGTACTAACACGCTAAAGGTTTGTTTAAAGCCCGTTTTTGTTTCAGGTGTTTTGGGGCTTGGCGCGTTATCTATATCCACTTTTGTATGGATTTTATCTTGATGTTTAAACCCCAAGGTTAATAACACAAGTAAAAAGGCAAAGGCGTAAACGGTAATAAAAAAGCTGGATTGCTCACCAGTTAAGCCAAGCCAAACTCCCAGCATTGGGCCAACCGCACAGCCAACATTAACTGCAAAATAAAGCGATTGCATGGCAAGTTCACGGGTCGCTTTTTCGGGGATAATATCGCCAATTAAAGCCGATGCGAGCGGTCGCCAAAGAGAGGTGGCAATAGAGCAGAGTGTAATCACAATGGTAAACATTAAGATTGTGTCGGCGATGGCAAGTAAACTAAACGAGACAATATAAAGTACACCTGTGGCATACATCATAGGTTTACGACCAAGCTTATCTGAAAGAGTGCTGCCAACAAAACTGACAAACACCGAAATAACTGCAGCGAGCGACAATACCGAACCGACTTCGGTTGCAGAAAGGGCAAACTTTTTATACAGAATCACTGCCAAAAATGGCCACACCATATAAAAGCTACCGCGTGTTATAAACGAGCCAAATAACATAATCCACATTAATGGTGGAAACTGCTTTATACGAGAAATTGAAATATCACTGTTCATTATCTTGTTCTTATTGCTGTGAAAAATGGCATGCTAAAACCTCAAGTTTACTTTAGGTCAAGTCGTAATTAAAAAAACTATTTCTTATAGACATCAGTTGATTCATCAGATTTGAGCAGAGGTTATTAGCGCGATAAAAACCTTAAAAAATAAAGACCGATTAAGAGATGAAAATAAAATTTAGCTAAAAATAAAATAAACCTCAGTGTAACTCTGATTCTTAGATGCGTGATAGGGGTTTTTGGCATAAAAAATGGAACTTTCTTCAGTACAGCCAAAAAAACATGTATTTAAACAAGTATTGGAGATTTGCAATGCAAAATGCAAAATGCGAAAGAAAATAGGTTTGTCGAATTATATCGCGATACAGCTCGCGGAAAACTAGAATCACCTGACAGCTATAAAGGCTTACCTATTCATGCTTATAAAGGGTTGCATCATCGGGCGGGAGAGCTAATTAATCAATACAGTGATTTAAATAATGCTGAGGTG
>NZ_JBFKMX010000123.1:0-10629 GCF_041629635.1 Pseudoalteromonas sp. | reverse complement strand
TTAAAACAAGGCTCACGTGTAGCCGCTGGTTCTGACTTTCCAGTTGAACTAGCCAATGCTTTTCACGGCCTGTATGCGGCTGTTTCTCGCCAAGATAAAAAGGGTACACCAGAAGGTGGCTGGCTTGCTGAGGAAAAGTTAACGCGTGAGCAAGCGCTTCGTGCATTTACTTTAGATGCCGCGTATTCTGCACACCAAGAATTTAAAATTGGTAGCCTTGAAAAAGGAAAGTGGGCAGATTTTATTATTGTTGATACTAACTATTTTAAAGCGCCAATTGCCGATATTTATCATACCCAAGTTGAACAAACATGGCTTGCAGGTGAACTAAAATACCAACAAAAATAAGTATAAAGATAGTTTAGAATTCAGAACGCTGTTACTAGGGTCTGTTGACCTTTGCTGTTCTATTTTTGTTCTTTTTGAGCGTGCTTTTATCGCGGCGCTCGATGTGTGGCCTAGCAATCTAAGCGAATATCGAGCAAAGCTTCCGCTTCCTGCTCACACCCCTTACCTGCATCCATGCAGGCAACAATGAGAAAAGTGCGCTCAAAAGAACCGTTCGGCAGCGCTTGATTGGGTTTTCTACTGTGTTATCGGCTGACTCACATAGAATAACTATGCCACGCAGCCTCTGCCTTGTATAAAACCCAATCAAACTGCTGCAAAAACGAACTTTAAAGGTCAACAGACCTTAGGCTCTGAATTCTTCATACTGAAACTTTTAACTGTCAGCTTTGCCATCGGTTGCCGTTGATTTTTTCTTTGCTAACTTGATTAAGTGATAGAGATTCACGAGCGAAAGCAAACCATTTGTAAACGCAACTGGCCATGCCGAAATAGCTAAACCATAGAGGGTAAAACAAATACAGCCCGCCAGATTAAACCAACGTAGTTTCGCGACATCTTCCATCATTAACGAAGCAACCAGTAATGCTGATGCAAAATAACCTAAATATTCCCAAACCATATGCTGCTCCGATTCTCATTTTCACCCGTTTGCTGTAAGCTAAAGGGTTCGATAGAATAGCTAAAGGACAATTGTCCAGCAGTTATTTCTAACTGACGCTAATTTTGTGTTCTCAACAAGTGAGACTTTATGTTCGATTACCACTTTTCAAAAACTCTAGTTGACGAGTTACTGTCTTATGCGGGCAATAGCTATACCTTAAAAAAAGGTAAACTACTTGCCGAACAAGGCAAACCGCTAAGTAAGTTAATTTTAGTACGTAGTGGCACAATTTCATTTAGTTACGATGTGGGTAATGGCAGACGTTTATTGCTCGGTCAGTTAGACTGTCACAATACCTTAGTAGGTGAAGTTGAAGCACTTAACGACAGGCCATGTATTTATTCAATGACCTGCCAAAGTGAAGTAACCTACAACCTGATTGAGTTAAAATACTGGCGCGAGTTATTACAAGAAAAACCTGAACTCGCAATGTACACGGCAAAAAGCATCGCTGAAAAGTTTATTGAGAACCAACAAATAAATTTAAATAAGCTGTTGTTGCCACTTAGTTTTAACATTGCCAAAGACTGCTTAGCGCGCTACCAAGATGAAACGGTAACAATGTTAAAGCCTTACCCAAAAGTGAGTGCTGAAGCAGAGCGCTTTGCTACTACTGAGCGCGCCTATCGTCGCGTGGTAAGTGATTTGGTAGAACAAGGTTTAGTGCAGCGAACTGAACAAGGCTTAAAACCACTTGATGAAGATAAACTCGAAGAGTTTATCGAAAGCTTTGCTAGTCGCTAAACGCATAAATCAATACAAAAAAAGGTCGCAATGGCGACCTTTTTCTATTTATTTTACGATTACTTTTTATCAATAAATAAATCGCTGATTTCTTTTAAATCTGTTTTACCATTTGCTATCTCATCCGGCGTTAAACCTGAAAGCTCGTGTGGAAAAACCAACCACTCGTCTGAATCATGAATGTAGTAATCAGGTTCAATCGGTGTTTTGTTATTCTTTGGCTTGTAATAAGGGCATGCTACGCGAATATCTTGCGGTAAATTTAAACGCATTAATTCTTTTAACTTCTCTTTCAATGCAAAAATGCTTCGTCCAGAGTCAAATACATCATCCACAATTAATAAACTATCCGATGCATTAGCGTTTTCAATGATGTAGTGTAAACCGTGTACTTTGATGTCTTTAGATTGCTTGCCAATACCGTAATACGACGATGTACGTACCGCGATGTGATCTGTGTCTACACCTTTAAAGTCATAGTACTCTTGAACAGCAATACCAATTGGTGCACCACCACGCCAAATACCCACAATATAGTCAGGACGAAAACCATCATCAAAAACTTGTGCTGCGAGTTTAAATGAGTCTTGCAAAAGCTGCTGTGCGGTAATAAAAACCTTATCTGACATGAAGTGCTCCTGATTTTTGGGGTGTAAAAAAGGGTGTGAATAATAGCTCATATTAAATTAAATAGCTTGCTTTATATCAAAAATGCATGACCTAAGCCTTTTAAATTATATTACAAACTGTTAGGTTAAATACTAGGCTATTCTAGTAGCTGACGAAAAACACATTTAAAACTAATGGAACTATTTTTGGTTTCACTACCAAAAACTACCTTTTATGGATGAGGCAAATAAAAAGAGGTAGCCCATATGTGGTGGATATTTGCTTTCATGCTTCTTGGTTTATTTATCGCATTAAAACTGGTTCGTTTTAATGATTCAACACCAAGCGACGAAGAGTTGAGACGATTAGGCTTTAAAGATCGTTAATAAAAGCCTGCGTAAGCAGGCTACATATCACAATAGTTAACAATACCTATGCTTTTTCAAGCAAAGTACGTGCAACAGTTCGCATACCCCAAGTCGTTGCACCAGCAGCCCACTGACTATTTGCTGAATCTTGGAAACTTGCAGCAAGGTCAATATGCACCCAACCTTTACCTTCATTAGGCACAAAGCGCGATAAGAAACCAGCTGCATTTGATGCACCACCAAAACCACCACCTTTCTGTGCACGGCTGTTAGCAGTATCAGCATAAGCTGATGGGCAATTAAACTGGTGGAACTTTTCAAGCGGTAATGCCCATGCAGCTTCAAACTCATCACTTGCAAAGTTTTCAACTTCACGTACAAGTTCTTTATCAAGACCAAAAAGTGCGTTGTATTCTTGACCAACCGCAACAAGCGCTGCACCCGTTAACGTTGCGGCATCAATAATAAGCGGTGCACCCGTTTCGCCTGCAGCCATAAGACCGTCAGCAAGCACTAAACGACCTTCCGCGTCAGTATTCACGATTTCAACTGTGGTACCATTTTTATATTTAAGAATATCGCCTAACTTGTATGCATTACCTGAGATAAGGTTTTCTGCGCAGCAAAGGAATAATTTAACGCGCACATCTAAACCACGGCTAATAGCAAGAGCCAGACCCGCAGTAACCGTTGCGGCACCGCCCATATCACACTTCATTGAAAGCATACCTTCACTTGGTTTAATTGAATAACCACCAGAATCGAAAGTAATACCTTTACCTACTAATGCCGCTGCAACAGGTGCATTTTCATCACCCGTTGGGTTGTAATCGAGTGTTAGTAATACCGCTGGACGGTCACTACCGCGACCAACAGAGTGAATACCAATCCACTCCTGCTCAAGTAATGCATCCCCTTTAATGATGTCATAGCTAACATGTTCAGGTGCTAATGAGCCGATGAATTCGGCTGCTTTTTCAGCAAGGCTTTCTGGGTAAACATCTTCAGCTGTGCCATTGATCATTTGACGTTGCCAAATTGCAGAACGCTTTAGGGCAGCAAGTTCTTCTAATGATGATTGGTCATTTTCTACAAAGGTAACTGCGTCTAGGTTTTTAGCAGTAACAAAGCCTTGATAAAGTGCCCACTGGCTCTCAGTACACCAAGCATCACCCTCTAGAGCGATTGTTTTTATACCTTGATTAGCAAGTGCGCGACCTGCTTTTTGCACATTTTTAAGTGTTTCTTGTTGCTGTAAATGAACGGTAGCACCGTCATTTGAGAAAGAAAGAAGTGCGTTTTCGCCCCAATGCGCCGCAGCAGCACCTTGCGATAACTGAACTTTGAACAGATCTGACATATTTTTCTCTTGTATGTTCACATAATTGCGTAGCTCCAGTGTACACTAGTGACATTAATAGCCCAATAATTTGCGACCAAGCCAATGCAATTTCAGTCTGAATTAAAACAAGCTAAATTACTTAAACGCTACAAACGATTTTTGGTCGATATTGAAACAGCACAAGGCGAGCTCACCATTCACTGTGCTAATACCGGCCGTATGACTGGCTGTGCTGACCCTAGATTTACAGCGTATTACTCCACATCCAATAATACCAAACGTAAGTACCCTCACTCGCTAGAACTAACGCAAAACCAAGCGGGTGATCTAATCTGTGTGAACACTAGCATGGCAAATCACGTGGTTGCCGAGGCGATAGCTAAGCAACAAATACCAGAGCTAATCAATTACGAAACCCTAACACAAGAAGTAAAATATGGTGACGAAAACAGTCGCATTGATATTTTATTGAGTGATGCCAAAAAGCCAGCGTGTTATATCGAAGTAAAATCAGTCACCTTGTTAGAGGAAAACGGGCAAGGTTATTTTCCTGATGCCGTCACCGCTCGTGGTAGCAAACATTTGCGCGAATTAGTGACAATGAAGCAACAAGGCCATCGCGCTGTTTTATTCTTTTTAATTCAACACACTGGCATTCAGTCTGTGGCACCCGCTGCACATATTGACGCCAATTATGTAATTGAAATTAAAAAAGCATTGGCCGCAGGGGTTGAAATTTTGTGTTACCGTACCAACATAAGCTCGGAACAAATTGTAATAGATAAAACCATTCCCTTTGTCGCACCACAGTGAATAGTTAACGAGTTCAAACATTTTACCGCATAAATTGTTGTTAATTAGACTTGTCTAAATATTTTAATTGGTAAAAATTAATTGCACTTAATTTTTTATTCTGCTATTTATAGCCGCCGACTTTTATTGGGACTCTATTCATAGAAGAATTAGGAGACAGTTATGCCATCACAAAATAATTTGAGTTTACTGGCTCAAGCAGGCCTAGCGCCGTACACAGAAAAACCTGGCGAAGAATACATGAGTGACGCACAATTAGCGCACTTTAAAACAATTCTTGAGACATGGCGTAACAACTTACGTGAAGAAGTAGATCGCACAAAAAACCATATGCAGGATGAAGCAGCAAACTTCCCTGATCCAGTTGACCGTGCAGCACAAGAAGAAGAGTTTGCATTAGAATTACGTACGCGTGACCGTGAACGTAAACTAATTAAAAAAATCGAGAAAACACTGCAACTAATCGAAGATGAAGATTTTGGTTACTGTGTTACATGCGGCATAGAAATCGGCATCCGTCGTCTAGAAGCTCGCCCAACAGCAGACCAATGTATTGATTGTAAAACACTTTCTGAAATCAAAGAAAAACAATCAGGCCGTTAATTTGGCTTAAATGTTGGCAAACACATTTGATTTTGGGGCATATCGTGGTCGGTTTGCCCCTTCACCTTCAGGCCCACTTCATTTCGGCTCATTAGTCGCTGCGCTTGGCAGTTACCTTGATGCAAAAGCACATAATGGTTCATGGCTAGTTCGCATCGAAGATATTGATATCCCCCGCGTTGTTACAGGTAGTGATTCACTCATTTTAAGTACCCTTGAAAACTATGGCCTTTATTGGGATGGATCTATTCGCTATCAAAGCGAATGTTTAAACCACTATCAAGAGGTTCTTAATACACTTACCAATGCAAAACAAGTCTATGCGTGCAAATGTACCCGTAAAGAAATAAAGCAACATGGTGGTTTTTACACAGGTCATTGTCGTGACTTAGAACTTGCTTTTGAACAGCAAGCTTTAAGATTAAAACAGTCTTTACCTACCTATCAATTCAATGATTTATTTAAAGGCAATATCATTGTTGAAAGTAAATTTGCCGAAGAAGATTATATTATCAAACGCCGCGATGGATTATTTGCATACCAACTTGTTGTCGTACTTGATGATATTGAACAGCAAATTTCACATATTGTCCGAGGTGCTGATTTACTTTTCCCCACAGTACGACAAATCAGTTTATACAAGCTGCTAGGTGCCAAGGTACCGCAATTTGGCCATTTACCTCTCGCAGTTGCAGAACCTGGATTTAAACTATCAAAGCAGAATTATGCTGCTGCAATAGATATGGATAAGCCGCAACAAACGCTGCTTGCTGCGCTAAATTTTCTCGGCTTAGATACTGAAGCTCAACTTAAAAGCGCAACTGTTGAAGAAATTATTCAATGGGCAGTAAACACATGGCAACGAGAACATGTGCCTGCCAATGATGAAATCCAACTTATACCGAGCGATAATAGTTTTACCTTTAAACCTCTTTAATATGTTCAATCTTTAGGCTAAATAATGCCTAAATAACAGCCCATTCAACCCTGCTAGCGATGGCATTAACACAGTGATTAGTATATTATTACGCGGTTAATTTTCCCTGTATGAATTCTGGAGCTGTCCCATTATTTCTAAGCTTGTAAAAATCTGCCGAGATATCTTATCTGGGTCAGAACAAAGTCAAGAACCACAAAGTGCTGCTAGTTTTTCAAAGCCGCTAGTTGTCACCAGAGAACATCATGTGGTTTCACGTAAACAACTCAGCCCAAATGCCCTAAAGGTACTGTATCGTTTAAAAGATGCCGGCTATGACGCTTATCTTGTTGGCGGATGTATTCGTGATATTTTACTTGGCCTAGAACCTAAAGACTTCGATGTTGTTACCAATGCCACTCCAGAACAAATTAAAAAACAGTTTCGTAATTGCCGTTTAATTGGGCGACGCTTTCGCCTAGCGCATATTATGTTTGGCCGCGAAATCATTGAAGTGGCGACAATGCGCGGTCATCACAGCGATGAACAAGAAGAAAAAAATAAAAGCCAAGCAAGCGACCAAGGACAATTACTCCGTGACAACGTATACGGCACCATAGATGAAGATGCTGAGCGCCGAGACTTCTCGATTAATGCGCTCTACTACTCCATTAACGATTTCAGTATTCATGATTTTGCTGGCGGTATGGAAGCGATTAAAAACCGTCGCATTGAATTAATTGGCGATCCTGAGACTCGCTACCGTGAGGATCCAGTTCGCATGCTTCGCGCAGTGCGTTTTGCCACTAAGCTCGATATGACCATTGCACCCGCCACAGAAAAGCCTATGTTTCAACTTGCATCGCTGCTTGGCAATATTCCAGCAGCCCGCCTATTTGAAGAAATGCTCAAGCTATTTCTAAATGGCAAAGCCGAAGCGAATTTTGACCTATTACGCCATTATGGGCTTTTTACTTACCTCTTTCCTGCTCTCGATTCCTTATTAAATAAGCAATCAGATGGACCTGAATTAGCACTAATAAAACAAGTACTAAGCAATACCGACAAACGCATCAATACAGGTAAAAAAGTAACGCCAGCTTATCTTATTGCCGCATTCCTTTGGTACCCAATGCAAGCACAAGCTAAGCGTATAACAGCACAGGGTGAGACACCATTTAATGCATTTAACATTGCTATGAACCAAATCTTATCTGATAGCGCAAAAGCCATTGCTGTACCAAAACGCTTTACCATCGGTACCCGTGAGATTTGGCAATTACAACATCGCTTTGATAAACGAGGCGGTCAACGTGCATTTCGTTTAACACAACAGCCTCGTTTTCGTGCTGCAAAAGATTTCTTCTGTCTGCGTGCTCAATTTGAACCTGAGTTAACAGAACTTGCTACATGGTGGGATAACTACACAGAACAAGATGCTGGCAATCAGAAACGCATGGTAGGCGAATTAAATAAAGGCGCCAAAACCAGCAGTTTCCGTCGCAGACGACCACGTAAACCAAAAGCTAATAATGCGAAACGTCATGACTAATCAAGCTACTCAGCGTGTTTATTTAGGTTTAGGCGCAAATTTAAATGCGCCTTTAGAACAAATCCGAAATGCCACAATGGCGCTATCAGAACATCCTACAATTAATTTAGTTGCAAGTTCTTCGCTTTACGGCAGTAAACCGATGGGACCGCAAGATCAACCTGATTATGTAAACTCAGTCGTTGCTATTGAAACAAATTTATCGGCCTTAGCACTACTTGATATTACGCAAAAAATAGAACTAGACTTTGGCCGGGTGCGTAAAGAAAATCGCTGGGGACCGCGCACACTCGACATAGACATTATTCTGTTTAAAGATCAGAAAATTGATAATGAGCGACTGACTGTACCTCATTATGGAATGAAAACACGTGAGTTTGTGCTCTATCCATTGCACGAAGTGGCGCCCGAATTATGCCTGCCGTGTGGCACAGAGTTAACCGAATTACTTAAAACCATTGATAAGAATGGCTTAACCATTTTGGCGACAAGCTAATAACAACAAATAATCGAGAGACATATGGCTAAGATAACTGTTTCAAAATTAAAGAAAATGAAACAAGAAGGCGAAAAGATTACATCACTGACCGCTTATGATGCGAGCTTTTCTAGCCTTTTTGAACAGCAAGGTATCCACGCTTTATTGGTAGGCGATTCTATGGGCATGGTTTTACAAGGTGGCAGTGATACGCTTGCAGTAACCAATCAAGATATTGCATATCACACTCGCTGTGTGCGTGCTGGTGCAAAAGACACCTTTGTCATTGCCGATATGCCATTTATGACGTACTCAAATCCAGCCGATGCCTGTCGTAATGCTGCAGAGCTAATGCGTGCAGGTGCCAACATGGTGAAATTAGAAGGTGGGGAATGGCTTTATCCTGCGATTGAATCACTTACTCAACAAGGCATTCCTGTGTGTGGTCATTTAGGGTTAACACCTCAGTCGGTTCATGTCTTCGGTGGTTTTAAAATTCAAGGTCGTACAAATGAGGCGGCTGAGAAAATGATTCATGATGCGAAGGCGCTCGAAGCCGCTGGCGCGCAATTATTAGTGCTTGAATGTATTCCATCTGAGCTTGCTAAAGCGATTACTGAAGCTGTGTCTATTCCAACTATTGGTATTGGTGCCGGTAAAGATACTGACGGCCAAATCTTAGTAATGCACGATTTAGTTGGTATTTCTGCTGGTTATATTCCTAAATTTTCAAAGAACTTTTTACTTGAAGCTGGCAGCATGCCAGAAGCAGTTAAAAAATATATCGATGATGTGCAAAGTGGTCAGTTCCCTGCCCCTGAGCATGAATTCAATTAATTTTACGTATTAAGTAGTTACTTTTATGCAAACGGTTTCTAACGTTTCTCAATTGCGCAGCAAAATTAAAAGCTGGAAGCAACAAGGTTTAACAGTCGCTTTTGTGCCTACCATGGGCAACTTACATGCTGGTCACTTTTCTTTAGTAGATAAAGCTAAACAGATAGCCGATAAAGTGGTTGTGAGTATTTTTGTTAATCCCATGCAATTTGGCAAAAATGAAGATTTAGATAAGTACCCAAGAACCCTAGTTGATGACCAAAATGGTCTTATCGAGCATGGTGCTGATTTACTCTTTACACCAACGGTAGAAACTATCTATCCAAAAGGCTTAGAAGCGCAAAGTTACATTGATGTTCCAGGGGTATCAGAAGGCCACTGTGGTGCTAGTCGCCCTGGTCACTTCCGTGGTGTAGCAACTATAGTAAATAAACTGTTTAACCTTGTGCAACCAGATATCGCATGTTTTGGTGAGAAAGACTTTCAACAACTTGCGGTTATTAAAACCATGGTTGAAGACTTATCAATGCCAATTGAAATTATTGGCGTTGCCACTAAACGTGAAGATTCAGGCCTTGCTATGAGTTCTCGTAATGGTTATTTGTCTGATAATGAAAAACAACAAGCCAGCGCGCTTTATCAGATTATGCTTAACGCTGAAAATGCCTTAAAAGCAGGTGAGTTAAGTATTGCTGAAATCACTGAAAAAGCGCATTTAGCAATCGTACAAAACGGTTTTAAGCTCGACTATTTTAATATTTGTAACGCCAGCACCTTACAACCGGCGACAAATGATGATACAAATTTAGTGATTCTGGTTGCTGCATTTTTAGCAAGTGTGCGTTTAATTGATAACTTACAAGTTACAACAGCCTAACATTGCAACTCAATTTATAGAATTATAAGGATTAAGGATAATGAAAAAACTAATCACCACCGCCTTAGCAAGTTTATTGGCTGCATGTAGCTCTCAAAATTTAACTGAGGAACAAAAGGAAGTGCTCAATAGCTGTGCACAACAAAACTTCCGGTGTGAATCTTCATGCGAGAACACCAACATGCGCGATAACATGGCTAATGGCGTGTGTATGAATCAGTGTATAGATCAGCATAATGCATGTAAGGCGCAACTCGGCTCTGAATTTATTAACTAATGAAATTATTTTAAACACAAAAAAGCCGCTAATTAGCTGTCTCTTGATCACAAGTCAGACTCAAGAGACTTAGCTAAATCGTAGCCTTCAAGGATGGTTTGCAGTTTAAGCCACCCTTGCATTAGCACTTTAACTGAAGCGTGTCCTGTGCGTTTCGTATCTTTCCAACCACCAAGCCTAGCAAGTTCCTCATAAGCCCAT
>NZ_JBFKMX010000122.1:0-10646 GCF_041629635.1 Pseudoalteromonas sp. | reverse complement strand
GCTGAAGTGGCTATTGGCAGTACCTTAATCAATTACATTTCAAGTGCCAGTACAACACAAATGACAGAGGCAACTGCCGCTAAATACATCGCTTATTATTGGGGCGGTGCGATGGTGGGTCGCTTTATTGGTGCTGCTGTGATGCAAAAAGTATCTGGCGGAACGGTACTGGCCTTTAATGCGGCCCTTGCTATCGTACTGATTGTGGTATCAATGTTAAGTTCTGGCCCTATAGCAATGTGGACCATGCTGGCTGTGGGTTTATGTAACTCAATTATGTTCCCAACTATTTTTAGCCTTGCGATTAACAACTTAAAAGAGCACACCTCACAAGGCTCTGGCATTTTATGTTTGGCTATCGTTGGCGGTGCCATTATTCCTGTTTTCCAAGGCATTGCAGCTGATACTATCGGCCTTACACTCTCATTTATTATTCCTGCTGTATGTTACGTGTTTATCGTATTCTACGGTGTAAAAGGACATGTGCCATCAACTACTCAAGGACAAATCAATGAATAAACACCTGTTCTCGCTCTCAGCACTTTGTTTGGCTCTGAGCGGCTGTATGTCGGGCAATGACAATGCCAAATCAACAAACTCTAAAAATGATATTTGGCCAAAAATTACAAGCCCTGTGAAATATGATGCTGCGCTTGAAAGTAAAATTGATGCGCTTCTAGCGCAAATGACGCTAGAGCAAAAAATCGCGCAGATGATCCAACCTGAAATTCGCAATATCACCGTTGAAGATATGCGCCGTTATGGTTTTGGTTCTTATCTAAATGGGGGCGGTTCGTTCCCAAATGGCGATAAACACGCTACACCAGAAGACTGGATTAAACTCGCCGACGATATGTATATGGCGTCAATTGATGACTCACTGGATGGTTCGACGATCCCTACTATGTGGGGCACCGACGCAGTGCACGGCCATAACAATGTAATTGGGGCAACACTATTTCCACATAATATTGGTTTAGGCGCGGCAAATAACCCAAAGTTAATGGAACAAATCGCGGCTATCACAGCAAAAGAAGTGATGGTAACCGGTATTGACTGGGTATTTGCACCAACAGTTGCAGTCGTTCAAGACGACCGCTGGGGCCGTACCTATGAAAGCTACTCTGAAGATCCAGCACTTGTTCGCAGTTATGCGGCATCAGTAGTAAAAGGCTTACAAGGTGAAGTGGGTAAAGACTTTTTAGGCAATGAGCGTGTAATTAGTACCGTAAAACACTTTGTGGGTGATGGCGGCACAGTAAACGGTGACGACCAAGGCGATAATATATCATCTGAGCAAGACTTATTTGATATTCACGCGCAGGGCTATGTTGGCGGTTTAAATGTTGGCGCACAGTCTGTAATGGCATCATTTAATAGCTGGCATGGCGAAAAAGTACACGGTAACAAATACCTACTAACCGATGTGCTAAAAGACAAAATGGCTTTCGATGGCTTTATCGTTGGTGATTGGAATGGTCATGGGCAAGTGGCGGGTTGTAGCAATGAAAGTTGCGCGCAATCAATTAACGCCGGCCTTGATATTTTTATGGTGCCTTCAGATTGGAAAGCATTAATGGAAAATACCATCGCACAAGTAAACGCTGGCGAAATTGCACAATCACGTGTCGATGATGCCGTACGTCGTATTCTACGCGTAAAATTCCGTGCGGGTTTATTTGATAAGCCGCGTCCTAAAGACAGAGCACTTTCGGGTAAAACAGAGTTAATTGGCCAAGCAGCGCATCGTGACGTTGCCGCACAAGCAGTGCGTGAATCGCTAGTATTGCTGAAAAACAACCAACAACTATTACCGTTATCACCAAAACAGCGCATTTTAGTGGCTGGTGATGCAGCAGATAATATTGGTAAACAGTCAGGCGGTTGGACAATCACATGGCAAGGAACGAATAACCAAAATAGTGATTTCCCTGGTGGTTCATCTATTTTAGATGGCCTACGCAGTCAAGTAACTGCCGCGGGCGGCACACTCGATTACAGCCTTGATGGCAGTTACTCAGAGAAACCAGATGTTGCGATTGTGGTATTTGGTGAAGAGCCTTATGCCGAAGGTCATGGTGACCGTGCAACTCTTGAGTACCAAGCGGGTGAAAAACGCGACCTTGCCTTACTTAACAAATTTAAAGCTGCCGATATCCCGGTTGTAGCAGTGTTTATTAGCGGCCGCCCTATGTGGGTTAATGCTGAGCTCAATGCTTCAACTGCGTTTGTTGCAGCATGGCTACCTGGCTCAGAAGGTGCGGCGATTGCCGATGTGCTACTTCGTAATGCAAATAACAGCGTGAATTTTGATTTTAAAGGCAAACTGCCATTTAGCTGGCCAATCAACCCTAATCAGCACGTTGATTTTTATAAAACCAGTGATGAAAAACCGCTATTTGCTTTCGGCTATGGATTAACATCAACATCAAATACTACCGTACCAAACGATTTACCTGAGCAATTTGAGCGTAAAGCGGGCGATGTGAAGAGTGTGTCTATTCTTGAAGGTGAAGTGAAAAAGCCATGGCAAGCATGGGTGTTCTCAGGTGATAACAGTGAGCAAATTATGTCTAGCACCATCAGCCTTGACGGCATCAATTACCGTACCATTGATAAAGTTATTCAAGAAGATGCACGCAAAATTTCAATCACTGGCGAAAAACCAGCAGGTCTTCGCTTTGCAAGTAAAAGTCATTTCCGAGAAGACTTAAGCATTTTAGTATCGGACAAAACGCAATTAGTCTTTGATGTGAAGATGGATAGCAAAAACGCGAAAGATGTATGGTTAACTATGAATTGTGAAGGCACCGCAGATATCCCTGGTAGCTGTCATAGTAAAATGGACATTGCCAACTTACTCAATGCAAAGTCAGATGGTCAATGGCACACCCTTTCCGTTGACTTAGCATGCTTTACTCAGCAAGGAATTAAGTTTAATCAACTGGTAGTGCCATTTGAAATTGGTTCATCACAGGCGCTAGCGTTATCGCTAGCCAATATTAAAATAGTGCAATCTGAAACACCTGCTATGCATATGTGTCAGTAGGTTTCCTGCCCACATGAAAGCCCTTTTCAAGTGATTTGAAAGGGGCTTTATTCACTAATTACATTCACAAAACATTCAATTTCAAATACCGCACCTTGATTTTCTACCCTTCGACTAGTGATTTCGCCATTTAGTAACTGGGTTACTAAGTTATAAACAATGTGCATTCCCAAGCCGCTACCTCCTTGATTGCGTTTAGTGGTTACAAAGGGTTCAAACATACGTGCGCGGATCTCCTCAGGAACCCCCTTTCCATCGTCTTGATACAGAACTACAAGTTTACCGTTATTAACAGTCACTGTAATCGCGATATGACCTTGCTCAAGGCCATCAAAACCATGAGTTACTGAATTTTGAATCAAATTCGACATGACTTGATACCATGCCCCCGGATAGGTCTCTACAATAAGGCTCTCTGAGCAGGCTACTGAAATCATAACTTGTTTACCTTTGGTTAATGGCGATAGTGAAGTACGTAATTGTTCTAAATACTCTCTCATCTGCACTTCCCGCATTTGCTCAGAAGATTGATCTACCGCCACTTGCTTAAAGTTGGCTATTAATGCTTCAGCACGCTCCAAATTTCGCTGAACTAGCAAATAAGCTTCTTTCTGCTTACTAATTTGATTAACTAATGTTGCTTGATTGAGTGTTTTATTTGCAAGCTGAGTTTCAATTAATGCGATACTTTCTTGATAGGCAGATACGCCAGTAATTGCAATGCCAAGCGGTGTATTAATTTCATGTGCAATGCCTGCAACTAAATTTCCCAACGAGGCCATTTTTTCACTTTCGATTAAGTCTTGCTGCATTTTTTCAAGGTCATCTAACGTTTGTAAAAGTTGTTGGTTATTTTGTTCTAGTTGCAGCGTACGCTCTTGCACTTTTACTTCGAGTGATTGGTTGAGTTTTTCAAGCGCAAGTTCGTTTTCCTTCAATCGTTGAATATCTTGAATACCTCCAGCAATGCGCTCTGCAATACCCGCACTGTTTCGACTCACCACTTTCCCACGGTCACGCACCCAACGAAACCCACCGTTTTTTTCTTTCATGCGAATAGCAATTTCGTAACTATCAATTTCCCCCGAAATACAACGCTCAAGCTTATCTTCTAAGTAAACACAATCTTTAGGGTGCACATAGTGATGTAGCTCATCTAAAAGCACAGCTTCATTATGAATCCCAAAATCCAGCTGACTACTCACACTAAAGCGGTGAATGGTATTATTTGCTATATGCCAGTCCCATAAATCATCGCCACTTGCCCATAAACTAAGCTCAAAACGCTCATTGAGTTGTTTCATTTTATCGTTATCTATGAGTACTTGGCGATAACGTTTAACACGTGAATAAATAATCAAAAAGGCAATTAAAAAAAACACTAGCAGATAAGTGACTTTAGCTATTTTAGTGGCCCACCAAGGAGGCACTATGGTGACTTTAAGCTGATGTTTGTCAGAGGCCGTATTAAAACGATCTACTAAAAAAGTCTCAATGATATAGTCACCCGGAGCAAGATTAATTAAATCAATTTGATTTCTACCTTGTTCTAATTTGATCCATTTATCACTTAATCCAAGCACACGATAGTAAAGATGCGATAGTTTGTCAGATGCCAAACTGGTTGATGAATAAGCAAGTGAAAGAATATTTTGCTCAGCTTTCAGGGTAAGTGCTTTTGTCAGTTCTGGTACTGTAGAGAGTTCAGGAGAATTAATTGGTGTGAGCTCTTTTTCAAGCACGTTAATAGCACTAAGTTGTACATTTGGTTTTTTTCCCGCACTCGCTATAGCGTTAGGATGAAATTGATTGAAACCATTCGCGCCTCCTAAAAACAACCGTCCATCTGCTTGTTTTAAAACAGCATTATAATTAAATTCGTTCGATTGAATGCCATCATTACGTAAATAATTGCGAATGGTAAAATCATCGCTTTGGATATAGCTCATACCACCGCTGGTACCCACCCAAAAATTGCCATTATCGTCTTTTACTAATGCCCAAATGGCATTATTAGCAAGCCCATGTTTTCGCTCAACAACACGTAAGAGCATCATCTTTTGGTCTACAATACTTAATCCTTTGTCTGTAGCGGCCCAAATGCGTTGTTGTTCATCTTGTTCAATCATAAATACTAAATCTGAGCTTAAACCTTGTGATTGGTTAATCGACATAAGTGAGTCACCATCATACTTGAATAACCCCTGCCCAATACTGCCAAACCACAAGTTATTCCCATCACTGTATAGCCCTGATACATGAGTAGGTGCATTTTCATTTTCTACAAAAAAATGACTAAACTGGTCAGTCTCGGGGTTGTAAGCGAGTAAACCTTGTCCTCGAGAGCTAAATAATAGTTTCCCTTTGAAACTAATAACTGAATTAAAGCTTGAAACTATTTGAGAGCCGATTTTTGGTTTAACCAACCATGTTTTTCCTGATGTAAAATTGAGTCTTGCTAAGCCTGCACCTCGGCTTGTTATCCAAAGTTCATCGTCAAAAATAAAAAGGTCTGTAACAAATACACTGCTAAACTTTTCAAGAGATGGATACACACTTTCTGCAGCAAAAAACTTTTTGTCTTTATAGATATATATTCCTTTTGATGTGCCTATCCAAAGAGCACCATTACGGTCATATTCAAAGCTTCTTACATCATAAAAATCATTTACCCGATTTGCATTTTCAAATTTATAAACATGACCAAATGCATTGCTTAAGTCACGATAGTGATACAGACCTTGCGTTTCTGTGCCAAGCCAAATATCGCCATCTAAACTTTTAAATATTGATAGGACAGCATTTTCGCCAAGCCCTTTTTGGTTGCCTTTTTGACGCTTAAAATGATGAATAATTTCACCATCGTAAGATAACTGAAAAGCACCTTGGCTCGATGCTATAAGTAAATCTGTTGACAATAAACTTAATTGAAAGACCTCTGCCATTTCATTAATTGGCAGTGCTTTACACCAAAGTGAAGTGAAAGGGATCAATTGGTAAAAACACACTCGCTGTTTTTCATCTAACACTGCAAAGTGATTATCTCGAACCGAAACCTGTTTAAATTTCCCCGATAAAAGCAAGGTAATTTCTGTTGAGTTAAAAGGCTTTGTTAAAATGCTGTTTGCTGTAATTGCAAACCAATGGGATTGCGTGAAATCTATAGCCCTAAGTGAATCATCTTTAAAAACCTCCTGCTCAAAAAAGGCCCCCTTGTCGGGCTGATAAATATAGACACCATGACTTTCTGTGTTAATCACTAAATAATCTTGGTTGCAGGACAAGCTTTTAATTCGCGCTAAAAATTGATTTTGATCTTGAAACTCGATTCGTTCAAATTTGCCCGTTTCATAAAAATAACGCGACAAACCTGTTTGAGTTCCAATCCAAATAAAGTCAGGCTGACTACACAATGCAGTTATAAAACCCCCAGCAAGATTGTTTGAAAGTGGTTGAGCAGGAAAAAAGTGTTTAAAGCGCTTGCCATCAAAGCGATTCAAACCCGACTGAGTACCTAGCCAAATATAACCAAATTTATCTTGTGAAATAGCTGTAACAGAAGCTTGACTCAGCCCACTTTCAAAATCATATTGCTGCATCACCTGAGCAATATCATCAAATACGATAGAAGCACCATTTTGTGCTGAAATAGGCTTTGATATAAGACTCCCTAACAGCAAAACAAGCGCCGAAAGAACGCTGTTAAATTGTTTTTTTTTTGCAAAACGCGTGACACGCTGAAACACCATTTTTTTCATCAATTAATAATGGTTAGGGTTATAAAATCCGTCAAATTTTGGTTATGAAAAAACACTAAACGAAATATATAGAACAAAATTTATTTAACTTTAACGAGGTCTATCAGATTGCGATTTATAGTTTTAAACATGAACAATCCTCTTAGAAGTAACAACTCAAACATTGTGAACTAAGTGTAATTCAGATAGCCCCTTTTCAGTGATGACAAAATAAAAAAGAATGCATCCGAGAAAAACAAATAACCACATGATTTTTATAAAAATAAATATTTTATATAACTAATAACTAGATATTTACCAGTAACCATAAATAAAATTAATTGATCTTTATTTAGTTCTGACTTACTTTTATGTAAGCGCTTACATTGTTCGCGTTTTTATTTCCTGAGAAATGAAAGCGCTTACATACTCATGAAGGGGAATTGAGCGTTCTGTTAATTCAACAACATTATGACAATAATTCTAATAAGAACTGATATCTAAATTAAGGCAGACAGCATGAAAAACAATCGCTTTGCAAAGACAAAGATAGCCACCAGTCTCTCCGTAATACTGGGGGTTTTATCTACGCCAATGTACGCCGATGAGGCGACAAAAGACGATGTGGAAGTTATTGAGGTCAAGGGTATCCGTGGCTCTGTAATCAAGGCTTTGGATGTAAAACGTTCGGCAAGCGGTGTTGTTGATGCAATCTCTGCTGAAGATATTGGTAAGTTTCCTGATACAAACTTAGCTGAATCGCTGCAACGTATTTCAGGTGTATCTATTGACCGTGCCAATGGTGAAGGTAGCAAGGTAACTGTTCGTGGTTTTGGCCCAGAGTACAACCTTGTAACACTTAATGGCCGTCAGATGCCAGCATCATCACTTGAAGCAACTACTGCATCAACATCACGTGCTTATGACTTCGCAAATATTGCCGCTGAAGGCATTGCTGGCGTGGAAATCTATAAAACAGGTAAAGCAAGCGTACCATCTGGTGGTATGGGCTCAACCATTAATATTCTGACCACTAAGCCGCTTAATTCACCAGGTCAAAAAGCGACATTTGGTTTAAAAGGTGTAATGGATCAATCAACTGACGAAGGTGCTTCAATTACACCTGAGCTTTCAGGTTTATACAGCAATACCTTCGCTGAAGATACTATTGGTATTGCACTATCAGGCTCTTATCAAGAGCGTGAAAGCGGTAACGTACAGGCTAACAGTGGTGGCTGGCGTACTTTCCCAGGCAATATTAATGGTTGGGACTGGGGCGGCGGTAATGCTGAGTGGGGCGGTTTAATTCCAGATGGTGATAACGCACACACTAATTACCCAAGTGCTGATTCGATTTACTCAGTGCCGCAAAGTTTAGGCTATGCATTCCACGAAGTGCAACGCACACGTACCAATGGTCAAGCGGTTATTCAGTACCGTCCAATGGACAATGTAACTGCGACTCTTGATTACACGTATGCGAAAAACGAAGTATCCGATCAATACAATGATGTTTCTGCATGGTTCAACTTTGGTCCTTCAACAGGTGAATGGTCTGACGGCCCAGTTGCAGCACCAATTATTTATTCAGAAGCGTTTGGTGCACCAGGTGATTTAGCAATGGGTGCAGGTAGCTTCGATACGGTAAACGAAAACAAATCGCTTGGTATTAACGTTGAATGGCAAGTTAACGATAACCTTGAACTGCGTTTTGACTACCATGATTCAAGTGCTGAATCTCGCCCAGATAGCCCTTTCGGAAGTAACAACGTAATTGGTATGGCAACTTGGGTGCGCTCAGTAACCACTGCCGATTTCAGCAAAGACTTCCCTGTGCTGAGCATTACTTATCCTGATGGCTTTAACGGCATTCAGAGCAAAGATATGCGCGTTACAGGTAGTTCATTCCGTAATAGCATGATGCGTAGTGATGTAACGCAAGCACAGTTTGACGGTACTTTTGTTTTTGACAATGGCGACCTTTCAAGCATTGATTTTGGTATTTCATCAACTGAAGTTAAAAACCGCTCAGCGTTTTCTAACGTGCAACAAGACAACTGGGGTGGTCTTGGTGCAGAAGGTGACTTAAGCGGCATTGATTTTGTGCTAGATGATGTAGGCTCACATTTTGATGTACCAGGTGCTGGGTCAAATATGTTACTTGAAGAATTCTTCCGATGGGATTTCGACTCAGTTCGTCAAACTGCCAATGATCTATACGGAGCACTCGGTTCAGCAGGTGATTGTGGTACTTCTTTCTGTGCCTCTTCAAACTACACTACAGACCGTCGTACTACTGAAGAGCAGCTTGCGGCGTATGTACAAGCTAACTTCCAAGGCAGCATCGCAGATTTACCATACAATCTAAACATTGGCTTACGCTATGAGCAAACTGACGTAACATCAGCAGCTTTAGTGCCAATTTACAACAATATTGCGTGGGCGGGTGATAACGAGTTCAACTTAGTTGCAACTGGTGAGCAAGGCTTTACTAACCTAACAGGTGATTACAGTAACTTCTTACCAAATGTGGATTTCAACATTGAAGTAGTTGAAGACCTATTGCTTCGTGCCTCTTACAGCAAAACCATTGCTCGTCCAAGCTATGCAGATATCCAAGGTGGTCAAACACTTAACTCGCTAGTGCGTATTGACGGTGGTACCGGTAGCCGTGGTAACCCTGACTTAAAACCATTTGAATCTAATAACTTAGATCTTTCAGTTGAATGGTATTACGACGAAGGTAGTTACGCAGCAGTTGGTTATTTTGTCAAAGACAGTACAAACTTCATCGGCCGTACCACGGTTGAAGAAGAGGCGTTTAGCCTAGCTCACCCTGCAATGGGCGACCGTTATGCTGAAGCTGTTGCAGCTGTGGGTAACAACAACACCCTCATTCGTGAATACATCAAAGAAAACTACCCCGAAACACTGGATGAAAATGGTTTTATTTTAGGTGTACCGGGTGATGACTTTGCAATGTTCGACATCACAATTCCTGTTAACCAAGAAGATGCAAAAATCTATGGTTGGGAATTTGCAGTTCAGCATTTATTTGGTGAATCAGGCTTTGGTGTGATTGCCAACGCAACGATTGTCGATGGTGATATCGATTACGATAAAGAATCACAAGATGAGCAGTTTGCAATCCTTGGTATGAGTGACTCGTATAACTTTATCGCATTTTACGATAAAGACGGCATTCAAGCTCGTATTGCTTACAACTGGCGTGATGAGTTCTTAGCGAGCACAGTTAATACACTTGGCTTACAAAACCCAATTTTTGTTGAAGAATACGGTCAGTGGGATGCAAGTGTAAGCTACGAGTACAATGAGAACCTGACGCTCTTCTTAGAAGGTATTAATCTTACAGATGAGTACAGCCGTACCCATGAGCGTTCATCATTACAGGTTGTTAACGTGACGCAAACAGGGCCGCGTTTCAACATCGGTGTACGTTATACCTTTTAAATAGCCAAAATAGCGAAAAAGCCGCGTTATGCGCGGCTTTTTCGCAAATCTCTCAGTAGCATCTAATATAACTATTATGTGACTGAAAAATCAGGTGTTGTAGTAATGACAAATGCAGTAAAACAGGTTGTAATTGTGGGCGGTGGCAGTGCAGGATGGTTAAGTGCCAGTATTCTTGCAGCCGAGCACAGTAATGCGTCATTACCTACCCCTATTCAAATTACGCTGATTGAATCAAGTGACATTCTCACTATTGGTGTGGGTGAAGGAACTTGGCCTTCAATGCGCGACACATTACAACAAATCGGTATTTCCGAAACCTCTTTTTTAAACGAATGTGATGCCTCGTTTAAACAAGGCTCTAAATTTATCAACTGGCGCACTGCAAG
>NZ_JBFKMX010000121.1:0-10857 GCF_041629635.1 Pseudoalteromonas sp. | reverse complement strand
CTTGAACATAACGCAACTGCCACGCCTGTTTTTATAGCAGTGGATAAGCGAGTACCGAGTGAGTATTTAGTGCAAACCCTGGCAGCGTTAAGCCAGCAAAATATCGCAATTGCAAATATATTGATTGAACACGAATAAAAACAGTTATCATTTAGATTTGTTGTGTTATAGTCCCCACCCGTAAATTAATTAAAGCATATTGAATGTTTGTTGTTTGTATCTGCAAGGGGTTTGCACTTACAAACATTGGATTACTAAAAACCATCGCTGAATTTAAAGGGACTTTTTAAGTTTACGGCGAAAGAATAATTATACTTTGGAGTAACTCATGCGTTTATCTCTTATCTGTCTTTCTATTGCTGCAACATTGCCAACAATGTCGCATGCAAATGCACTTAAAAAAGACTCTAACTTAGTTGAAACTTCATTAGATGCGGTCACTGTAACAGCAACTCGAACTGAAAAGTCAGTGTTACATTCGGCACAAGCGGTTAATGTTATTTCTTCAGAAGATGTTGAGAAAAAACTAGCAAATAACATTTTTGACACCCTCGATATGATCCCAAACGTGAGTGCAAGTGGCGGCCCTCGCTCCACAGGTAATAAGTTCAATATTCGTGGTTTTAGTGATGCAGAAGATGTACTGGTTACCGTAGATGGCATGGTACAAACGTTCGAAAAGTATCGCATGGGTAGTTTATTTACCGACCCAGAACTTTATCGCACAATCAGTATTAAGCGTGGCACCAGCACGGTTTTACATGGCGGTGGCGCACTCGGTGGTGTTGTACAACTTGAACTTAAAGATGCGGCTGATTTTTTAAGCGAAGGTGAAACAGCTGGCGCGTTAGTTAAACTGGGTTACGACAGTAATAACGAACAAAAAAATGGCAGTGTTTATGCTTTTGCAAGGCCAACAGAGTCGCTCGATTTACTTGCTGCGGTTATCAAGCGTGATAGTGACGACTTTGAACTCTCTAATGACGAAACCTTAGACAATTCAGCAGTTAAAAATACGTCTTTATTATTTAAAGGTGAGTATTTCTTAACAGATGAATCTATTGTTGGCACGACTTTCTCGCAAACCGAAGATAGTCAACGCACAGAATTTAATACAACCGATCCGGGCGCATGGGGAACGGTCTATCGCGAAGTTGAGCAAACCACTGCTAACGTCAGTTATGAATTAGTGCCTGAAAACAATCCGCTGATTGACTTAACAATGAAACTTGGCTTTTCAAACAGCCATGTGACTGAATCGGATGGTGAAGGCATGCTTGCCGATTTTATTGGCATTGAGTCAAATTACGAATATAACATCACCACATTAGATGTGATGAATAACTCGCGCTTAAGCGGGCATACTTTAACTTATGGTGTGCAATACACAGATCAAGAACGTATCGGTGAAAAAACAGCCTTGCCTTGTGAAGAAGTGGATTATGAAACATACCGCTGCGTGAAGTATGGTGATACACCGCGAAAATCTGAAATGACCTCTCAACCGGGCGGCACACAAAAGCGTACCGGCCTATATATCCAAGACGAATTTAAATTAGCTGACTTAACAGTTATTGCGGGTGTTCGTTATGAGCACTATAAAACTGAACCAACTGCTAAATTTGCAGGGCAATATAGTAGCCTTAAAACAGAGGTATCACACAGCGACTGGGCGCCTGCCATTAGTTTGAGTTATCAGGTTAATTCAAACTTTGCTGTATTTGCCAATCGCCAATCAGGTTTTCGCGCACCGTTATTGGATGAGCTATATGACCAATATGGCGGCCGTCAGCCTGCATTAGATTTAGGCCTTGAATACAGTGATAACACTGAGTTAGGCATGACCTTTGATGCCAAAAACCTTATTACAGACAACGACTCGCTAACTGCACGCTTTATCTATTTTGATATCAATGTTGATGATGAAATTACTTCAGTTACCAGTGAAGCAGCGAATCCGCTACCTGCACCAAGATATGCAAATCGCGCTAGTAATGACCGCGACGGCATTGAGTTTGAAGTCAACTTTGCCACAACCATGCTCTACAGCAATCTAACCTACAGCAATATTGATGGACAAGATCACACAGGCGAGCCGTTGTGGTACTTACCAGCAGATAAAGTGGCATTAGAAGCAGGTATGTTTGCACTTGATAACGCATTACGTATTGGTTCTCAAATAACGCACAATGCTGCCCGTGATGTACAAGTGTATGACCGTGCAACCCGTTCGTATGAAACGCAAACTCAAGATAGCTACGTATTGGTTGACTTGTATGCTAACTGGTCGCTGACTGACAAATTGAACCTACGTGTTGCGGTCGATAACCTATTTAATAAAGAGTACAAGCTTATGGCTGGTACCGGTGGTGGCATTGGGGATTACGGTTTAGGCCGTAATATTAAAACGCAAGTTAGCTGGCGTTTTTAGGAGAAATCACATGAATACATTACTTGAAAACTACCAACAGCTACAAGCTGAAACGCCAAGACTAAGAGCGGTAGATGCTGCAGAAAAATTGGGTGTTAGTGAAGCTGAGTTACTTAACGCAATGGTTGGTGTAAATGTAACGAGTTTAGACCCAACTAAAATCCCAGAAATTTTAAAGACGTTTAAAAAGCTTGGCCATGTGATGGCGCTTACCCGTAATAACCATGTTGTAAATGAGATCAAAGGGGTTTATGAAAAACTCTACATTTCAGAGCGCAATGATAGCTTAATGGGCGTTGCCATTAACCCAGGTGGCATTGATTTAAGATTGTTTTTACATAAATGGCACAGTGTATTTTTGGTTGAATCTGAACATCACTCAAGTATTCAGTTTTTTGATATTGCGGGCAAAGCCGTTCATAAAGTGTTTACCACAGCACAATCAAACATGTCTGAATTGGTTAATTTAAAAGAGCGCTTTAAGGTACCAGCTTATAAACTAACTGTGACATCAGAAGAAAAACCAACTCAGCTTTTGCGTGTACTGAGTGAAGAAGAGCTCGCTGCGTTTAGAGCCGCATGGGCAAAACTTGAAGATGTTCATCTGTTTCCTAAATTGCTTGATACGCATAATCTTGGCCGTGTTCAGGCGTTAGATTTAGTGGGTTCGCCATGGAGTTATGAAATCCCAAGCAATGTTTTACCTGAAGTACTTGAAGCAGTGAAAGCGCAAGCGCAAGAAATTATGGTGTTCGTGGGTAATCACGGCGCGGTGCAAATCTATTCAGGGCAAGTTAACACATTAAAGCAAGTGGGTGAGTGGTATAACGTGCTCGATCCGCAGTTTAACTTACATGCAAAAGCACAACAATTTGATCGCGCTTTTGTTGTGAGAAAACCGACAGATAATGGCGAAACGGTAGTCACCTCAATTGAGTTTTTTGACGCTCAAGGCGACACCTTACTGACACTGTTTGGCCGCAGAACGGAAGGTAAAAAGCAAACAGCAGAATGGCAAACAATTTGTCATAATTTGACAGAAGAAAAGCTTGCTATGATCAGTTAACTCAATAAAACGTTTAACAGGTAATGTGCGTTTAAATAGCTTGAAGCTAGCTTCAAGCTTAACCATGTGATCAATTAGCCTAATATAGTAAGCCATGCATCCATTGATTAAGGTTCTTTTAATTTTTGTGCTATGGCTTCTTGTAAAAAATATGCTTCTTGGCCAAAAAACTCCACGTAATGCGATTCTACTATCATTTTTTGGTTACTCTGCTTGCTAAGTAATTTGTTGTACATTTCAATAACAGCTTTGCCTAGCTCAGAGTTGGCACATGCAATATAGCCAAATACAACATCGCCTGCTTCATCTAATTTGTGAAAACTAAGTTGATTAACATCTATACCTGGTTCACTGATAAACGTTGCGCTGTATTCAATGACCGCATCAAACTTTCCTTTTGCAAACATAAGACGTAATCGCTTTGCTGCATCTTTACCTGATATCCACACAATTTGTCCGTTGTGGGCTTTGAAAAGGGCATCAATATGTTTGCTATATGCGCGACCGCTCACGGCACCGATGCGGAGTGAATTGTCTTTTAATATTTGCGCTAACGAAACGTTACTTGGTAATGTGGTTGTTTTATGAACAACGAATCGATTAGGTGGAAAAGCGACAATCGGTTTGGCAGTGAATTTAGCAAAGCGTTCTCGCTCAGGTGTTTTAACTTTGTTGTATAAACAGACATCGGGTTGGCTAATAAGCTCGCGCCATTCCCTGAGTCGACTTGCAGGGATTAATTTAGCAGAAATACGCCCTTTCGCTTCGAGTTGATTTGTTAGGTTGAGCAGAATACGAAACCCCATATCCAGTTTGTCCGCGTCTTCAGGTTGTAAAACATCTGAAACAATATTCACAGGCAATGGGTTGGCGATGAGTGTACTTGAAAAGAGAATTAACCAGCAAAAAATATATCGCATAATACAAAACACATAATCGGAGATCCGGTTTTTAGTATAGTTTGGTTTGCTGATATAACATGAGAGAAGTGCTATTAATGTGAAAAACGCAATAATAATTATCAGAAGCAAAACCCGTGCTAGCCAATTGCTCAGTCGTCCAAAAAATTGCTTTTAACTTCATGCCTTAAATCAACCACTAACCTGAAAATCTCTCCGTACGTAATTTAAGCAAGATGGTTCTAAGTCAAAGAGACTAAAATACGATCGCACAAGTTAGTGGCAATAATACATTGTTCTTAACATGAAAATGTAGTTCATAAGGTAATCGTTTAATCATTGGATTAACACGCTAGATAGATATTCGATTAAGTAAGGCAAAACAAAATGAACAAACTCCTTATAAAATACAGTAAATGTGCGTTAGGCATTGCTACAGGCATTGCATTAGGTCAGATTATTTTAACACCCACAGAACCATTTGATGTCTATCGACCTATCGTTGTCGGTTTATTAACGGTAGTAATCGTGTTTGCTATGGATAGTAAAAAAGCGATTAGAGATTAACAATAAAACACCGTTTAGAGCATACATAGGATAGGTCGACAAGATACAATTAAATGGTTTTGTAATGTACATCATTCTAAAGCAAGCACTATGTATCAATCCAATTTATATTCCTTAATGAAATAACATATAACTAAAGTGTTTTGTGTGATATTATCACGAAAATTTTTTCAATTTACTCAAATTATGAAGCACATTGATATTAAATATTTAATTGAAAAGCGCGTTTGGATTGCTTTATTTGCGATAGCTCTTTGTGTTATTGCCTGGGCTCTTGAGATTTCTGGCAATGTGTATATTTGTCCTTATTGCCGTGTACAAAGGACAGTGATTGGTATTTTAGGTGGTGTATTATTATTGCCATTTGCATATCACTGGATAATTAAATACTTGTCACTGGTGATAGGCATTTTCGGTGTTGTTGTTGCCTGCAATCAACATTTTATGGGCTGGAAAAAGATTTCTTCAGGAAAGTTTCAGTTTAATGAAAATATTTTTATTGACCCATTTTTACTTTCTGGATTTGCGCTTATTGCAATCGTAGGAATGGTTTGCTTAATTCTTCAGTTACCGCACAAGAATAAGTAATCGTATAGATAATTAGAAATTAATTTTTTATTTAAGTTAGGGAACAGCCAAACATTAGGTTTTGTTGGTGATCAAAAAAAACGTACCATACGTAAGAATATTTCGTAATTAACAAACAAGATAACCGTTATGGAATATGGCAATTTTATCGACTGGTATAACGCCTTAGCAAAACCTTACTGGACACCAAGCCCGCAATTTATCGGGCTCGTTTGGCAAACCCTTTACCCAATTATTTTGCTGACCTTTGGTTTTGTTTTTGTGCAAATTTTTAGAGGCAAACTACCGCGTATAATAGTTCTTCCTTTTTTAGTAAATCTTTTAGCTAACATTGCTTTTACGCCAATTCAGTTTGGCTTTAGGAACCTTCCGCTTGCCTCTCTCGACATAGTAATTGTTTGGGCAAGTATCATTTGGCTGAGTTACAAAATATGGCCTTATTATAAATCGGTCGCTCTGTTACAAGTTCCTTATTTTATTTGGGTATCAATAGCCACAATCTTACAGCTCTCCATCACTATTATGAACTGGTAAAAAAGCGCTTTTAGTGCCTAATCACTTAACGCTTGTGACTGGTACAATGAGTTGGTAAGCTGCTATATCATTAAAATAATAAAGGCATCAAAATGCAGGCATTTCTCGAAAAATATCCGATCCACACCAAAATCAATGTTGTATGGGGCGAAATGGATGCGTTAGGGCATGTTAACAATGTGTCTTATTTTCGCTATTTTGAAACAGCGCGAATCGATTTTTTAACACAAACGGGTTTACTTTCAGTGTTGTCAGACCCGACTAGCAGCCCAGTATTACGAGACACCTACGCACAATATAAACGCCCAGTTACCTTTCCTGATACTCTGTATATTGGCTCATATATTACTGATATTAAAAGTGACCGTTTTACAATGCGCTATGAGGCGTTTAGTGAATCACAGCAAGCCATTTGCACCACAGGCTACGCTAATGTCGTGATGTTTAATATGAAAACAGGGCAAAAATCGCCTATTTCAGAAGAAATGTTGGCGGTACTAAAACAATACGAAAAAGATGAGTAAGCGGTGGCTCAATCTTAAATTAATTCATCAACTTAATAATTTTAACGAGCCCCGTACACTTGGCACAAGACGCCTGCTAACAGGCACTTCGGCACTATTTCTTAATACCAAGTGGTTATTTGTTTTTTCATTCGTTGACTTAGTTGAAAGCGAACTCACCTGCTGTAAGTTCACCACAAATGAGCGATGAACTCTTAGAAAATCATTAGGTAGGAGTGTTTCGAGCTGTTTTAAGGTGCCGGAATAAAGCTTTTCTGTGTTATCGACTAAATGTAGCTCAACGTAATCGCCCGAAGCTTTACAATAGGCAAGGTCGGCTACGTTGATTAATTCAAGCTTACCCGCAATAGACACTTCAATTTTTTGCGCTGAGGCTGGCTGACTATTTTGCTTGAGTATGTATTCAAGCTTGGCGATTTTTTCTTTTTCTTGCTGCAAAATCAGTAAATGATGCTGATGCTCTGACGCCTGTTGCCAAAAGAAATAACACAGCAACACACCAATAAAAATAAAGTAAGTGATTTCATGGAAACTGGCCGCACTTAGCAAAATACTTACGGTGATCACTAATTGAACTAACAGCCATACTAGGTAGTTTTGTTGCTTTGTGTTGTACCAACCAATATACAGCTGTATAACACCAATTATTAACGGGAAAAACACACCTGCTGTGGTTTTTGCATCAAATCCTGGGGCAAATAACACAACCAATAAGGTCATCACTAACCCACCGTAAAACCAATGAAACGCTGATTTTGCAAACACCTTCATTGATGTATAAAGCAATATACAAAGGCCAAATAAAAACGAACATGCTGTGACCACAATTAATCGAATATCGTGCCAAACGTATTCATACTGAATAAAACCACGCGATATTTCGGCGCATAGTTGCAGCGCTGCGAGTAAACATAAAAACAAAAATATGCGATATGGTGAGCGGTTTTCCGGTGAAAAACTGAGCTTTAAAAAATACACAGCACCAACTAAAAATGCGCCGAGCAAAATTAAGCCAAGCCAGTTAAAGGTTTGAATGAAACTTTGCGGCGATTTAAAGTGACCAAAGCCAATAAAATGAATCGGGTGCCTGAGAGTAATAACGCTGTGTTGTGCCGACAAATTCACTAAAAGCTCATTGCTTGATTGGCGAAGCAGTTGCTCAGGTACGTAAAATACGGTATCCATTTTCCCAACCACTTCTTTACTATCAACTGCGGGCAAACCATTGTGCCCGAGTAGCTCACCATTTAAATAAATGCTTGATGCGCTTTTAGCAAATAAAAACAAACCGAGTGGCTTATTAATAATGTTTAGTGCTTCTGGATATGGGAAAGTAATTTTTAGCCAGAGATAGGTATTTTGTGGATCAACTTGTCCAAGAGTTGTGTCAATGCAGTTTGGTTCATTAAACCTAGGTTGGATGTTGTTGTTTGTAAGTTGACACACAATGACAGCTTGATTATGGCTAAAGGGCAGTAGCTCGCTAGTATGAGCAATACAACTTGCTAACATTAAACAGAATGATATCAGCCACCGAGTTTGTGCTCTCATTTTAGTATTTACCTTACTACCGTTAGTCGAAAAAACACTACCGTTTAACGTATCTATATGAAAATCAATACCTTCTACAGGTTACTTCTGGCATGAGCCAGTAGCTTAACGCTTAATACACATAACGAACACAGGTCAATAAAACCGGAGAATGATTATGAAATTTAAGCTCGCTATTATAAGCACAATTACATTATTAAGTGAATTTTGCGCAGCGTCGGTAACTGCAGCCGACGTTTTTCCAAACGAAAAGCAAATTGAGTTCGCCGCAACGAATGGGACGAAAGTGGCTGCGTATGAAGGACACTATTTTGTACCAGAAAACCGCAACAACCCGAAAAGTAGAACGATACGTGTAAATTATGTGCGCTTTCCTGCAACTGGAAAGTTTCATGGTGCGCCTATTGTTTACCTTGCGGGTGGGCCAGGCGGCTCAGGGATAAGCACTGCGAAAAATAAACGATTTGACCTATTTATGGCACTACGGGAATATGGTGATGTGATTGCACTAGACCAACGTGGCACAGGGGTTTCTGAGTCTGCACCTCCATGCGTTTCTAGTGTTACTGTTGGGCTAAACGAGGTGATTACGAAAACAGAAATTGATGCAAGATATAAGCAAGCGGCACAAGAGTGCTTTACTAACTGGCAAGCACAAGGCATTGATGTTTATGGTTATACTAGCGTACAAAATGCGCTTGATATTCGTGATTTACGTAAACACTTAAATGCAGATAAGGTTACACTTTGGGGTATTTCGTACGGCAGCCACCTTGCGATGACCGCGCTAAAATATATGCCTGACGAAATTGAAAAAGTGATAATTGCCAGTGCAGAAGGGCTTAATCAAACAGTAAAGCTACCAAGTGAAACCGACGCTTATTTTTCAAATGTGCAAAGCATAATCAATAAACAAGCATTAAAAGATCAAGTACCTGATTTGCCAGAGTTAATGAAGCGTGTGCATATGAAATTAGCCGCAAACCCTGTTACCGTGACTGTGCCTAAACGCGGTGGTGAGCCTTATACTTTGCTCTTTCAAAAACATCATATGCAGATGCTAGCAAGCATGATGATTGCCGATCCAAACCAATATTTAGCAATGCTGATACAAGTGTATCAAGACCTCGACAAAGGCAACTATGCACTGTTACAGAATATTTTAGGTCGTGGCATATTTGCTGAGGAACACATTCACTTTAGATTAATGTCGCTTGCTATGGATGTTGCATCGGGCATTTCAAACGAACGCCTCGCGAGAGTACGTGCCGAAGCAGCATCAAGTTTATTGGGTGAAGCACTTAATTTCCCGATGCCAGCACTAGCCCTAATCGATAAAAAACTCGATTTAGGCGATGACTTTAGAACACCGTTAAAGAGTAATGTACCAACCTTGCTACTAACCGGTAGCCTCGATGGCAGAACGTACCCTAGTGAGCAAATTCAATCAGTTACAGGCTTGAGTAAACTTACTCAAGTAACAGTAACCAATGCTGGGCACAATTTATATACGGTTTCGCCCAAGGTGTTAGAGGTAATGCATGCGTTTATGAAGGGCGAAAAAATAACCCTATCAAAAATTGACCTACCAGAACCTAATTTGCAGTTTGCTATGGGTAAGTAATGAAAAAGGCGCTATGCGCCTTTTTTAACTTTAACACTTGCGATAAATTAGGCTCAATTTACAAGCAAGTTACTTTCGCCTTGGCGAGAAGGTACCAGTAAAACGGTTAATAGTCAGGCAACACTCTACCTAATCGACAACTCCAAAGTTTATGCACAAGTGATTGCCGAAACAGATAGCCTCGGCAGCCGATTAAAAACCTACCTTTATGGTGATGACTTAATCAGTCAAACCGACAGCACTAATACCACAAACACCTTCCACTATGACGGCTTTGGTTCTACGCGTTTACTTTCAAGTGATGTGGGCGATCAAAGTGATAGTTTCGATTATTTAGCCTTTGGTGAGTTACAAAACCAAACGGGCACAACGGAAAACAATTGTTAAATGGTTTGGGTATTTCCCCCTGAAAACTGGCTAAAGCTCTCAATTAAATTTACAAAATCTTTTCATGGTGCAGTTGGTAAACCAGAACATATGGCTGAATACTGCGAACATTTAGACAAAAAACGCCGACCGAAAGTGAGCATTGTTCGAGCATTACTCGCTTAGAAAATAAATCCATTAACACGTTCACTAAAAACTGGATTTAATCTAAAATCCAAAGCACTGTTGCGTGACTATTGATAAATGCAGCCAGACAAATCTATATGCATTTAAAAAGTACAAAACCTCCGCATAAAACAGACATCAATTTCTTACCTTTCGCTTTGTAACATCACGTATATATTGATTTAAAAGTGGGTGGCCTTTTAATATTTTATATGCGATAGCTCTTTGTGTTATTGCCTGGGCTCTTGAGATTTCTGGAAATGTATATATTTGTCCTTATTGCCGTGTACAAAGGACGGTGATTGGTATTTTAGGTGGTGCATTATTATTGCCATTTGCATATCACTGGATAATTAAATGCTTGTCACTGGTGATAGGTATTTTCGGTGTTGTTGTTGCCTGCAATCAACATTTTATGGGCTGGAAAAAGATTTCTTCAGGAAAGTTTCAGTTTAATGAAAATATTTTTATTGACCCATTTTTACTTTCTGGATTTGCGCTTATTGCAATCGTAAGAATGG
>NZ_JBFKMX010000120.1:0-10993 GCF_041629635.1 Pseudoalteromonas sp. | reverse complement strand
GTGGTTTTTAGCAACTGCATCAGGTTTTACGATAGAAAAAGTACGCTCTAAAGCCATCTTTTATGCTCCATAAATAATTAATGATTTTAACGGCCGCGAATTATACGCATATTTATGTGAAAATCCTATTAAAACCGAAAATATTCTGATTAATTTTTCATCAAAATAGAAATTTTCCAGTTAATATTCTTTATTTTTCACGTTTTGATGATGCTATTGCAAGTCACTTTGAAAAGTTGATCTACATCAACACCTGTTTGTTAGCACTAAGATAAAATTGCGCGCTTTTTTAATCATGCAACTGGCCAGAACCCAGTTCGATGTATGAGGATATCCAAATGAACAAACCTTTTGTGCCTGAATTATTATCGCCAGCAGGCAGCCTTAAAAATATGCGTTATGCCTTTGCGTATGGTTCTGATGCAGTCTACGCAGGCCAACCACGTTACAGTTTGCGCGTGCGTAATAACGAGTTCGACCTTGATAATTTAGCGCTCGGCATTAATGAAGCACACGATTTAGGTAAAAAATTGTATGTGGTATCAAATATTGCGCCACACAACGCCAAGGTAAATACCTACCTACGAGATATTGAACCGGTTATTGAAATGGGCCCTGATGCCTTGATTATGTCTGACCCTGGTTTAATCATGTTGGTACGCGAAAAGTGGCCAGATATGCCGATTCACCTTTCTGTTCAAGCTAATGCGGTAAACTATGCAACGGTTAAATTCTGGGCGCAGCAAGGAATTGAACGCGTTATTTTATCTCGCGAATTATCACTAGAAGAAATTGGTCAAATTCGTGAGTTATGTCCTGAAACCGAATTAGAAGTGTTTGTTCACGGTGCATTATGCATGGCGTACTCTGGCCGCTGTTTGCTCTCTGGCTACATTAATAAACGCGACCCAAATCAAGGCACCTGCACCAATGCATGTCGTTGGGAATACGATGTAAAACCGGGCAAGGAAACCGAAACAGGTGATGTAGTTCATAAAATTGATCCTAGTTCAGTGATTCCAACATTAGGTGAAGGCGCGCCAACAAACGAAGTATTTATGCTGGAAGAACAAGGTCGACCAGGTGAATATATGCCTGCATTTGAAGATGAGCATGGCACATACATAATGAACTCAAAAGATTTGCGTGCGGTACAGTACGTTGATCAACTTACTAAAATGGGCGTTCATAGCTTAAAAATAGAAGGGCGTACTAAGTCGTTCTACTACGTTGCACGAACTGCACAGGTTTATCGTAAAGCCATTGATGATGCTGTAGCAGGCAAACCGTTTGATCCAAACTTAATGCGTACCCTAGAAAACCTTGCACACCGCGGTTATACCGAAGGTTTCTTAAAACGCCATGTGCATCAAGAATATCAAAACTATGAATACGGCCACTCAGTATCTGACAAGCAGCAGTTTGTTGGTGAAGTACTCGGTCGTCACAACAATGGTTTGGTTGAAATTGATGTGAAAAATAAGTTTTGTACAGGCCATTCAATGGAACTTATGACACCACAAGGCAATATCCAGTTTACTTTAGACCATATGGAAAGTAAGAAAGGTGAACGCATTGATGATGCAAAAGGTTCTGGTCATATTGTAAAAATTCCATTGCCGGAAGATATTGACCTTGATAAAGCGATTTTATTACGTAATTTAGATTCAGACCAAGATACGCGTAACCCTTTTAAAAAGGCGTAACATCATGGCGTTGATGATAAATTCGAAATGTATCAATTGCGATATGTGCGACCCAGAATGCCCGAATCAGGCTATTTACATGGGTGATAAAATTTATCAAATTGATCCAAATAAATGCACTGAGTGTGTTGGTCACTATGACCAACCAACCTGTGTAAGTGTGTGCCCTATTGACTGCATCAAAAAAGACCCAGAACACAATGAAACACTGGATGAGTTAGCAGATAAATTTATTCGCTTAACCTCAAGCTAAAACAAGTCAGTTATATTTATAAACACAATAAAAAAACCGAGCTAATCTGCTCGGTTTTTTATTTGTAAATGGTTTAATTGGATTCAACAGGCTCTAATTGCAGCTTGCTAGCAATTAATACCGCTTGTGTACGGTTATAAACGCCAAGCTTTCTAAAAATTGCGGTGATATGTGCCTTGACCGTGGCTTCTGAAATGTTTAGTTCGTAAGCGATTTGCTTATTGAGTAAACCTTCATGTAAATAACTTAAAACTTTATATTGCTGTGGTGTAAGTGATGCAACTTGCTGTGCAAGCTCAGCGTCTTGTTCAATCACTTCTCCAACTTTATCTGCCATTGATGTTGGTAACCAGGTTTCACCATCTAAAATTTCTTCAATGGCTTCAGCAATTTCTGCTGATGAGGATGATTTAGGAATAAAACCAAGTGCACCATAACTCATCACTTTCGAAACCACTTGAATATCTTCAGTACCCGAAATAACGGCAATAGGTAAATCGGGGTAATCTTCACGAATGCGAATTAAACCGTACAAATCGCCACTGCCTGGCATATGTAGGTCTAATAATAGTAAATCGAGCTCTTGTTGTTGTTCTAGTACATTGAGCGTTGTATCAAAATTTTCTGATTCAAAGATTTCTAAATCAGCGAAACTGCCATTTAAAGCCCCTTTTAACGCTTCTCGAAATAAAGGGTGATCATCCGCTATCAAAAACTTGCTCATATATAACTCCTAATAAAAAGGCTGTTATCACTGATAACAGCCTTCATGTTACTGCGAGTTTAGTCGATTCTCAAACCTAATTAACGGTTTAAGCGGTTTTCGATTAACTCCTCAACAACACTCGGATCTGCTAACGTTGATGTATCACCTAACTGTTGGTATTCATTTGCAGCGATCTTACGTAAAATACGACGCATAATCTTACCAGAGCGTGTTTTTGGTAAACCTGGAGACCATTGGATCATATCTGGTGTTGCAATTGGGCTTAGCTCTTTACGTACCCAATTACGCACTTCTTTGGTCAACTCATCACTTACTGCCACACCATCATTCGGTGTGATGTATACGTAAATACCTTGACCTTTTATATCGTGTGGGAAACCCACAACAGCAGCTTCAGCAACAGCTTCATGGGCTACTAGTGCACTTTCGATTTCCGCTGTACCTAAACGGTGACCAGATACATTTAATACGTCATCAACACGTCCTGTGATCCAGTAGTAACCATCTTCATCACGGCGACAACCGTCACCTGTGAAATACACACCTGGATAGGCTGAAAAATACGTTTGTTCAAAACGTTCATGGTCACCATAAACAGTGCGCGCTTGAGAGGGCCAGCTATCAAGAATAACCAGATTGCCGTCCGTTGCACCTTGCTGTGTTTCACCTTCAGCGTCAAATAACGCAGGTAAAATGCCAAAAAATGGACGCGTTGCAGAACCTGGCTTTAAGTCTGTTGCACCTGGTAATGGCGTAATCATCATACCACCTGTTTCAGTCTGCCACCATGTATCGACAATTGGACACTTGCTATTACCAATATTTTCGTAATACCAAGCCCATGCTTCAGGGTTAATTGGCTCACCTACTGACCCTAAGATACGAAGTGACTCACGTCTAGAAGATGCGGTTGGCTCATCACCTTTTGCCATCAATGCACGGATTGCTGTAGGTGCGGTATAAAGAATAGTTACATTATGCTTATCAACCACCTCACCCATGCGACCTGATGATGGATAGGTTGGTACACCTTCAAAAATAACCTGAGTACAGCCATTCGCAAGCGGACCATAAGCAATATAACTGTGACCCGTGATCCAACCCACATCAGCACTACACCAGTAAATATCGTCATCTTGCAAGTCAAAAACGTATTGATGCGTAAGTGAAGTATAAACTAAGTAACCTGCAGAGCTATGAACTACGCCTTTTGGTTGACCGGTAGAGCCAGATGTATAAAGAATAAAGAGTGGATCTTCTGCGTCCATCACTTCAGGTTCACAAGTCGTAGTTTGATCAGCAACTAAGTCATGCCACCAAACATCAACATCATTCCACGTAACATCACCAGCTGTTAGCCGATGAACAATAACAGCTTCTACTGAATCAACACCAGCTTGCGTTAATGCTTCATCCACATTCGCCTTAAGTGGCACCGCATTGCCACCTCGGCGACCATGATCCGACGTGATTACCACTTTAGCGCCTGAATCTTTAATACGGTCTGCAATAGCTGAAGGTGAGAAACCACCAAAAACCACTGAGTGAACAGCACCAATACGCGCACATGCCTGCATCGCGTAAATCGCTTGTGGTGTCATTGGCATATAAATCGCCACGCGGTCGCCTTTTTTAACACCCAGTTTTTTTAAACCATTTGCTAACTTACAGACTTCATCATGCAGTTGTTGATAAGTAATATTTTCAGATTGCTCAGGGTTATCACCTTCCCAAATTAAAGCAACTTTGTCTGCTTTATCTTTAAGGTGTCGGTCAATACAGTTGTAAGATACATTAAGTTGGCCATCTTCGTACCAGCGAATATTAACGTGTCCTTTGTCAAACGATGTGTTTTTTACTTTAGTAAATGGCTTAATCCAATCAAGACGCTTACCTTGTTCACCCCAAAAGGCTTCTGGGTCATCAATCGACCATTGATATAATTCGTTATATTTTGCTTCGTCGATTAACGCAGCTTCTTTCACTGAAGCTGGCACTGGATAGATTTCTTGTGACATGTGTGTCCCCTTTTAACTTTGCTGCTAGTTACTTAAATGCACCCTAGACCTTACCCTCAAGCATTACTCAGCTAATCAGCATAAAGAATTAGACCTTAGTAGTATCTCAATATGAATATTAGTAATAGGTATTCAAGCTCATCTTTATTTACAACTGAATATATGACAAATATTCAAATATTCTTTAGTATCTAAACAGTTATACTTTAATTTTAACAATTTAAAGTGACACCTTAATAAATAACAACTTAATCACATAAAATTTACAATAAAAATCAATCTCCTCGATAGGTTTTATCTAATTCACACCAGAACTATACAAGCTGACTATACCTTAGTCGTATAGACCAATGGGTAATTGAGCAAAATCTGAACATAGCCAAAAGTGAAGATGTTAACTTAATCGGGATACAGTAATGAAAAACAATAATCTAACAATAACAACGCTTAGCGTCTTAGCAGTTTTGGTTGGCACCTCAGCCCAAGCTGGGGTACTTGAATCAACTGACGTAAAATATGGCGGTTACATAAAGCTTGATGCTATGTGGAGTGACTGGTCAGCGGGTACAGTTGGTGGAACCAGTATAGGCCGTGATTTTTATGTACCAAGCACTACACCTGTAGGTTCTGATGCTAACACAGATCCTGTGTTTGATATGCATGCGCGTCAATCACGTTTTAACTTTGCGACATCGACTAAATTAGACAACAGCAAGTCGATAAATACTAAAATTGAGCTCGATTTTATCGCTTCACCTGGTGGAAATGAGCGTGTAACAAACTCTTATGCACCACGTATTCGTCAAGCTTTTGTTACTTACAATGGTTTCTTATTTGGCCAAGCTTGGTCCAACTTTCAAAATGTCAGTGCTCTTCCTGAAACGCTTGATTTTGTCGGCCCTGCGGAGGGTACTGTTTTCGTTCGACAAGCAATGGTCAAATATACCTCTGGTGGTTTCTCTGTGTCTGCTGAAAACCCTGAGAGCACCATTACAACTACCGGTGGCGTGCGCAATGAAACCGACGACTCTAGCTTGCCAGACATTACAGCTCGCTATACTTTTAAGGGCGATTGGGGTCACTTCACTATTGCCGGTCTTGCAAGACAGCTCACCTATAAAGCCGGTGGTGCTGATGCATCAACATCGTCTTTTGGTGTGAGTGCCTCTGGTCGTATGGACTTTGGTAAGAATAACTTAAAGTATATGGTTACCACAGGCAAAGGATTAGGCCGATATGTCGGTCTAAACGTCGCACATGGTGCAGTGTTAAATGGTAACGATCTTGATGCAATCGATTCAATTTCAGGCTTTATTGGTTACCAACATCACTGGAGTGACAAGCTTCGTTCTACTTTCCTAGCTTCTTATTTCAGTGCAGATAATAATCAAGATTTAATTCACATCACAAAAGATCCAACAAAAACTTCAATGAGTTATAGTGCTAACTTATTATATTCACCAGAGAAAAAGATGACGTTTGGTGTTGAGTATAAAGTGGGTGAACGCGAAACTGAAAGTGGTGCTGATGGCGATATCAACCGCCTACAGCTTTCTGCTAAGTATGTTTTTTAAAGCATACTTGCAAACCAGTTAACTTAGATTGCTTCCTAAGTTGTTGTCAGTAATAAGCGACCAATTGGTCGCTTATTTTTATCTTTGCCCCTCACCAAAAAAGTAAATCAGTGATAAGTTATATGCATCATCGTGGTTGCTGTATTTACTATTAAAATATCGTTTAGCATCTAATTGAAAGGCAAAATTATTATTTATTTTGTAGTGCAAACCAACTCCCGCATTAAGTGCAAAAGTACTTGCGCCTTGCTCACCTTTATTTTTAGCATAAAGCATTTCTCCAGCACCAGCGCTAATAAATGGCCGCCAATTGCTATCACTGTTAAAATAATAGTTTGCACCCACATTAAATTGCTCAAACATTTCATTAACTTGACTATTTTTACGGGTCAATTTACCTTTCAAATAATCAAGCTTCATGGAAAACTTCGGTGAATAATATAACCCTAAGTTCCAACCATCCGCTGTTCCTTGCTCTAGGCCCCAATGAGTACCAGGGGTCAACTGACCATAGTTTAATCCTATGCCGATCACACCAATATCAACAGAGTCTTTAATACTAATGTAATTTTTTTGATAGGTAGGTGCTTGATACGCTTTACCTGAACCAAGTTGATAATTGACACTCAGTTGAACCTGATCTTCAAACTCGCCATTAGGCAGTGGCATTTTTGCAAAGTTCAGCCCACCGGTACCCGCTTTGACGACCTCTGTTCCAAACAGATTGTTGATGCCTTGACCTGCAGCATCTATTGGGTCTAGGAGAAACAATGAAATTTCCCCTAACGTTTTTGAACCCCATACTTCGCCATTGGTACTACGAATTTCCATTTCAGTCTGATAAGCCCACTCTCCATACGCCCACCCTAACACTGGGGTAATCACTAAGTCTTGCATTGATGGTACTTCTGCAAACGCTTCAATACCATATTCCCAATAAAAGGTACTCATTGAAAAAGAATAAAGAAATGAATCCCATTGACGATAGCCTGACTTGCGTGCCACTTGATAATATACACCACCAAAATAGGGATGCCCCAGCCAGTTCAACCACCATACATCACGATCCCATGTGGGTCCTTCTTTAACGTTCTCAGTCCACTTAGAAAATACGCCATTTTCTTTATCCCATTTTGAGATATCTTCTGGCAGCATAAGAATAAAACCGGCAACACCAAAACCGTATGCCATTACGGACTTGGTTTGAGACCATAAACGTTCGTTATCTTGACCATGCTCTGCAGCAAATAAATTTACTTGGTAAGGTGATTGATAAAAATCTTCCGGTACTTGGTGTAAGTTCCAATCTCTATTGCTTGGCAAATTGTAGCTTGGCACTTCAATCGCTTTAACAACATCATTTGATGTAGTAGTGTTAATTAGGGTTAGCTCTTCCTGTTGAGCAAGTAAAGGCTGAGTCAGCGCGCTGGAAATAAGCGCTAACTTCATCATTCTAGTAAGCAATTTCATTGACAATAAGTGCGTCCGTTCTTGAGTAAGCTACAAAAAACGCCATTTTAGCTACTTTTAGCTAGCATGACACTTAAAGTGAGCAAAAAATTGTAAACATAAACGCAAAAAAGGCCACATTAGTGACCTTTATAAAATAGCGATGTCGTTATAGTTCTACGTCATCTTCCGCTAAGCTTTTTGCTTCACCTTCTTCAGGTTGAATTGTTGCTTGAAGTAATAACATTTCACGAAGCTTTTGCTCAATCTCATTGGCAATCTCAACATTTTCTTTTAAGAACTTAATTGAGTTAGCTTTACCTTGACCTATCTTGCTGCCTTTGTAGCTAAACCATGCACCCGCTTTATCAACTAGGTTATGTTTAACACCTAAATCAATTAGCTCTCCTTCTTTTGAGATACCTTGACCGTACATGATAATAAATTCAGCTTGCTTAAATGGCGGTGCAACTTTGTTTTTAACGACCTTAACGCGAGTTTCGTTACCAACAACTTCATCACCTTCTTTTACTGAACCCGTACGACGGATATCAATTCGAACTGAAGAGTAGAATTTAAGTGCATTACCACCCGTTGTAGTTTCTGGGTTACCAAACATTACACCAATCTTCATACGAATTTGGTTAATGAAAATACAAAGCGTGTTTGAACGCTTGATGTTACCCGTTAACTTACGCAGTGCTTGCGACATTAAACGCGCTTGCAAACCAACATGGGTATCACCCATATCGCCTTCAATTTCCGCTTTTGGAGTTAATGCAGCAACAGAGTCAACAATCACCACATCTACCGCACCAGAACGTACTAACATATCGCAGATTTCTAATGCTTGTTCACCTGTATCAGGTTGAGAAACTAAAAGCTCGTCAACATTTACACCTAATTTTTCAGCATAAACTGGGTCTAGGGCATGTTCCGCATCAACGAAAGCACAGGTTTTACCTTCTTTTTGAGCTGATGCAATTACTTGTAATGTTAACGTTGTTTTACCTGATGATTCTGGACCATAAATTTCAACAATTCGGCCTGTTGGTAAACCGCCAATGCCTAATGCGATATCAATACCTAGCGAACCAGTTGAAATAGCTTCAATATCAAGTGCTTGGCTATCGCCTAGCTTCATAATTGAGCCTTTACCAAATTGGCGTTCAATTTGTGATAGCGCAGCTGTTAGGGCCTTTTGTTTATTATCGTCCATTTGACTCTCCAAATCTCTGTTACGCAGCAAAGTATACTGTATAGATTACCAGTATCAAGTGTTTTTTATGAGTTTATTAACTTAACTGCTTTTTCTAATGAATATTCAATAACTTGCAATCTAACCTCAGCACGATCACCGGCAAATAAACAGTGATTAACTGATAGTTTATCCAGTACTTTTATCGCAATCCATACAGTACCAACAGGTTTTTCAACACTGCCACCACCTGGACCTGCGATGCCAGAAACAGCAATTCCCACATCAGCATTAGCAGCTTGCATTGCACCAACCACCATTTGTTCTACGGTTTCTTTGCTTACCGCGCCAAATTGTTCAAGTACATCAGTGTTTACACCTAGTAACTCATGCTTTGCCTCATTGCTATAGGTAACAAAACAGCGATCAACATATGCAGAACTACCTGCGGTATCGGTCAATGCATAGCTAATGCCACCACCAGTACATGATTCAGCAGTAGTGATCCAAAGCTTTTTATTGGTTAAACTAGCACCCAACTTTGCCGCTAGCTCAGAAATATGAGCGGGTAATATCATTTTTTTACCTTTTACATAACAACTATTAGTCAATTATGCCGTTAGATTTATATTCAGACCATACTATCAGCCAACAAACGCCAATGATGCAGCAATATTTAAAAATTAAGGCTGAGCATCGAGATATTCTCGTTTTCTATCGCATGGGCGACTTTTACGAACTGTTTTTTGATGATGCCAAACGCGCTGCCGAATTACTTGATATTTCGCAAACTCATCGCGGCAAAGCTGGCGGTGATCCTATCCCTATGGCGGGCGTGCCTTATCACGCAGTTGAGAACTACCTAGCACGCCTAGTACAAATGGGCGAATCAGTTGCGATATGCGAACAAGTCGGCGATCCTGCCACCAGCAAAGGGCCTGTTGAGCGCAAAGTGGTGCGAATTATCACACCAGGCACCATTTCTGACGAAGCCTTATTAAAAGAGCGTCAAGACAATCTACTATGCGCTATTTCGCACAACGACAAAGGCGCCTATGGTATTGCTTATTTAGATATTAACTCTGGACGTTTTCGTATTTTAGAAGTTGATAATGACGAAGCGCTGACATCGAGCTTGCAGCGTATTTCACCTGCTGAATTGTTATATCCTGAAACGCTCGGAAATACCCGTATCATTGAGCAATATAATGGTCTGCGCCGTCGCCCTGTTTGGGAATTCGATTTAGACAGCGCGAAGACCGCATTAAATAAACAGTTTGGCACTAAAGATTTAGTTGGTTTTGGCGTTGAAAACGCAGCACTTGCTCTGCAAGCTGCGGGCTGCTTAATGCAATACGTTAAAGATACTCAGCGCACGACATTACCGCACCTAAATGCGATTGGCCTTGAGCAAAATGAGCAAAATGTCATTCTTGATGCTGCAACCCGTAAAAATTTAGAGCTTACTGTTAATCTATCGGGCGGTTTTGATAACACTCTTGCGCAAGTGCTTGATAAAACAGCGACTCCAATGGGCTCTCGTTTACTAAAACGTCGCCTGCATAGCCCAATTCGCGATCAACAAGAGTTAAACAATCGCCTTGATGCACTGGGTGAAATCCACGACTTAGCTATTAACCACGAACTACACGACACACTTAAACAAGTTGGCGATTTGGAGCGCATTATTGCGCGCTTAGCGCTGCGCTCAGCAAGACCTCGTGATTTGTCGCGTTTGCGTTTGGCACTACAAACACTGCATCCAATTCATGACTTAATCAATGATGCGAGCAGCACGCGCCTAACACAAATTAAGCAAGCCACTCCAATTTTATCTGAGTTACAAGACTTGCTTGAGCAAGCTATTATCGACAATCCACCGGTATTGATTCGCGATGGTGGTGTGATTGCCCCCGGCTACAATCACGAGCTTGATCAATGGCGTAATTTAAGCAAAGGCGCCACTGATATTCTCGAGCAGATGGAAATTCGTGAACGAGAGCGCACTGGCATTGCCACCTTAAAAATTAGCTATAACAAGGTACATGGTTATTACATCGAAGTAAGT
>NZ_JBFKMX010000119.1:0-11029 GCF_041629635.1 Pseudoalteromonas sp. | reverse complement strand
TGTCAAGCTCTTCACCATTCCAACAACTCGGGAAAAATACATCCATTCGCAGGCGATCAGGTGCAACACACTCCGGAATACTGGTGCTAAAACGCGGATTTGTAGAATCATTTGATTCCCACGACTGACAATGCCAACGCACAATACTCGTTGACTGTGCTTGCCCAGGCTGACCCATATGATCGCCCGCTATTATTTTTAATCCGGCAGGAATAACTTCAATACTGTTAAGGTTATCTACCCCAGCTGAGTAATAAAACACTTCATGTGCCTCATCGTCATTACCAACAACTGCTGGAACAACTTGCAGATTGGGCTGACCTGACTCATCAAATGTTTGGTCACCGGTGTTCGGATCATATACGGGCGCTAATAAAGTCGGTACCCAGTATGATGAGCGATTAAGATGATTACCTTGGCAACTGGAATCACCCTGACTATAAAGTGATTCCATGTTGGTTGAATGATCAACCTCGGTATTGCCATAAAATCGATGCAAATGGGCTGCATTTTCTTGCCCAGGATAGACAATCGGATCATTATAACTGGCATGCGAGAAATCACAATTGATGCGGAAAATGCCGCGCCAACTTGCATCATTAACCGCACTGGGTTGAACCGTTGTTTTAACTAAATCGGCATGTGGTGAAGTAATATTGAATACACTGTCTATAGTCCATTGATATTCTGTTGGTTCACTACGTTTACCATCAACAACTGCCCATACCTTCAGTAGATAACGACCACTTTCAAGACCTACATAGTGTTGCGGACTAGTGCAATTAGTAATATCGTATTCGTTTAGTTGACATTCAAAATTTGCTGTTTGCTCACTAGAAAAGTTAAAAATGGCATAAGCATCTTGATTTGTCGTATCCAACATTGCTGTAACTGCTGGCGCTGACATTGCAACGGGTTCATTAATGGAAATAAGCGGTGACTCACTCCCACCACAACCAACAAGCGCCGAGCTTACCAAAACAACACTGATAAAAGGTAATGATTTCATTTTGTATACCTGCTTTTGATTATCTCAAACACAAGTATGAATGTTGATATGTAAAGTAACGTAAACCCATTGTAAAAGTATGAAAAACACTCAAAAGGAGTAATTAAGTTGATAATGGCTTTAAAAAAAGCATAGGGATTGCTTGTTAAATCTTGCCTAATCAATTGAGAAAACGAGCTAAATTCAACAAAAGAAACAGCTGTCTTATTATGTAAAGTATGTTCAGCATTTACTCGAAGTGTCTATTTGCCATATTTGTTGTAACGCCAATTTACGTGTTTGCTCTGATAAGAGCGGATTATCTAACGAAACCAGCCGCCGTGATGGCAAATTTAATTGCGAGCGAATGCGATTAATATCGATATATTTTTCAAAGACACACTGAAAACTTCCATCAGCAATTGCAAGGGCTAAGCCATATTCCAAGCGCTTTGCTAACTCTGGATTTGATTTAGACACAAAAAAGAAAATATAAGAGGGGTAGTGAAGTAAAATATTTGGCTCTAATGCCAACTCATTATCTTTTAATGTCTCAAGCTCCACCAAAGCTTCATTAATCGCACGCGGAAAATGATCAATTCTACGTCGCTTTAATAATTCAATAATTGAATTGTAATTGCTCGTTCCAAGCACTAAAAAATCGTTGAAAGTAAGTACGTTATAATCAGGCCAATCGTGGCCTTGCCCAGCAATCATTTTTTTTAGATAAGTTTCATTATAGTGCTGCTTAAACTCATTTAACCGCTTGTTAAGTATGATTGATACCCGGTAACCCATAATACCATTAAGCAAAGGCACTCTAATTGGTATTGCTTGTTGCTCTCGCGTAATTGAGGTTACCGTCCAATAAACATCAATAGCCCCCTCAGCATTTAACTCTTTAAAAAATCTATCCTGCACCAACATTTCTTTAGTGATTACAACTTCTGCCTCACCATAACTATCCTTCGTTTTTTCAAGTGCGAGTTTGAGTAACGTGGTGTAATAATCGTGCGATTTAAAATCGTGAAAGCTCGTTGGAATGACTTTTATTTGGGTTATTGGCTGAATTGACGCTGAAGAAGTGGCCGTTTCCAACGCACAGGTAAACGCGGAAAAAAAGAGTGATATACCAACTAGCAGTATTATGCGTTTAGCCGCGTTAAAAATCAGCATAGAAAAACCATTTTATTTTTAATAAATCCAGATGGTTACAGGATTGTAACTTAGGTTGACAGTATGAGTCTATTTTAATCATATTTCGATGGTAAACCTCAATACCACATCTATTATACCTGTTTAATTAGACTAATCGTTTAATAACTATTTGAAATTATTTTCCCACTTTTAATTCCCATTCCCACTCAAGGGAAATCAACTTCAACCGCAAAAAAATAAGCACTTGATTTTATTGAGTTTAATTAATGGCATAGCTTTCGCTATAGCTAAACTATCAAAAGTTATTAAGTTAGTCAGATGGATATTAAACAAAGCCTTGCAAGTAATAATAAAAAGAAACGTTGGCCGATGCCGCTCGCGATTATTTTATCGCTCAGTTTAGTCGTGGGGTTTGCGTCCTCATTTAGTGATGGCGGTGCAACAATAAACCGAAATGAGTTACTGCTTGCAGACGTAAGTAGTGGCCCACTTAAGTTAACAGTGTCGGGTTTTGGCCAACTGCGTTCTAAATACAGCCGCTTTATTACTGCCCGTTATCAAGCACAAGTAGAGCAAGTATTTCACCTACCGGGTAGCCGCGTAACAAAAGACACCGTGATTTTGCGCCTTTCAAATCCTACACTTGAGCAGCAGCTAAACCGCGCTCGTTTAACGCTTGCTCGTCAAAAAGCCAACTTTGAAGCGTTAAAACTTAGCCAAAAAAGCGAAAAACTAAACCTTGAAGCAAACCTAACTTTGCTTGAAAGCGAACTCGCCAACGCCAATTTGCGCGCTGAAGCTGAGCAAAAACTAATTGAACAAGGCATTGTATCTACCCTTGATTACAAGCGCTCGCAATTAGCAGTATCACAGCTGAGTAAACGCGTTTCTCTTGCCAAACAGCAGCTCGGCCAAGCGAGTGATTTACACAACCAACGATTACAAGTTGAGCGCGAATTAATGCGCGAATTTGAGCTTAGCTTTAATGCAGCACAGCAAGATGTCGACAAACTCAATGTCACCGCAGGCATCAATGGCATGTTACATGCAGTCAATGTAGAGCAAGGCCAATCTGTGCAAATGGGCGCACCGCTTGCGGTAGTTGGCAGTGAGCATCAACTGCTTGCCGATTTAAATGTGCCAGAGCGCGAAGCAAGCCGCATTGAAGTCGGTCAAAAAGCAAGCGTAAACACCTTCGCAGGTACGGTATCAGCGGTGGTTAATCGTATTAATCCAATCGTCAGCGATGGTCGCATTACTGTAGAGCTTGAACTTACAGGCACCTTACCAAGCAATGCCCGCCCACAGCTCACCATTGAAGGTGATATTGTCACCGACGAGCTTAACCACGCCCTTTATGTGCGTCGCCCAAGCTTTATCAGTGGCGATACACAAAACCATATTTTCATTTTAAACCCTGCCGAAAATCAATTGGTTAAAACCCAAGTTGAGTTTGGTAAACTAGCCGGCGATAACATTGTTATCAATTCAGGTGCAAATGCCGGTGACACCCTTGTAATTTCAGACAGCTCTGATTTTAAACACTTGCAAACAATAACGATTACAAATAATTAAGGAAGCAATCATGGAAAATACACCGGTAATTGAACTGACCAATGTGTCAAAAATTTACTTTAGCGACGACGTAGAAACTCACGCATTAAGCGATATCAACTTACAAATTCATAAAGGTGATTACATTGCTATTAGCGGCCCATCAGGCTGTGGTAAATCAACCTTATTAAGTGTGATGGGCCTGCTTGATGATGTCACCAGTGGCAGCTATAAAATTGAAGGTGTTGATGCCAGCAGCCTTAATATGGATACCCTTGCCGAGCTGCGCAATTTGCATATTGGCTTTATTTTCCAATCGTTTAACTTAATTGATGAGCTTAGTGTTTACGACAATGTAGCGCTGCCGCTGTTGTATCGCGAACCCGCTTTAAGCAAAGCTGATATTGATACCCGCGTAAATACAGCACTTAAACAAGTGGAAATTGATCATCGTGCAAAACATAAACCAAATCAATTATCGGGTGGTCAGCAACAACGTGTTGCGATAGCGCGCGCCCTTGCTGGCAGCCCAAGCATTTTATTAGTGGATGAACCAACGGGTAACCTCGATTCAAAAAATGGTGATGCGGTAATGGCATTACTTGCCGAACTAAACGAACAAGGCACCACAATTTGCATGGTAACCCACGACCCGCGCTATGCCGGCTACGCTAAAAAACAAGTAAAACTGCTCGATGGCAAAGTGCTCAATACTAACAACCAAACAGTCAGCGCAATTGATGTTGAAACCCAATTGGAGGCGCATGCATGAGTGTCCAACGCCTAACCAAACAAATTAAACACGCTAGCAATTCGCTGCTACAAGCGCCAGGCTTTACCAGCGCCATTGTGCTTACTCTTTCGCTCACGCTTGCCTGCTTTTTTGTGGTGATGAGCTTATTTAGTAGCTACTTTATTAAACCACTTAATCTAGATGACGAAGCGCGCTTAGTGGTAGTGGAACAAGACAACGTCTATTCCGATAAAAATAGCCCAGGTTATCAAAGCTTTCAGTCGATTATTCACTGGTATAACAACCACGACAATTTTGACAAAGTCGCCGCAGTTAACATTGGCGAAGACGTAATCATGAATTTGCCTGGTCAGCCTAAGCTAAATTTGACCTTTGCCAGCGATGACTATTACGACATTACCAATATGCCGCTAGCCCTTGGCAGCTATTTAACACCACAACAACGCCTTGATGATAAAAGTACTGAAGTGCTAATTAGTTATCCAATCTGGCAAACGTACTATAACGGCGATAAAAACGTGTTAGGTAAAACCATTGAACTGGTGAATGCCCAATACAAAATTGTTGGTGTGGTCGGTAAAGAGTACGCAAACCCATTTATGTTTAATCGCAGTAAAAGTGATTTATGGTTTCACTTCAGCTCAGATCTGCGTTTTTATAATGAGGATCGCCCAAGCCCTTGGTGGAACTTATTTGGCAGCCTTAAGCTTATTGGCACTTTAAAAGAGGGCGAAACAAACGAATCAACCAAAGCGTTTTTACATGCACGTTTATTAGAAATAAAAAGTGAGTGGAAAGCGGTATTTGATGAAGTAGACGACATTGTGCCGATCGTCACGAATTTTCGTGAAAAGGAACTTAACGGCAACGATACGTTAGCAATTTTTATGTTAGTGGGCGTGGTCAGTCTGGTACTTATTGCCCTATTAAATGTCAGTAACTTATTTATTTCTCGCGCCGTAGTTAAGCACAAACAACTCGCACTGCAAGCTGTTTTAGGTGCAAAGCGCCGTGTTATCTTCACCAGTATTCTAGTTGAATCAAGCCTACTGATGGTGGTATCGGCAATATCGGGGCTGTTCTTTGCGGCCTGGGGCATTAAATTATTTAAGTTTTTGAGTGAAGGTCATTTACCACTTGTTAGCGCCATTAATCTCGACCTCACCGTAGTATCTTCTGCCGTAATTTGTTGTGTGGTATTTGCTTGGTTATTTGCTTTTATCACCAGCCGATTAATCAACTATGGCCAGCTTAGAACGCAAATTCAAAGCTCAGGTAAAGGTGGTGTTAGCCAAATCAAAGGCAGCACTGTAAAGCTGTTAATTGCGCTGCAACTGTTTTTAGCAACAGCCCTTGTAATTGGTGCCACCATGGCATTAAACAAAACGTTAGAAACGCTATTACGGCCGCTTGGCAGTGAAGTAGAGAACCGCTACAGCGTGTATATGTTTTTACGCGACAGAGACAGAACGCCAGAGGCCCGTTACAACGCTATTAGCGACATCCGCAAGGCAATTGAAAAAATTGACGGTGTTGCCCGTGTTGGACATGGCGACAGTCCTGTGAATGATGGCGTACGCTCAAGTACAGTAAAAGATATGTCAGGTAAAGAAACTATCTTTATTCCACAAGCTTGGGTTGGCCGCGATTACTTTGATATTACTGGTCTTAAAATTATTGAAGGTCGCACCTTTAGCGAAGCTGCCATTCGCGGTGAAAAGCACGAATTTTTAGTGTCAAAAGCGGTAAATGATTTACTTAAACCTGGCGGCAGTTTAATTGGCGAAAAATTCTTAAGTTTTGACCCTGATAACCCAGTTGAGGTAGTTGGTATAACTGAAAACTTTAATCACCCTAAGTTTTTTGATAAGCACCAAGGGCGTCATTTTTGGTGGCCATCACAAGCGTTTGGCTACCCTTACATTATTCAAATGGAACAAGGCAAAACCCTAAACCGCGAAAAGTTACTACAAGCAGCACGAACCGTGGATAGCCGTATTGGCCTTTGGAAATTTGATTTTCTTGAAGACGAGCACGCCAAAATAGTTCATATGGAACGCATCACATTGAGCTTGTGTATTGTACTGGGGATCTTTACTTTAGTACTTGCTGGCATTGGTATATATGGTGTACTTAGCTATAACCTAGGTCTGCGCCGCTACGAATACGGTATGCGAATGGCTCTCGGTGCAAAGCGCAAGCGATTGTATCAGCAGCTGTTGTCAGATACCCTACTGCCTTTAGCTGTGGCCTTTATTGCCGCAATAGTTGTAATGATTGGCGGCTATATGCTGTTTAAAACACAATTATCAAATTGGTTGCTTCTCAATTGGCTATGGCTCAGTATAACTGCCATAAGCATTGTGATTTTTGCTTTGTTTGCAACCTTGTTCCCAATGAGTAAGTTAATAAACGCAAAGCCAATGGCTGTATTAAGAGATAATTAACCTAAATTTGAGGTTATTACCTCTGCTCTAAGCCCGCTTTGCAAACCTGAGCGGGCTAATACCAATTTTATTAATCATTTGATCATTCTAGCGAGCTAAATGACCAGCTAATTAATGCAATTGGTATAAGTTTTATGACTATAAAAATAAAATTATGAAAAAAATACTGATCATTGATGATCATGTCGATGTGCGTTTATCGGCGCGCATTGTACTTGAAAGCCATGGCTACACGTGCACTGAGGCAGACCACCCAAGTGTGGGCTTAGCCCTTTTAAAAAATCAGCAAATCGATTTAATTTTGCTTGATATGAACTTCACCAAAGACACCACCTCTGGTGAAGAAGGCCTCAGTTTTTTAAAAGAACTGAAACACCAAGAGCTGACAATTCCCGTGATTGTCATCACCGCATGGGCAAAGGTTGATTTAGCCGTTAATGCAATGCAACTTGGCGCATCCGACTTTGTCGAAAAGCCGTGGAAAAACGTCAAATTACTCGAATCTATCGAAAACCAATTAACGCCAGAAAATACCAGCGATGCCCAACTTAGCAGCGGATTTTTAGCATTAGGCGAACAATCTAAAACGCTCGTTAAAGCCGCGAGCCGCATCGCCAAAACTGACGCGAATGTGCTGATCACCGGCGAAAATGGCTCAGGTAAAAGCCTACTTGCTAAGTACATTCACAATAACAGCCCACGCGCAAACCGCGATATGGTGAGTGTGAATATGGCTGCTATTCCCGATAACTTATTTGAAAGCGAATTATTTGGTCATAAAAAAGGCGCATTTACCGACGCTAAAGAAAACCGCGAAGGACGCTTTTCCCGAGCCAATGATAGCACCTTATTTTTAGACGAAATTGGCACCTTGCCAATGCCACTGCAAGCCAAGATGTTGCGTGTTTTAGAGACCGGTGAATTTGAAATACTGGGCAGTTCAAAAACCCAAACCAGCAATGCACGCATCATTTCGGCAACTAATGCCGACCTTGAAAAAGCCATTAACAATGGCGAATTTAGACGTGATTTATTGTTTAGGCTAAATACTCTAGTGCTCACCATTCCGCCGCTTCGCGAACGCCAAGACGAAATTGCCTTACTTGCCAATCACTTTATTGAAAAACACTGTAAGCGCTACGGTTTTGAGCCTTTACAAATTACAAATACCGCGTTAGAAAAACTCAAAGCGCACAGTTGGCCAGGTAATGTGCGCGAGTTATCACACGTATTAGAGCGCGCGGTGATTATGACCGATGGCGACAGTATTGAAGCAACACATTTGCAACTCGAGCTCAGCACACAACATGAAAGTGTGCCACTGATGAACCTAGAGCAAGCTGAAAAGCTAATGATCAATAATGCGCTCAAGCACTTTGATGGCAACGTTATTGCTGCAGGCGAATTTTTAGGGCTAAGTAAATCAGCTATTTATCGACGCATCGAAAAATTCAATATTAGCGTTAAAGAGAGCAGCTAATGCAAAAGCACTCGTTAGAACGCACGGTCATTGCACTTTTTACGCTACCTTGTTTGATTTTATTAGGGCTATTAATTTTTTTAATTGTGCACTTTAAGCTCGATTTTCTTGAAGGCACAACACTGATTATTGCCCTACTCGCCCCAGTTATTCTGGTATTTACTTCACTGTATCGCCGATTTTTTAATACCCTCGACAGCGTTGCTGTGCAGCTTGATGGCTTAGCTAATGAAGAGTTTACGGTATGGCACCTTGCTAAGTACTCAGCAGGTCGCGTTGCTGGACTCAAACGTGATTTACACACTATTGCCAAGCGCATTCAAAATAAACGCCATGAATACGCACAAAACGAAAGTTTTATCTTTGATTTTATTAACGAACTTGAACTACCCATTATTGTAATTGATAGCCAATCGCAGGTTTATCATCACAATCAAGCGGCATCCGATTATTATCAAACTACTAACTTATTAGGTAATGATTTAGCCAGCCTAGGACTAAGTGTCGATGCCGATAAATGGCAGCTCAAACAAAATAATCAACGTCATAAAGTAGTTGCACATCTATTGCAAAGAGGCAATCGCCATTATCGTTTGTTGGTATTTGTATCCATTGAACAATCTTTAAGGCATAACGAAAAAGAAGCATGGCAAAAGCTGGTAAGGGTACTAAATCACGAAGTTCGCAACTCACTTACGCCAATTTATTCAATGGCGCAGTCGCTGCAAGAGTTACCGAGAAACACTCAGTCTGATCTTCAAACCACTATGCTTAACGTAATTGAGAAACGCGCTGAGCACTTGTTGGAATTTGTTGCAAGCTACTCAAAGTTGTCGCAAATCCCAAGTGCAGAACTTGCCAACGTTACCACAGATGAAATAGCCAAACGCTGCGAAGCGCTGTTTCCCGAAGTCGATATGATCATTGAACAAAGTGGCTGTATAACCTGTGATATTGAGCAGTTAGAGCAGGCGCTACTCAACCTAGTTAAAAACGCCAATGAGGCAAATTTAGCTGCGAACGCCTCTGGCGTGACTATTCGGATTAATCAAACCGATAATTGGCAAATTGCCATTGAAGATAACGGTATTGGCGTTGATTTAAACGACAACCTATTTGTGCCGTTTTATTCAACCAAACCTGAGGGTTCAGGCATTGGTTTAGTATTAAGCCGTGAATTAATACGTAACCAAAACGGTGAGTTAACACTTACAAACAAAACTAGTAAGCAAGGTGCTGTTGCGCTTATAAAATTTCAAAATTAATGGTTTATTTAAGATCTAACTCCGCTTTGGTATTGGCTAAATAGGTTTGTGACACTGGCACTTCGGTGCCATTCACCATTACAAGCGCCAGCTTTCGTCCATCTTTTTTAGTATCTACCACGGCATCTTTGGCAACCCACCAAGAACGGTGTGTTTGAAAGCCGTCATAATGCTCCAGCTTGCTGAGTGCATCTTTAAAGCGCATTAATAGCAGGTGCTCACCTTTATCTGTCATCACATTTAAGTAATGGTCATCCATTTTCAAACAAATTAATTTACCGCGTTTTGCCATGGGTAATTCATTAATCAGTGATTCGATTGGTTGACTTTGAATGTTCTCTACTTTTTCTGAATTTAGCGCTAATTCTTTAGCATTTTGTTTAAGTTGTTTCTGTTGCTGCATCACTAAATTTTTAATTGAGCCTACACCCGTAATAATACCGCCAATAAAAAGACTTGTTAAAAACGATAACGGTAGCGATTGCCAATAATCATTAAATATGCCAAAAAAAGCCGAAATAATAAAAGGTGCTAACAGCCCCATTAATACACTTGCTACTAACGTGGATATGACTAAATGAATTACCGAATTATTGATTGGTTCGGGTAACACTCGGGAAAGCCACTTTGATAAAAAAAACATGGTTGGCGAATACAACACATAGCCAGTAAAGCAAATCACTGTCCAAAAAGTCCCTGCATACAGCAAATCGACCTGATGCATTCCAAACGGTCTTAGAAAGGTTAAAAAGATCACAAAAATAGCCACAACCAATGAATCACTCAGTATGTCTTTGGCATACCGAAACTCTGTTAAATACTGATTTTGTTGATTTATTTCACGATTCGCCAATTGAACACCATTACTTTTGACTTATTTTACGAAGTTTTCAGCTGCACTGACGAAAGCGTCATTGTTGCATTAAAAAAATCACTTTAACGTTTATCTCACGGGCAAATAACCGCTCGAATTATTTACTCAAATATAAGGACAAACAATGAAACTTTTAAAACTATGCGTAATTGCTTTAAACCTTTTTATTCTACCTATATACGCGCAAACCGTGCAATTTAATATTGAGGCGGTTAAACACAGTAACGGCAAACTCTTTGTGCAGTTGTTCCAAGGGGAAGAAAACTACAAAAAAGGCAAAGCGTATAACGCAACCATTGTGAGCGCTAAACAAGGTAGCGTAACGGTAACATTTAACGATGTTGCACCGGGTGATTACGCCATTCGTTTTTTCCATGATGAAAATGATAACGGCAGCCTAGATACAAATATGTTTCGCATTCCCGTTGAAGGTTATGGCTTTTCAAATGATGCGACTGTGAACTTTGGCCCACCAAGCTATCGCGAAATGGCATTTGCAGTTGCTGATA
>NZ_JBFKMX010000118.1:0-11089 GCF_041629635.1 Pseudoalteromonas sp. | reverse complement strand
GTGACAACGGCATAACGTTTTGGTTAAAAATAAATCAAAATGTCATCATGTCATTGTGTGGCTGTGTTGCTAAAGTCTATGCATGGCCAAAAACCAAATGGGTGACCCCATGACCATTGATCTGACGGGTGCATTCTTCGAAAGGATAAACGAGGATCAATCCCTAACGTCACACCACATTTATTGACCCGTTTATCAATAGACCCTGAAAGTTGGTTAAAACTCACAACTCAATTTACCAAAGCATTTTATGGTGCAGTTGGTAAACCTTAAAATTTAATTGATTATTCAACAATAACGCTGTCTTCAGCTACATCATAAAAGTTTGAATTAGCAAGTAATACTGAAATAAGGTGATCACCTGCATCACTGGGTATTTGCCAAATTATCTTAGCTGTTTTGCTAGCAGTATCTTGTTCAACTGAGCAACTACCACCTGTTACGATACAAACTAATTTTACCGGACCATCTAATTGCCATGTTGCATCATAAGATAAATTTGAGTCTGTATTAACTAGCGAATATGACTGTTTAAGCTTTATTGACTTTGTAAAGTCAACTAAAGAAAAAGTTTCTTTTAGAGGCCAAAATGTCCAATCATGATGAGCTGTTCGTTCTCGCTCTAAGTTGTAAACTTTTTCACTGTCAATTGCGACTTTATAGATAGAATTTCGAGTTAAGTAGCTCGATAATTGACGTGGTTTAGTAGGTTCGTCTAAGCCGTAAATAGACACTCCGCTAAAAGGGTCAATAACAAACAGTTTATTGTCAATTAACTCTAATTGACTTCCCGATATGTCTGGAATTGATTTAACCGATTTAGGAGATCTTGGATTGGAAATATCAAGAATGCGAAGGCCATAGTATTTTGCTAAAAGATACGCATAATTTTTATATATAACAACAGAGTTATATTCCCATCCATCTTCATCTGGAGCTAAGTCAAAAGAAATATTGGCAATTGATTCTAATTCGCCGCTGGAATTTAATTGAATTATTGAAGAGTTATCTTGTGTTGCTGTGATAATTGATAAGTCATTTGAATCAATATCTCCGATTGCTTGACCTGTATTCAGAATTAATTCAGAGATTGGTTTGATAACCTCGGGTTTTGAAACATCGAGTAATTGGAGCTTACTGTTACCTTCACTAATCACTATATTATTAGCATGAGGGATTATTGCTGAAATAGCCTCATCAACTTGCAATTCCGATATTAAGGTCAACTGATTTTCATCATTCACATCGACTAGTTTCAATGAATTATCATTTGCTGCTAAGAAGAGCTGATTATCTATCAGTGTAATATGGTTTGCTTGAGAAACATCTAACGAGGCTTTTATAGCTAGGTTATTATTATTCGTTATACTCGCCGATACTAATCGATTATTGTCACTTGAAAAAAATAACTTGTCATTACTGGCAGCAATACTACTAATTTTTGCTCTTGCGCTAGGCATGATTTCAACACCAGCTAAGCCAGATAAATTAGATATATCTTGGCTCATTAATGCTGCTAAGCTGCTATCTACATAGAATAAAGTATCATTCTGTAAGAAAAGATCTACTCCTCTAAATGCTTCAGTTCTTTTACCAATTAAAATTGGTGAATTTAAATTACTAATATCAAAAAACATGATTTCATTAAAACTAGTACTGGCAACACTCAGTACATTCGCATTTTGAGATAGGTTGTATGCCCCATGGGGGGCCATAATGTTTCCTGCGATACTCGGATTACTTGATTCAGTTATATCAACTAGCACAACACCTTTTGTTGTTGCAGCGACAGACAAACTTTTTCCTGTTAACGCTACTTCACCAAGGGGAACCTCTAAATCTAATGTAGCTATAAGGTTAGTCGATTCAATATTTGATATATCAAAAGCTCTTAGCATTCCATCACTTGCTGCGGTGAAAAGGGTTTGACCTTTGATTGCAAGACCAGATACCCAGGCATCGTTAGCATCAAAAACGTTATTTATTGTCGAAATATCCAAAAAAAGCGGATTGCTTAAGTTTGAAATATCCAGAGCAACAATACGGTCTGCTTGGTTAGAGCCAATATTTCTTGGAGCTGATGCTATTAGAAGATTTCCTGACAATACAAAATTGTTAAATGAGCCATTTGTTTTGACTGTACTCACCAATTGGATGTTATGTAAATCAGTAATATCAAAAAAGCGAAGCTCGTTAACACAACTTGCAACCAAAAAATTATCTTGGCTAAAACTGGATTGGCAGGTTCCTGAAGTACCTTGCCAAGGGTGAGGTTTCAAATCAAACGGTTCTGAAATATCAACAGCAGTTAATATATTGCTATCAGATACAAAAGCGATTTCTTTTTCAGGGTTTAATGAAAGGTGATAAATACCATTTGAGTTTAATTTGCTCTGTAAAATTACTTTATCTTGCCCAATTTCATTTAAATTACCTTGATATTCTCGCGTTGTAATTCTCACTGTATCTTGAGATGCTAATCCTAATTCGTTCGTAACAGTTAACATCACGTCTATTTGTGAAGGTTGGTTAGGTAAAGTAAAGCTTGGATTACAGCTAGTTGCCTTTTCTATTACAATTTCATCCCCTTGCGTTTGTTGCCAGTTATATGAAAGCTGGTAATTATTAGGATCTGAACTCAAAGAGCAATCAAGGTGGATCAACTCACTTAATAAATAAGTTTTGTCAGTTCCAGCATTGGCAATTGGCTTACGACTTAAAGGATTAACGGTAACAACAATGTCATCTTCCGCTGTTAAGCCTAACTCATCTGTTACCATTATTCGGAAAAGGAGTTTATCTTGCTGCTGAGATAATGGAATGCTAGGTGCAACAAAGGAAAGTTTTAAACTATTAATGTCATCAATTGAAGCAGGTGTTCCTGAAATTTGCTGCCATAAGATAGATTTTATTTTATTATCATCGTCACTTGCGGTAGCTGTAATTTCAACCATTTCTTTTTCATTGACTTCAATATTTTCACCTGCATTAACAATCGGTGGTTCATTTACAGCGTTGATTATAATAGTGATATTATCGGAGGACGAAGCCCCTTGATTATCCGTAACCGTTATTTGAAGGGTTATTTGAGCTTGCTGTTCACCTACAGTAACTGAAGGCGCGACAAATGATGGTGTTAAGCTATTACTGTTTAATAGTTCTACTTGAAGACCTGCGGTTTGTTGCCAATTAATTGTTGTAATCGTGCCGTCAGGATCAAAAGCTGTAGCTAGTAGATTTACCTCATTGGTCTCATTAACTTGAATGTCATTACCTGCATTAACAAGCGGTGGTTCGTTTACAGCGTTGATTGTAATAGTGATATCATCAGAGGACGAAGCTCCTTGATTATCTGTTACCGTTATTTGAAGGGTTATTTGAGTTTGCTGTTCACCTACAGCAACTGTAGGCGCGACAAATGATGGTGTTAAGCTATTACTGTTTAATAGTTCTACTTGAAGGCCTGCGGTTTGTTGCCAATTAATTGTTGTAATTGAGCCGTCAGGATCAGAAGCTGTTGCAAGTAGATTTACTTCATTGGTCTCATTAACATGAAAATCAGCACCGGCGTTAACAATTGGTGAGCTATTTACCTGTAGTTTTGGTTTTTTACTACTACCGCCACAAGCGACTAAACCGAATAGAGTTGTAAATAAAATAAACTTAATCAAAGTCCTTTGATACATAATAAAACCTTGTAATTGCTTTTAAAACATGTGCTTATCCATTAAGCTGCTAAATTTACAGGAATCAAACTACCAGTCAATATGAAACTGTTTTTGACACTTAATTGATTTGTAACATTTAGTTTATCCTCTTAGCAAAACACTTAAAGGGTTGCAAAGTATTGGCTGGTTTTATAGTTGTTCTTTGTAATTTTTGTATAAAAATCAATCAGTCACTAAGGTGTTTTTTGTTTCAAAGAGAGCCAATATGATTTGACACGCCAATAAAAAGCAATAACAAAGACACCCACTCTAATTTGATTTAGTTTGGGCGATCAATGTGGTCAGAGTCGTTGATTTTCCTATCTAACTTCTTTCATGAAAAGCTAGTTTTCGCGCTAGCTTTTTGTTTATTCGTTTTTTCGGTTTCTATTTGTATAGGTGCTTTAAATTAGGTAATCTGCCCACTCAATGGACTACTAAAATCGGAAAATTCCAATAATAAGGACTTGAATATTAATGAAAAAACTTGCGTTTATTACACTTCTTTTACCATTAACAGCAATGGCAAACACACTTGACTGTGAGAGTGAATTCGAGTGGCTCAAAACAACGTTTGAAAATAATGATGCAGGTTTTGAATACGCTGTTTCTACTAAAGGTGAAAACAGCTATAAAAGTCACAATACTGAATACCTTAACGCCGTTAAAAATAGTCGTTCAGCAACTGAATGCCATCAACAATTACAGGGATGGTTGTCGTTTTTTCGTGATGGACATATTGGTATTGGCCTTAATGTTGATGGCGAAGGGTCACAAAATGAAACGTCTAAAATTCATGACTTTAATGAATTAGCTTTTAGTCAGTATCTTGAAACTAAAAAAGAGGAGAACTGGGAGGGGATTTGGACATTTTCAGGCTATAAACTTTCGTTGAAAAAAGAGGGTAATGATTATAACGCTTACGTTATTGAGTCGAGCAACGCGAGCTGGAAGAAAGGGCAAATTAAATTCACAATTCATGCTAGCGGTAATGGTACACATAAAGTGAGCTACTACATGGCAGATCATTCCTTACGGTCTATTGACTCGGTAAGTAATCTAGATAAAAACCATTTAGTGTTAGGTAAAAATTGGCTCACGCTTTCACGTCAGAATGCAAAAACTGCGAGCGCCCCTGAGGTTTCTCAATACGTGAAACTTATGGCGGTACGCCAACCATTATTTGAGGTTTTATCAAATAAAACCGTAATGCTTAGAATTCCTTCATTTGATCATAGTTTTAAAAAAGACATCGATAAGGTTATAAAAAATAATTTAGACACCATTCTTCAGACGGAAAATTTAATTATCGATATACGTGGTAATGGCGGTGGCAGTGATGTTAGCTATGAAGAGATATTGCCAATTATTTATACTAATCCTATCCGCACTATTGGCCTTGAGTTTTTGTCTACAACACTAAATAACTCTCGAATGTTGAAGTTTATGGAAGATGACAACTTTAGCGACGAAGATAAAGCGTGGGCAAAGGAAAGTTATAAAAAGTTAGAAAATCGCTTAGGTGAGTTTGTTAACTTGGAAGAAGACACGGTTACGGTGGAAACTTTCGATCGTGTGCATCCACTACCTAGACGTGTCGGTGTATTAATTGATAATCGAAATGGCAGCACCGCAGAACAATTCTTACTGGCGGCTAAGCAAAGCCAAAAAGTGAAACTGTTTGGTGTGACAACCCGCGGCGTTTTAGATATTTCCAATATGCATCAAGTTCAGTCGCCAAGTAAACACTATACACTCTATTACAGCTTATCTAAGAGTTTTAGAATTCCTGAGATGGCGATAGACAGCAAAGGTATTCAACCCGACTTTTACATTGACGCGAGCGTGCCAGTATTCCAGTGGATTGATCACACCCAGAAGATCTTAGAAGCTCGTTAATTCAGAATCAATGGGATCAGAGTCGTTGATTTTCCTTTCAACCTTGCAACATATAAGGCTAGCTGTTGTGCTAGCTTTTTGTTTATCAGCCTTTTCTTTTTCTGTTTGGTTCGTTAAGTTAGTCATATGAATCGAATAACAATGACACCTACTTTATTTGATTTAGTTACGATGGGTGGCTTTGTCATTTTTATTTGTAATTTGTTCGTCATAAATTCAATGAATACATAAATTTAATTAACATTGACACGCAAATAAATACCACCATATAACGCAGTAAATTAACAGGTATTTTGAATAAGCAATGTGAACCTAACCAAGCTCCAATAAACTGACCGACAACCATGCCCCCCCCCGCCAGCCACATTATTTTTCCAGCAAATATAAAAACAATCAGTGACGCAAAATTAGTTGCAAAGTTAAGTGGTTTAGCGATAGCAGTTGCTTGAAGAAATGGTTGTGCACGCAAAGAACGACCCGCAAGAGTAAAGAAGGATCCGGTGCCAGGACCAAATATACCATCGTAGCAACCAATTGCGGGTATTACGTATCTTTTATATTTACTTTCAGACAAGGTTGGCTTAGTTAGCTCATTTGTTTCTGCTGGTGTGAGCAGAAAGTAAATCGCGATGCTCAAAATAACAATTGGGATAATGAAATTGAGAGCGCTGGTATTGATAAATTGCACAACTATTGTACCGATTACTGATCCGACAAAAGCTGCTAGCATCAACGGTTTAATGTGTTGCCAATGAATACGTTTATTGCGTAGCATCATTAAGCTTGCTGTTGCAGTTCCAAATGTAGACTGAAACTTATTTGTTGCCAATGCGGTTATTGGAGGGATGCCACTAATCATTAATGCAGGGACTGTTAACAAGCCACCTCCACCGGCTAAGGTATCTAAAAATCCTGCGATCAGCGCGACGAAAAACAAAAACATTAATATTTCGAGTGTAAGTTGCGTTAGTTCCATGACGTTCCTTTAATTATTATGTTCACCTAGTTAGTTTCATATTCACTTGGGTAAGGTTTTGAATGCTAGGTCAGTTGCGTGTTATTAAGCTTTTAAAGGATTGTAACTAGAATTTTGTTCGCATAACATTAATGAAAAGTAACTCTATGATTAGGTTTGTACTTAATGATAAACAGTGATGACTTACATTTTTTTAGTGTTATTGCAACGCAAAACTCTTTAGCTGCTGCTGCTCGATTTTTAAATGTCACTCCACCAACGGTGACTCAGCGACTACAACTCATTGAGAGTAAGTTGAACATAAAGCTAGTAGAACGGCATGCGAGAAAAATAGCGCTTACGGATGAAGGGAAAATGTTGGCTCAAAGAGCAAAAATAGTGCTTGCCGAAATTACTGATTTACATGAAGCTCTCTCACTACATCAAACTGAAATGTCGGGATGTCTTAGGGTTTTGTCATCAATTAGCTTTGGCCAGCAATACGTTGCGCCGTTAATCAGTGAATTTCAAACTAAACATCCAAAAGTGACTGTTGAATTAATGTTGTCAGATGCGCCCAATTATGCAGACGGTCAGCATTGGGATATTACGGTTTATATCGGTGAGCTTAGAGACTCTTCCCTCAAGTTAACGACCCTCGCAAAAAATCAACGTTTGTTATGTGCAGCGCCTAGTTATATAGAGAAATACGGCATGCCAAGCACCCCTCAAGAACTGCGTAATCACCATTGTATTGTGCTTAGAGAGAATGCTGAAGATGTTTCTCTTTGGCGATTTCAACATGCGAAAACAAAGCAAGACCAGGCCATTAGAGTTATTCCAAGATTGGCGAGTAATGATGGCAGAGTGACGAAACAATGGGCGTTAGATGGGCAGGGCATTATTTATCGTTCAGAATGGGACTTAGCTCCTGATATTGCTGCTGGAAGGTTGGTCAAACTGCTTCCCGACTATACATTACAGGCAGCAGAAATTGTGGCTTTATTAGGGACTGAGCCAAGTGCTCGTAGTTTACGCACAAAAGAGTTTATTGCTCTTTTGAAAGAGAGAATAAAACTACGCCCTTGGCTTGGGTAAGCATGGTTGACCCCTTTTGTTTAGGGCTAGGGTGTCTTAATGGGCTCACTAACCTCTAGCGGCATCTTATTTAGCGGTTATTAAGTGCTGGTATTCTTTCAATAACGCTGAGGAAAGTTTAGTCGGGTCAACCTGCTTAAGGTGTGTCTTTAACTTCGATTGGTTGTTTTGTTCACTATAGTAAATGGCTAAGCGATAGTGGCATAAATTCTTGATAGTAGGGTGCCCAATCGTTTTTTCTGCGGATAATACAGCTAAGAAAATTTGTTCAGCTTCGTTGTGCATCTCAAGCATCTGGTGGCTGCGAGCTACGTTGTAATGAGTCATTAACGCATAGTGTTTATTTAAAGACAATTGCGCGTTTTCAAATGCGAGCTGAAAGTATTGAAAAGCATTTTTATGCGCTTTCTGTAGTGCATGCATATTGCCAAGATTGGTATAAATCGTTTTTTTTAGTTCACTATTTGGGTGATTTCTGAATTTCAGCTCCAAAGGTAATAAGAGATCGATGCCTGTTTGGTAATCTTTTAAATAAATATGAAAATTTGCATACTCAATCAGTGAATATGGATCGAGCGTATCCAAATTTAACTCTTTCATTAAGTTAAATGTTTTTGACTTATATAATTCAAAGTCTTGCACGTTATTTCTAAACATCGCATATTTAGCACTTAAAATATAAACCTTAAGTTGCAAAAAAGTCGGTAGGGATGATTTTGAATTTAGCTCATTGAGTACTTTGGTGAGTGGTTGCGCTTGTTCAAGTTCAAATAAAGCTTGGATTTGTAAAAATTTGAAGCGGTACCATTCTGATGTTTTTGGCTCGACACCTTTATTTAAACTCTCTTCTAATAATGTTAAACACTGATTAGGATTAATTTGACACGTGCTCTCTATGTTAGCGGGAGTCGTCCAACTTTTTGGGCAATAGAAAAAAGCGATGAATAGTACGGCAAGATATTTCATTAACAGTGTGCTACACAAAAGAACTCAAACTGCATGCTAATAACTTTAGAGCTGACTTGTCAATTTAGGAAGCGCGCCTTAGTGTGATAATCAAGGTTCTCAGCCTAGTTTTTTTAACTTGGTATTTCTTTGTTTAGGGCAGATAACATTGCTAACCAATGAGTCAGTTCTGCACCAACGGAGTCAGGAATTGCATTATGCATCTAAGTTCAACTGGCTTGATTCGACCTTTAAAAGCTTAGCGATACTTTAATTGATGGTTTATTGGTTTTATCTCTCAGACTAAGACAAGCTCGGCCAGTATATAAAGGTGATTGTGTGCAATAAACGAAATGCCTTCATGGATGTAAACTATTTAAGTTGTTACAGGATAAGCGAACTAACTATGGGCTTATTTTATTAAATGAAAGTAGGTGAATAGGGCAGAGTTCAAACTTGCCCCAAATAGCTAAAACTTAGCCAAAGTGCGCGGCAACACGTAAGTTAGGTAAAAAACCGTCGCTATTTGCTAAATGTGCTGAAATACCGTAAGTATTTTGTAACTGAGGTTCATTGAGCACATTTTTAGGGTCGCCATAAGCAACAATTTTACCGTTTTCGAGCAAATAAGCGGTGTCGGCAAAACTCGCTGCTAATGCTAAATCATGCACTACGGCAACAACGCCTGCGCCCATTTTTGCAACTTTTTTTGCCAAATGCATCACTTGATACTGATGATAGAGATCAAGGCTCGCTGTTGGTTCATCAATTAACAAATAACAGGGTTTTTGCTTTTCTAAAATTGGCAATAGTTGACAAAGCACCCGAGCAAATTGCACGCGTTGCTTTTCTCCACCAGAGAGTCTCGGAAAAGCTTGTTTTGCTAAATGGCCAACATGCAATTGTGCCATTGCCTGCTTTGAAAACGCCGCAAGCTCAGATTTACTATAATCATTTTGATGAACATAGTGCGCCATATCGACAATTTCTTGCACACTAAAGGGAAACTCGCAGTCATAATTTTGCGTGAGCACTGCGCGCATTTTTGCCAAACTATCATTGCTGTAGCTTTCTAATGCTTTATCTTGATAGCTTACAGCCCCTTCACTAATAGCAATATCACCACATAAGGCTTTAAGTAAGGTTGATTTACCCGCACCATTTGGCCCTAAAACAACAGCCATTTCACCTTGCTTTACCTCGATGGATGCATTGTTTAACAAGGTTTTATTACCAATGTTTATTGAAATATTTTTGCCTCGTAACATTTCATAGCTCCTTAATACGGTAGGTTTTAAATAACATTACAAGAAAAAATGGGCCGCCTATGGCACTGGTGATTAAGCCTATTGGTAACTCTGAAGGCAAAATCAAAGTGCGCGCTAAAATATCGGCGAGGCTAAGTAACATAGCGCCACCTAACATCGATACAGGTAATAAATAGCGATGATCAGGGCCTAATAGCAAGCGCACAATATGCGGTACGATAAAGCCAATAAAGCTAATAATGCCTGTAATTGCCACAGCAGCACCAGTGCAAAGCGCAGTATAAATAAAGACCTGCTTTTTTAGGGAAATAACATTTATGCCCAAATGTTTTGCTTGCTGCTCACCAAGTAAATAGAGGTTTAATGGCTGTGCTAATCTAGCAATACCAATACAACACAGCACAATTAAACATAAAGCAGGAACGATCATCTTAAAGCTATTACCAGCAAGCGAACCCATGCTCCAAAATGTCAGATCCCGCAGTTGTTCATCGGAACTGATCATTGTCAAAATTCCAATCACGGCGCCAACAATCGCGTTAACGGCAATGCCTGCCAGTAACAGACTTACGATGGTAAAACGATTACCATTACTGGAAAGGCGATAAATAATCGCGCAAATTGCAAGGCAACCTATAAATGCACCAAGAGGCACTGCGTAAATACCGTAGTTTTCAACAAAGCCACTAAGTAGTGTTGAGCCAAGAACAATAGTCGCAATGGCACCCAATGCAGCGCCACTTGAAATGCCAATTAAACCTGGGTCGGCGAGTGGGTTCCTGAAGATTGCTTGCATTGCAGCGCCACATGCCGCCAAACCAGCGCCGACAAACATAGCTAACACCAAGCGTGGCAAACGTATTTGCCAAATAACAGCGTGTTCTAAACTTGTCGCATCTGGGTTTGATAAAATTGCGAATAGTCGTGCTAACTCAATATCTACACCGCCAAACGCCAAAGCAAATAGGGCTACGCTAGCTGAACTCACCATAAGAAAACAAATTAACAGTTTTCGAGCGGTTTGTTCCGGGATAAGTGACTGATTAAGCACTAACATTTACAAAGACTTAGTTTTTGGTGCACTTTGTAAGGCGCTGAATTGATAACCATAAGGAAGCTGCGCATTTGGGTGAAGCTTTGATGCAAGCTCAGCTACCGCTTGTGGTGTTCGAGGACCCATACCCAATAAATAAGAACCATCAAAAATAAGCACTTGG
>NZ_JBFKMX010000117.1:0-11129 GCF_041629635.1 Pseudoalteromonas sp. | reverse complement strand
GTAACGCCAATTGTCGCGGCGCCCGTAGCCGTGACGGCGCTGGAGGATTTGATGTCGACGCCGATCGCCGAGCCGATGATCTTGATGTCTCCATCGGTTGACATCACTCGTGTCCGATTCCCGAAGATGACGACGCCGTCAGCGTGACTGCCCGTACCTCCAGCACCGTCGATCGTAATCGTCGCCGCGTCCGCTCCTTTGCCGGTGGACGAGACTACAGCACCGTCGACAACACCTACCCCATTGTCGCCGATTCCCAAGATTCTGATATCGCCCTTCACCGAGCTGATTTGGGCATCGTCGTTGCGAATCAAGACGCCGTCACGCTCCCCGGTGCCGTTAATCGTTATAGTGGCTGCCTCCGCGCTCTCACCTACTGACGAAAGCGTCATTGTTGCATTAAAAGATTCATTTTAAGGTTTCCCTAAGAGCGATTTAACGCTCGAATAACTACTCAATTGTAAGGACAAACAATGAAACTTTTAAAACTAGTCATACTTGCTTTAAACCTTTTTATTCTACCTATATACGCACAAACCGTGCAATTTAATATTGAAGCGGTTCAGCATAACAATGGCAAACTCTTTGTGCAGCTTTTCCAAGGAGAGGACAACTACAAAAAAGGTAAAGTCTATGACAACACCGTTGTTAACGCACAAAAAGGTAATGTTAGCGTAACGTTTAACGACGTTGCACCAGGTGACTACGCCATCCGTTTTTTCCATGATGAAAATGATAACGGTAGCCTCGATACCAATATACTTAGCATCCCCGTTGAAGGTTATGGCTTTTCCAATGACGCTCCTGCGAGATTTGGCCCACCAAGCTATAGCGAAATGGCATTTGCAGTTGCTGATAGCCCAGTTATTAACACCTCAAAAGTAAATTACTAAGGAAAGTCATTATGCAGCGAAGAGACGCAATTAAAAGCTTATTCGGTCTATCTGTGGTAGCTGGCTGCTCTGCGCTGCCAACCTTTGCAAATTTGCCACAGGCACACAACGACCTTTTAAAACTTAACGACGAGCTTTTTAAAAAAGCAAGTGCCTCCAACCCAAATTTAATTGGCTTTGAAGGTGTAACTCATGATTTACCTTTGCAACAGCTAACCCTTGAAGGCGCGGTGCCTCGTGATTTTAGGGGCTCGCTTTATCGCAATGGACCAGCGGTGCATCAGCGCAACAATCAGCGTTACCTGCACCTGTTTGAAGGCGATGGCATGATCCAACAATTTAACTTTACTGAGCGTGGCATCACCCATCAGGGCAAATTTGTGCAAACAGCTAAATATCAAAAAGAGCAAACAGCCAATAAATTTTTATTTTCAGGCCCAGATAGCAAACTGCAAAACAGCCTATCGGTAAATAGCCCTGATGCAATTAACACAGCCAACACCAATGTGATCCCAGTAAATGGCGAGCTTTGGGCACTTTGGGAAGCAGGTTCTGCAACAGCACTTGATGCCACCAGCCTAGCAACCAAAGGAGTTGTCAATTTAGGCAACAACACGCGCTATGGTAACAGCTTAAAAGGCCTGCCTTTTTCGGCGCATCCGAAAGTTGAGGCTGATGGCAGTATTTGGAATTTTGGCAGTACCATCAACGGCGACATTGTGCTCTACCACATCAATAAATTTGGTATCACACAAAAAGTGAATTTGCTGCAAAGTGGCTATCGTGGCGGCATGCTACATGATTTTCTAATTACACAGCATCATGTACTCATAATTTTGCCATCGCTTGAACGAGATAAAACCGACGAGCGCTTTTTTGGTGCTATTCGCTTTAATAAACAGCAACCAATGCGCGTATTGGTAGTTGATAAAAACACCCTTACTTTAAAACGCGAATACCAGTTAGATGCTGGCTTTGTTTTTCACTTTGGTAATGCATGGGAAGATGCAAAAGGCACTATTCGCTTTGATGCAAGCCTTTACCCAAATATTGAATCCTTGCATTACATGAGCGATTTAATGCGCGGTGTAACTAGCGAAGCTACCCCTGCCAACACCGTATTATTCACGCTTCATCAAAATGGTACTAGCGATAAGCAAATCATTGATGGCATCAGTGAATTCCCTCGCGTGTACGACCACTTAACAGGGCTACAAAATAATTTACTAGTGACTTTATCATCGGTAACAAGTGACGTGTGGAGCGACAGTGTGCGCGTGGTTAATGTAAATAATGGCAAGCAAGATACCTTTGTTTATGGAGAAGACTTTTTAGTTGAAGAGCATGTGATTATTGATAATTCACAACAAGAAGGAAACGGCTATTTAGTAGGTACAGCATTGCATGTGCCGTCAAAACGCACCTGCGTTAATATTTTCAAAATAGGTCATGTTAGTGATGGGCCCATTTGCCGCGCTTGGCTGCCTTACACCTTACCACTTGGGTTTCATGGTAATTTTATGGCGGTTTAACAATTCTTGACAATGCTTTATGGTGAACTTATTTATAATTCGTATCTCAAAACAGAGACTTATTTAAAAAGGACGTACCATGAAGCCATTGTTTTATCTATCACTGTTAGCGCTTTCCAGTTTTGCATCTGCCAACAGCCAGCTGCCCAATCACCGACATATTGCCATTACAGGCTACGGTGAAACTTCAGTAAAACCCGATATCGCAATTTTGCATTTATCGGTAGAGCATACTGATAAAAAAAGTGCTGAAGCGAAAGCTGAAGTAGACAAGCGCTTTAATGCGCTGTTAAAAAGCTTAAAAAAGTTTGATATCAAAGAAAACGACATTGTTGCATCGCGCATTGCCACGTCACCACGCTATGAATACTCTCAGCAGCAACGTAAACAATTGCATGTGGGTTATTCAGCTAATCGCACCATCAAAGTTACGGTAAACGATTTAAACCTGTTAAGTGACGTAATGGACTTAGCACTAAGTGTTGAAGTAAATCAAATCCAACATCTTGAGATGGCATCATCAAAAGAAGAAGAGCTACAACTAAAAGCCGTTGAACTTGCCATTGAAAACGCAAAAAGCAATGGCGCTTTACTTGCCAAAGCATTTGGTGCATCACTTGGCAAAGTTTATAGTATTGATGTTCAAAATCATGAACAAATCAGACACTACAGTAATATGGAAAAAATGGGCAACGCCCGAATGATAAGTGCCGATATGGGCTCGGTATCGCCAGGCACTTATCTTCAAGATGAATTAACCTTTAAAGCCACAATTAATGTGGTATTTGATATTAAAAGTAAGTCATAACATTTGTTTTCATCTAACCAATAGTAACTTGCTGAGCAACAGCAGCTCGTTGCTCAGCTAATTTTTAACATAAAGAATAATGCGCAAATCAGATAAAAAAATTGATAACTCTATTCGCCAAGCGCTAACTGCACTTTGCGAAAACCACTTAAAAGATCTTTCAGGCTTTTGTTGGATTACTCATACCGTAAACTACCAAAAGTTCCCACAAAGCCTGCAAATCACTTGTGTATTTGAACACGACGACGCTTTAAACCATTTTATGCAAAGTGATGAATTAAATAGCACCAAAGCACTTATTATTAATGCGCTTAGTCCATTAGATATTAAACAAAATATACTAAACCAATGCATTTACTTTACCACCCAGCAAAAAGCGCCTTAACGGCGTTTGGCATTATTAACTAGGAACTCTTATGCTGCGATTTTTTAGCCTTTTATTATGTATCTTGCCATTTTTAGTGAGCGCCAATGAAGATGTGATAAGCGTTGACCGCGTGGTACCCAATAGCATTGAACTGGCGTTTCCCAATGAGCGCAATATTGAGCCTGAACTAAGTGATTTTCAAATAAACAATTTTATTTTAATGAGCAACGATGAGGGAGAGCGCTTTGCCGTCGTCACGATTAAAAACCTATCTAGCGGTTCACGTACATTAAATCACAACCATTTAATAGCGCAGGTAAGTAATGGTGCACGTATTAATCCATTGCCGTTTAAACACGCTTTTAATGGCGATGAAACCATATCACTCACTATCAATTTTGGTGAAAGTAAATTTCCTTTACTGACGGACTATACCCGTACAAAATAGCTAAATACGGCACAAATAAGGAAGCCTAAAGATGTTAAATTGTTACAATACCGGTTTAATCATTGTTGATATTCAAGGAAAATTAGCCACATTAATGGATGGCGGCGAGCAATACATTAATCACTGCCAAGCACTTATTGGCGGTGCCAAAGAGCTCAATTTACCGATTATTTGGCTTGAACAAAACCCTGAAAAACTTGGCAATACGCACCCTAACATCGCTTCTTTATTAGATGGCATCAACCCGATTACCAAATACACTTTTGATGCCTGCCGCGAGCCAAACTTTCTTGCGGCTATCGCCAAAGCAAACAAACCCAATTGGCTCGTTTGCGGAATTGAGGCGCATATTTGTGTATATCAAACTGCCGCGAGTCTGTTACAAAATAACTACCAAGTACATTTAGTGAGTGACTGTATTGCATCGCGCAAACTAGAAAACAAACAGCTCGCTGTTAATAAATTGCAGCATCTGGGCGCACGCATTACAGGCCTTGAAATGGCGTTATTTGAGCTAGTCAAAGACTGCCGCGATGAGCGTTTTAAAACCATTTTAAATTTAATTAAGTGACCTTCTCGCTGACACGCCAATTATGTTAGGCTGTGATGGTGTATCTAATAAGTAGTCTGAATAATGATCCCGAGTAAGTATCAACGCTTTGTTTTTGCCTTTTTTATGGCGCTTTTAATGTCATGTTTAATGTCATTTGTAATCACATTATTTAATGTTGGATTAGTTGATAACGTTCTGACTATTTGGTTAAAAGCATGGGCATTCGCCTTTGTTGTTGCCTTTCCAGCAGTTACCTTAGTAGCACCCGTTGTGGCAAAGCTTACTCAATTTGTTTTAGCCAAAGATTAGACATGTAAGGAGCACAAAATGAAAGTATATTTATCAGGTGAAATTCACAGCGACTGGCGCGAACAAATCATTTCTGGCTGCCAAGCAAAACAGCTCGACATTACCTTTGTTTCGCCCAATACCGACCATGAATCCAGTGATGCTGCAGGCGATTGCCTAGGTGGAGAAAGTAATCCATTTTGGCGCGATCACAAATCAGCAAAAGTTAACGCCATTCGTATTCAAAACGCCATTAAATCGTGTGATTTAGCGATTATTCGCTTTGGCGACAAATACAAACAGTGGAATGCGGCGTTTGATGCGGGTTACTGCGCAGCATTAGGTAAACCTTACATTACACTGCATAGCGAAGACATTGTGCATGCACTTAAAGAAGTAGACGGTAGCGCACAAGCCTGGGCAACTTCGCCATCACAAATTGTTGAGATACTAGCGTATACCTTAAAGCCATGAGCCAGACACTATTTGATAACCTGCAACTTGGCGGGCTCACCCTACAAAACCGCATAGTAATGGCACCCATGACCCGTTCTCGTGCCACGCAACCAGGTAATATTCCTAACGATTTAATGGCAGAATATTATGCTCAACGTGCAAGTGCGGGCCTGATTATTACAGAAGGTGCGCCCATTTCACCTGTTGCACGTGGCTATTCGCTTACACCAGGTATTTATACTGAAGAGCAAATAGCAGGCTGGCAAAAAGTAACTCAGGCAGTGCATGAGCGCGGTGGCAAAATTTTTATCCAGCTTTGGCATGTGGGCAGGCGCTCAAGTACTGCTATTGAAGGATTACAACCCTTGGCACCTTCAGCTCTTAAAGAGCCAGATAAAGTATATGGCCCAATGGCCAATGGCGAGCTAGGTATGATAGAAACTACAATGCCAAAAGCCATGGATTTAAGCGATATTCAAAACACAGTTGATGACTTTGTGATTGCTGCAAAAAATGCCATGTTAGCAGGTTTTGATGGTGTTGAAATTCATGGTGCACATGGTTACTTGCTTGATCAGTTTATGCGCCGTTATGCCAATCAGCGTAATGATCAATACGGCGGTTCAATTGAAAATCGCATTCGCTTAACTGTCGATGTTTGCAACGCCGTTGCCAATGCTATTGGCAGTGATAAAGTGGGGCTGCGTATTTCACCATTTGTTTCTAGCAGCTTCCAACAACATGACAGTGAGATGCCAAAACTCACTCTTGCACTTTTGAAGGCGCTCGCACCGTTAAACTTAGCTTATTTGCATTTATCGGAAAATATTGGCAATCACCAACCGATTAGCGACTCATTTAGAAAGCAAATGCGTTTACTTTATCCGCACCCGATAATGCTTGCCGGCGACCTGACACAACAACGCTCCGAACAGTTTCTAAAGCATGGCTTTGCAGAGCTATTCGCGTTTGGTACAGCATATATTTGCAACCCAAATTTGGTAGAAAAAATGGCGCAAAATCAACCATTAAACACCTTACCAAATGATGTTCACAATACATTTTATGGTGCTGGTAAAGAAGGTTATACCGATTATTGAAACATTTGCAGTTTCGAATAAAAGCAATTACTCTAAAAACTCTCACTCATCTACAAGGAATCAAGATGAATAAAAAACTCCTTTTAATTTCACCTCTTATTGCAAGCTTAACAGCGTGCGCAATGTTCCCTTTCGAAAAAGAAGTACAAGACGGTCATTTCCGCGTTGAGAATTTTAGTTACGATCATATGAATGACACCAAAGAATACGTTTATTTAATGTGTCATAACAAAAAACCAACGGGTTGGATTGCGGCAAGGCAATACCCAGCAGGCGAACACGACCTTTGGGTAAAAGCAACGTTTCAAAACGTTGGCGTTTTACACTCTTACCGTGAAGCGTTTATTAACTTCAAAATGGATTTTCCTGAAGGTGGAAATTACCAGCTTGCTCACGAAATTAACAATGAAAACATTTCGGTATGGTTACAAGATGTAGAAACCAAAGAAAAAGCATCAGAAGTAATCACAAAACCTCTGGCTCGTCATAATGTGGCTGACAACGGTAAACACATACAACAATGCAAACAAGGTACTGTTTAAATGCAATTTGAGCGTTTAGGGCAGCATTCTCCTAGTGATATCACAACACTGTTCACTCATGTGTTTAGTGATTCAGAGGGCGCGAACACGGGCCTACAAATCGGTGCATTAACTGACCAAATGCAACGTGAATGTAATACCGATGAATTAATGCCCTTTATCGCTCATCAGCACGGTACTTTATTTGCTGCTGTGTTTTTTAGCCAGCTTTATTTCAAACACCCTAGCAAAATTAAAGCGATGATCTTATCGCCAATGGCGGTAGCGTCATCACAACAAGGTAAAGGCATTGGTCAAGGGTTAATCCGCTTTGCCTTTAACGACTTAAAAGATCATGGCGTAGACTTTGTAGTCACCTATGGAGACCCACGTTTTTACAGCAAAACGGGTTTTGAACCGATTTCAGATAAGCAACTTACCCCGCCATTTACGCTATCTTTCCCACACGGGTGGCAAGCTGTTTCTTTAACGGGTAAGTCGCTCAATGAACTGGTTGGTGAAATAAGCTGTGTTGCACCACTAAACCAAGCTGAGTATTGGTAATACGATGAAAACAATAGGCCTTTTAGGTGGCATGAGTTGGGAGTCAACACTCAACTACTACAAAGCAATTAACCAAGGTGTTAAGGCTGAACTTGGTGGTTTAAATAGCGCACAAATCTTGCTGTATAGTGTTAATTTTGATCACATCGAAAAGCTACAACGGGCAGGCGAATGGCAACAAATGGGCGATATGCTCAGTAAATCAGCACAAGATTTAGAAGCCGCAGGTGCCAATTGCTTACTAATTTGCACCAACACCATGCATAAAGTAGCACACCAAATTGAGCAGCAGATTCAAATTCCCCTATTACACATTGCCGATGCCACAGCGGCGCAGCTAATCAATGATGGTATTTCGCGCGTTGCTTTATTAGGTACCGCGTTTACCATGGAACAAGGCTTTTATAAAAACCGCCTCACTGAAAAATTTGGTATTGATGTTGTTGTGCCAAATGAATACGACCGCAGTTTTGTGCATCGCGTTATTTATGATGAGCTCTGCTTAGGTGAGAATAATCTTGAGTCAAAAGAGCGCTACCTAAACATAATTAATAAGCTTTATCGCCAAGGTGCACAGGCAATCATTTTAGGCTGCACCGAAATTGCATTATTGGTGTCACAAAACGATACCGACATTCCGCTTTACGACACCACAACGATTCACGCAGATGCAGCAGTGAAATTTGCACTTAAAAACTAGCCTTTTAAGTGCAACAGTCTGTTTTACAAAAGCTCAATTATTGGTGTTTACCAACTTGCCAGCCATTGTGTGTTAGGTGCTCTTTGCCTGCAGCAACAGCGCCGTCTTCCATGGTTGTACCCATGCTATCATTCCAGCGATTTAAATAACCAAACAGCGAAATTACACCCAAAATTTCAACAACTTCACCATCATTCCAGTGTTCTTTTAAATTAGCCGAAATCTCGTCATTAACTGCATTAGGCACGCTGGATGCCGCCAGTGCAAATTCAAATGCGGCTTTTTCAGCATCACTGTATAAATCGGATGTTCTAAATTGCCAAATATGCTTTAAACGCTCATCGCTGCCGCCATAACGCTCGGCCGCTAAAATGGTATGCGCTTCACAATAACGACAGCCCGTATTAGCACTGGTGATATAGCCAATTAATCGCTTTTGCTCTGCTGTTACGCGCCCTTCGTTTGCCATTACGGCTTTATTTAAATTAATAAATGCACGGGCAATTTCTGGGCGAATTTGCATGGTTAATACGCTATTTGGGCAAAAGCCTAAGGTTTCGTTAAAGAACTTTGCAAGTTCTGCCACTTCGCTGTCGTGATCCGATGATAAAGGGGTTACTAACGCCATGCTTGTCTCCTGTTGATTATATTTATGTTGCATATGCAACATAAATATAATCAAGCCAATGGCCACTGTCTATCATTTTAAAAACTTAGTTTTTTATAACCAAAATTACTAGCCAAGTATGAATTACTGAAAAATCTAACCAAATTTTTATATTTTTTAAGATTAGTTTTTGCTTTCACCTTGCTAATAACGCGTTAAACAATCTGTTTGAAAGCGAGTTCAAAATATACAATGTAAATAAATTGTTACACACCATCTTTAGGTGCTCTCTTGCCTGTATAAAAATAAAGCAAAAACACAAACTGGAATGACCAGTTTATAAATTAAGCTAAAGATTGATTCTGAGGTGTATCTGAGATTTATTTGTGTACAACAATAACAACAAAGGAAATACCATGAAGATTAAACTTCTTTCGCTGTCCTTATTCTCAACTTTGCTTGCGTCAAGTTACAATGCAAACGCATTTATTGAAGTAAAACCAAACATTGTTGGTGGATCAGAATCAACACCATACTCTCGCCCTTATCAAGTCGCACTATTAATGAATGGCCGTCAAGGTTGTGGTGGTACATTAATTAGTAAAGATTGGGTGTTAACTGCAGCACACTGCCTTGATAACGCATCAACAGCATCATTAACAGTACGTGTTGGCGCACACAGCATAAGCCGTAATGATGGGCAAACCATTGCTGTATCTCAGATAATAAATCATGAATATTGGCGTGGTGCTAATGGCATTCGCAGTGGTTATGATATTGGCCTACTGCGCCTTGCATCACCTGCAAGCAGCGAATATACCCCTGCCAAACTGCCAACACAGCAAATTGAACAAACTTATGCCGATGTTGGCGACCGCGTAACGGTTTCTGGCTGGGGACTGACTTACAATCAAGGCTCACCAAGCGATGTACTTCGCGAGGTGCAATTGCCTGTTATTTCTAATAGCAGTTGCTCTAGCCAGCTCAACTACAACATACCAAATTCGGTAATTTGTGGCGGTGGTACAGGTGGCGTTTCGGCATGTAATGGCGACAGTGGTGGCCCATATGCGGTAAAAGTAGGTAATGATTTTTACAGCATTGGTACGGTAAGTTGGGGCATTGCATGTAGTGGCGCCACGGCATTTACCCGCACTACCAGTTACCTCGATTGGATCAAACAAAAAACAGGCATAAGTGATGACACAAACGACAACGCGCCCACTGCCAATTTTAGCTTCACAATTAATGGGTTAACTACACAGTTTAGCGATTCATCAAGTGATGATAATGGCATAAACAGCTATCAATGGGACTTTGGTGATGGCAGCTCAAGCCAGCAGCAAAACCCAAGCCACCAATATCAGCAAGCGGGTACCTACACCGTAAAATTAACCGTGGTTGATACAGCAAACCAAAGCAACAGCTTAACTAAGTCGGTTACTGTGTCTGAGGGTAATCAATCTGGCTGTGATGGCTTAACCGCTTGGTCGTCAACGCAATCGTATGCACTGGGTGACAAAGTAAGCTTTAATGGCCGTAAATACGAAGCAACTTGGTGGTCTACAGGCGCACAACCCGATGTTTACAGCAATGTATGGCGAGACTCAGGTACCTGTGGCACAACAGGTGGCGACCAAGCACCTAATGCTGATTTTAGCTTTAGTGTGAGTGGCTCTACTGTGCAATTTAGCAACCTTTCGTCAGATGACAATAGCATTACAAGTGTCGATTGGCGCTTTGGTGATGGCAATACATCGCAAGCGACAAGCCCATCTCACAGCTACGCTGTAGCGGGTACTTATACTGTGACGTTGACAGTAGTTGATAGCAGCGGTCAAACCGACAGCATTTCAAAAACGCTTACAATTACAGACGGCAACCAGAATAACTGCCAAGCCCCAACATGGGACGCGTTACAGGTGTATTTTGCCGGTGATCAGGTATCGCTTAACAACAAGGTATACCAAGCAAACTGGTGGACTCAAGGTGAAAACCCTGAACAAACAGGTCAATGGGGCGCATGGTCATTAGTTGGTCAGTGCCAATAAACTAAAAGGCGCCAATTGGCGCCTTTTTTCATTTTTAAACCTGCGGTTATAACTGGTGTTCAAAGTACACACGGTAGGTTGACGACCAAATTGGGTGATCCACTTCCAGTAAATAACAGCAAAAGTCATTGGCATCTAACTCAGCAAAATTAAACAAGTAATCTGTCATCGCTTGCATATCGCCTTGCAGTGGCGTGCCATTTGGCACAATTTTTAACTCAGGGAATTCCGGCAGTTTTTC
>NZ_JBFKMX010000116.1:0-11453 GCF_041629635.1 Pseudoalteromonas sp. | reverse complement strand
TTTTTCATAAAACACCGCTATGTCTATGCCACTTTCTACTAGTTCGTTCACCACCACATATGCTTTCGCACTTGAGCAGCGTGTTAAGCACTTCAAGTTAAAAATATATTGATTATGCAATTCACACAAATTCATTTTTTAATGATAATAATTATCATTAAGCTGATGTTATTACAAATTGCATGTGAATGCAATTAATTATCAATTGCATTTGGTTGCAAAAACCTAATCTAATCCCCTTTGCTACTTGCAATTAACGAGTTCAAAAGTTGTGATTTTATTTATATGACAATTGTCATGTTAAATTGCTGACAAACGTCTCTAATAATCAATCCTGTTTTATCCAATACTAGTGATGAACCAAAACAAACTTGGTCAGTCATTTAAATTAAGGAAATAAACATGATTTTACTTACTCAAATCCGAAAAATTGCACTCTTACTCCCGTTAGCATTAGCATCTCATACGGTGTTCAGTGATCAAACAACAATTGATACCATCGAAAATGCATCACAACAAAATAAGGTAATGTTACTTACCGATATTGCTGAAATCGCCAGTGGTTATGATAGTGCACTGGTTAATTATCGCCTTGCGATTGCACACAATATAAAAGGTCAAGCAGATGCCGCCCTCACCTTTTTAGATAACGCTGAAGCGATTTTAACCCATGACGAGCTATCGCTTGATAATAGTGAAAAGTACGCGTTATTAGCGCAAGTTTATGGCTATCGCATTTCGATAAAACCTATGCAAGGTTTTTCACTTGGTTCAAAATCAAGCAATGCGCTAAGTACAGCTATTGAAACCAATAACAACAACCCTAGGGCGTATTTAGTCAAAGCCATCAGCGCTTATAACACGCCAAGCCTGTTTGGGGGTAGTAAACAACAAGCGCTAAAGGCACTCAATAAAGCACTTGATTGCTATCAAACAGATAATAACCACGGCTATCAGTGGGGCTTGGCTGAAACTTATGTGTGGCGCGGTTTAACACACCTAGCGTTGAACGACAGCAAAAGTGCAATAAAAGACTGGCAAACATCTCTTGAAATTGCCCCCAACTATGCATGGCCAAAAATGCTTATTGAGAGCAATCAAGGTTAATCAACTTAATAATTAAATTCGGGGCAGCATGCTTGCCCATACTTCACAAAGGAAATGTCATGAAAACTTTAGAACAGTACAGAGATGAATATAAACAAAAGAAGATGCTCGCAATGCCTATCGCTGGTTGTGCAGTTTGGTTCATTATCGGGATACTAGGTATGCTTGTTGAAACACAATACTTGGGACTGATTACTTTTATTGGTACTGGTATGATTTTTTACATTGGTATTGGTGTTTCTAAAATTACCAATGAAAAATTATTGGTTAAAAAATCAGAACGAAATCCATTTGATAATTTATTTTTAAGTACAGTCATTATGGCATTAATGGGATATGGACTGGTCATTCCGATGGCACAGCTAGATCATACAACTATACCCCTTAGTGTGGGTATCATATCAGGTTTAATGTGGCTTCCGCTTTCTTGGACTTTACAACACCCTGTAGGTGCTATTCATGCAGTGACACGCACTCTATCACTTGTTATTTTATGGTATTTGTTTCCAGAAGATAGATTTGTAGTACTGCCTTTTGCTATTGTATTCATCTATTTATTTAGTATTTATCAATTGTATACTCGCTGGCAAACACAACAGCAATCAGGTGCAACAGCATTAAACCTAGGTCAAAATGGATAATTTTAAACAAAGCCTCGCAGTAGAAGGAAAGTCTTATTGGGTGTGGGGCCCTCTCGCCTTTTCAAGCTTTTATTTTTTACCGCTTATTTTTAGCTTTGATCGTTTCTCAACATTTAAAATTATCGCAATGCTACTACTCTATTGCGTATTCATTGCGTGTTATGTAAAAGCGGTAAATGCAAAAGGCGAAAAAGCGCTACTGCCAGTATTAACAATAACCATTCTTGCTACTTTTGGTGCCTATATAACCCCTGGCACACAAGCGCTTTTTGGCTTTGCCTGTTACTTTTGTGGCTTTAACTTTAGGCAACAAAAAGGCCTACAAGGATTAATCGGTGTTTTACTTGGTATTGCCTTATCGGCTTATTTATTTAACTTAATTGATTTGTACTATATTGTGCCAGCACTCATAACCAGTATAGGTCTTTACTTTATGGGCCGTGCTGAGCGCCGCGAACGACAGCACAGATTAAGTGAGCTGCAAAGCCAACAAAAAATAGAGCTATTAGCAATGGTTGCTGAGCGAGAGCGCATCGCTCGTGATCTACATGATTTAGCAGGCCACAGTTTATCTTCAATTGCATTAAAAGCAGAGCTTGCTGAAAAGCTTATCTCGAACGACCAAGTCTCGTTAGCACAAAACGAAATACAGCAAGTGGCAATACTTAGTCGCGAATTATTAAGCGATATTCGTCAAGCCGTTACCAATATGAAGCAATTTAACTTGGATGAACAATTAAACGTGTTGAAAAATAATTTATTGCAAAATGGTTTTCAAGTAAGCATTCATAATCATTTAAATAGTGTGTCATCTAGCACTCAAAACACCATTTCAATGATCCTAACTGAAGCCACAACCAATATTATGCGCCACAGTAAAGGTAATAAAGTGAATATAAATATTACTGAAAAAGAAATATCAATTAGCGACAATGGTAAAGTAAACACCTTTGTTAACGGCAATGGCCTTAATGGCATAAAACAACGCATTGAGGCACTTGGTGGTGAATTATTAGTGGATCACGAAAATGGCTTTAAATTGGCCATGTCTTTTAAAACGGAATTAATATGATAGATGTACTTGTTGTTGAAGATCAGCAAATGGTAAGAGAAGCGATTAGTGCACTGATTGGTTTAGACCCTTTTATTAATGTTGTGGCACAAGCCGAAGATGGCAAAGCGGCGCTTGCGATATTGCAAAATCAACCGGTTGATATTGTGCTCTCAGATGTTGAAATGCCCAACATGACAGGTATTGAGCTTGCTGAGTCATTACAAAACAGTCAGGAAAATTTGAAAATGATGATTATGACCACATTTTCGAAAGCAGGTTACATCAAACGTGCACTGAAAGCAGGTGTATACGCGTTTATATTAAAAGAAGCCCCCTCTGAGCAACTCATTAATGCCATAAAATCCGTATACCAAGGTAAAAAAGTAATTGATCCCGAACTTGCCTTACTTGCTCTTTCTGATACTGATCCACTTAATGACAAAGAGCGAAAAGCGTTAAAGCTCGCTGGTGACGGTCTTAAAACCCATGACATTGCAGCCAAACTATTTTTATCAGAAGGCACTGTTCGTAATTACCTTTCAGAAGCAATTAGTAAACTCAATGCTGTTAATCGCGTTGATGCAGCGCGTATTGCACAGCAAAAAGGCTGGTTATAAACCAGCCTTTTTAACATTTTATTCTTCGTCTGGCTCAAAGCCAAATTCGCCACTGATTGTTTCTGGGTAACCACATATTGCTCGGGAAGTTGCCATGCCCGCCATAGTAGCTGCTTCCACACAGCCAGCATTTACACCCGTTTTTATCCAATCACCTGTAATATAAAAGTTATCAAATACAGTGCCATCTGTTGGCAGGCGATATTGACTAGAATTTACCACCGACATTACATAGCGCTCACTAGGATCAACATTTGCACGCCAATATTGGCTATTAAAACGCGCTTCCCCTACCTCATTTGTCGTATCCATAAGTGCTTGCCAATCAAACTCCCCTTGCTCTGCAATGTTTGGCCAAAGCGGGTGCATTTGTTGTTTTAATTTAAAGATACTATTCTCTTTAACTCTGTCATTACACTCTTGTTGAAACTGAGTGTGACTTGCATCAGGGTAAATCTCTTGGGTAAACGCACTGCAAAAGTAGGCTACATTTTTTGGCTCTATTCCTTCATGCCAATCTTCTTTATTTATCAATTGATCCATTGACGCCCATGTATCAAATGGTTCACTAAATCCACTTAAAATGGGTTGTTCACCACTTGCTGGTGTATATGCCCAGCCGGTTTCATCAAGTGTTTTACCAAGCCATAACTGAAATGCTTGGGTAGACACAGCTTTTACTTTATCTGCGGTTAAATTAAGCGCAGTGTCTTTTTTGAGTAATTTTTTACATAGGTGTGGTAGGCTTGCAACTGAAATACCATAAATGACTTTATCAAAATCAACACCTCGTTTTAATGTTAGCTCTGGTAACGCTTCACCAAAATGGTTGTGATAAACATTTGGCCAATCGCTATAAAAACTCTCTAAATTAATATTGTGTTGTTTTAAAAGTGCTGCTTGCTCATCGTCGATTTGGTCATAGAGTGGAAACGATGGCCAGCATGGTAGCCCTTTTACATCAACTAATGGTTTGTAACTACCCGTTTTAAGGCTAACTTGTTGGGTTAATCTAATGCTTTCAACATAATGACTATCTTCACTATTATTTGGTGTTAGCTGTGAAACTTGATGAAAATAGTTAAATTTTACACCACGTTTTATTAGCAACTCATAAATTGGGCTAAAAATAGTATCGCCCATACCTGCTTGCATTTTCCACATCACACCGCCGTGATAACACAGTGATAACCTGAGCATGGCTAAAGCTGCAACACCCGCTTCAACATTTGGCTTAGTAAAGTCACCATTTTCATAAGCAAATACAAGATCATAAAATCCACGCACTGGGGCCGAATCAACAGAAAACTGTTCATTTGCTCCGTGCTTTAATAACCATGCCCTAAAATCTAAGTTATTGATGGCACCAAAACCACATTCAAACACCTTGTCTTCAATTAGGCCTTCCATCATAGCAAGCGCTAAGTCAGCACAAATATATAAACGGCGAATATCGCTATTATCTTCAAGTAACTCTTCAAACTCTTCGTTAATCCAACGTTTGAATCGTCTTACAAGCCACTGAATTGCGGTAGGATGTTTTTGGTTTGATAAGTTTTTATCACTGACTCGTTTATCAAAAAAGTAACTTAATTCACTTAGAGTTACTTGAATATGTTTAGAGAAATGTTCAAGTGAATGCTCAGCATCTTCTTTAAATTCTTGCCATTCTTCTTTGATATCGTCGACTTTCTCTTTAACTTCATCAATAAAATGAGCAAACACTCTTTGCTCTTCATCACCTTCTGGTGCATGAATATCACGCTTTTTATTAAGTGACTCGGCTTTATTTTCTAAATCACTAATGAACTTTTTAAGCCAAAAGTATAAAAGGCGCGCGATTTCCCAAAAATGCAGGTCTAATGTGCCATCTGCAGGATTGCCCGGAATTTCAGGAAAATTAACTGGCCAAGTTTGCCATTCATTATCAATAAGTTCTTGTAAGACCACATAACTATGAGGCTTAAATGCCTCCTGCCATGTTGCAAGCGGCATACTGTCAGGGCGGCCTAATTTTTCATAAACTGATTGGATGGTTTTAAATGAATTAACATAAGCGCCAAACCATACATGTAAGCCATGCTCTTCTATGCGCTGACCAAGGTAAGGATTGCGACCGCTTGCACCTTTACCGCCAATGCGCCACCCTTGATGATAAACAGTGATATCGTATTTATCTTGCCAATTTTCATCGTCTGTTAAATACACCGCAGCAGTCATGGCAGATACACCACCGCCGAGGATCACAATTTTTTCTTTTGCCATGTTAAAATCCTTTTTTAATCCCTATCTATAATTTCAAATGCTTTTTCTTGGTCAAAATCCATCATGACATTAAATGGTAACAAGGCACGATGGGTGCCTGGGTAAATGCCAAACATCTCACCAAGCGGAAAAGTATCTAGTTGAAACACAGTCACATCAAATTCATGCTTATAGATTTTGGCACTGTGTACCTTTTTAATAATTGAAGGTGAATGTACAACACCTTGATAAACCGCTTTAGTGCCGTCCCCGTTAGGAAGTTGTTTAAATAATATTTGGTCCATTTGTGGATTAACAAAACCATCGAGTAACTGTTTAATTGCATTTAAATCGAGGTCAAAAAAATCAGTATCGGACTTTAGGATTTCAATCGCTTCTTTGACTAGTTCAACATAATCACTAACTGGGTGCTCGCCACCTTGCTCAACTAAATTCACTTCGAGCAGTTTATGTTTTGCCATTTTAGTATTAGGTGAAAATGGCTGAAACGCATCAAGGCTTAGTTCAAAATACTGAGGTATCTCACCAATATTTGGCATCTTATAGTCACACAAGTACTTGTTGTAACCCCAGGTTTCGCGCCCATTAATTAATGCATAGATATTGTTAACTGTGATAAATGCTGGATACCAATAAATATGATCCACTTTTTCTTTACCACGCTTGTTAACCATTTTGGCTACAGGTAACCAAAATATAATATCTGTTTCTTGCATCCATCCTTGCTCACTAAACGGAGACACTTTCGAAGCAATATTTTCAATATCAGTGAAGGTTAACAATGTGTATGCACTTAACGCCTTGAAACGAAATTCGTCGGACTTAACCGCGTTAAGGGTTGTATCAATATAGTTTTGAATTTTGTCGATATTGCCTTTTATAAAAAAGCCATATTGATTGGCATTAAGCATTCTGCATGGTGGCTCTGCAATTACATTGCCAGGAAATTGAATAAAATCTGGTAGGTCTTTATCGTGTGCCATTATCTTCCCTCTCGAAAGCACCTAAAGCTAGGTTAATTAAATAACTTATTGATAGCAGTATAAATAAGTTTATGCGAGAAGGACTAATAAAGAATTATGAAATAATAAATTATGTATGATTTATTTAATGATGTTGATGTGCTCTGCAAGCTTTGTTGCAAGTGCCTTATATCCCTTCTCGTTTAAATGCACACGATCTGATTTCATTGTTAAGTTTGAAAGTAAACTAGTTAGCGTGTCTTCGATTAAAACAACATCGTGTTCGCTTGCCAATTGACGATATAAGTTCATGGGTGATAAACGCAGGCCAAAATCAGGTACCGCAAGCAAAATTACCTCGATACCATTTTGTTTCGCGGCTAAAATCATTTGCCTTAAGTTATTTGTAAGTTCAGATTTACTTTTTCTTTGCAGAACATCATTTCCGCCATAACAAATAATTACCACATCAGGCATGTTTTCATTCAATACCTTGTTAATGCGAGCCAGCCCCTGCTGGCTAGTTTGCCCAGAAATACCACTATTAACAACTTTAACACCGAGTAAGGTTTCTAGTTGAGAAGGGTAACTTTCAGAAATAGAAACACCAACGCCTTGTGTGAGGCTATCACCAAAAGCGACAATCACTGAATCGCGCCCGATGGTGACGGTTTCCTTACTGCCACAGCCAAACAAACTTAAACATAGTAAAAACAAGAAAATGATATGCTTTAGTTTATTTAACAACTTCATGCTAATAGTTTCAGAGATATGCGCTTATTGTGAATCACAATAAGCGCATTGTTTTACAAAAGTGCGTTTAATAATTGAATAGGATGCTTTGGCTTTTTACCGTTATTAAAGCGCTTTACTTGTGAACGACATGAAAAACCAGTGGCAACAAGCTGTTCAATTGGCGTGTTATCTACTGTCTCTTGCCAACTTATTTCATAAAGCGCACGCGATTTTTCAAGGTTTTGCGTTTCATGGCCATAAGTACCTGCCATACCACAACACCCTGTTGCTTTTGCCTTGAGCGTTAAACCAAAACTAGCAAACAGGTTTTGCCATACTTTGCTGGCATTTGGCATAGCAGTTGTTTCAGTACAGTGATTTAGTAAAACAAACGCATCTTTTGTGCCTAACTTTGATGGCGAAAGTTCTTGCGTTTCAAACCATTCGTGTGCGAGTAACACATGGAAATCACCACGATTTTCACCAAGCACTTGTTTATATTCATCGCGATAACACATAACGAGAGATGCATCTAAACCAACCATTGGAATATCAAGTTCTGCAACTTGATTTAAAAACGCGGCGCTGTTTTTCGCTGTTTTTGCAAACTCAGTTAAAAAGCCTTTTACATGTTGTGGTTTACCGTTTGGTTTAAACGGTAATAACACTGGAGTTTTACCAAGCTTAACAAGTAGCTGACAAAAATCCTCTAGAAGTTCAGCTTCATAAAAGCTAGTAAACGGGTCTTGCACAATCAATACCGTTTTTTGCTTTTCACTTTCTTCTAACGCTTTCAAATAGTTAAAATTAAATGAATATTGTTTTGAAACACGGTTAATAATTGCATTGTCACTCAATAATGGTGAATCAACATAACCAACTTGATTTTTCAACAAGCGCTCAACAAAACCCAATTTAAGAATAGGGTTAACTATAAAGTGAATTTTGCTCAGCAATGGCGCTTGTGATTCGATGTTTGCAACTAAGTAATCTTTAAGTGGACGTTTATAGCGTGCGTGATAAAGGTTTAAAAAACGCGCTCTAAAGGTCGGTACATCAACTTTTATTGGGCAAGCAGTGGTACACGCTTTACACGCCAAACACTCATCCATCGATTCTTTTACTTCATGAGAAAAGTCATAAGCACCCTTTGCTTTTTGTTTAGCGAAAATTCGTTTTTCCCACCACGATTTAGTTTCACCTTTTGCAATCGCTTTTTCACTTTCTAGTAAATCAACGTCTTTTTCACTTTGTAGGCGAAGCCATTCACGCATTAAACTGGCGCGACCTTTTGGTGAGTAACGTCTATCTTTAGTTACTTTATACGATGGGCACATAGCTGAATGGCTGTCATAGTTATAGCAAAGGCCATTACCATTACAGCCCATTGCATTATCAAAACTTTCTTTTACTGCAATAGGAATTTGTTTGTCAAAATAGGCACGCTTTGTGTCATCAACACTTACAAGCTGCTCGTTAGATTCAAGCGGCGTACAAATTTTTCCTGGGTTTAAACGGTTGAGTGGATCAAATACTGATTTAATCTTTCTAAGCTCAGTAAACAGTGTTTCACCAAAAAATTCTGGACCATATTCACTACGATAGCCCTTGCCGTGTTCACCCCACATTAAACCACCGTATTTAGCAGTGAGTTTTACTACTTCATCTGAAATGTGACGAAGTAATTTTTCTTGTGCAGGGTCACACATATCAAGTGCAGGCCTTACATGCAGTACTCCTGCATCAACATGGCCAAACATGCCGTAATTAAGATTATGACTATCAAGTAATTCTCTAAATTCAGATATAAAATCGGCTAACGCTTCAGGAGGCACTGCTGTGTCTTCGGCAAATGCGAGTGGTTTTTCACGCCCTTTTACATTTCCTAAAAGTCCAACCGCTTTTTTACGCATGGCATATATTTTAAGAATATCTGCTTTTGAATGCGTCACCTGATAACCAATAATACCGGCTTCATTATTGGCCATTAACGTATCAAGTTTAGCAAGCAGACCATTAACCTTTTCGTCAATATCCGCTTGTGCTGTTGCGTTAAACTCAACCATGTTGAGGCCTTGCATATCTTTACCTGGTACGTCCTCAATCAAACTTGATACTGAATGCCAAATAATATCTTCACGAGCAAGGTTAAGTACTCGGCTATCCACAGTTTCAACTGAAGTAGCATTGGCAGCCACTAAAAACGGTGAGTTGCGAAGCGCTGAGTCAAAACTATCGTATTTAATGTTAATTAACGTTTTAAATTCAGCAATTGGCGTAATATTTAGTTTTGCTTCACAAACAACGCCTAGCGACCCTTCGGAACCTGTGATTATGCGGCTGGCATCAAGCGTGGTTAAATCATCATCCAGAATATTTTCAAGGTCATAGCCGGTTAAAAAACGATTAAGGCGCGGAAATTTTGCTTTAATTTCATCACGTAATTCCACACCAGTTGCAAGTAATTGTTTATAGATTGCGCCTATCGATGTCGCTTGAGCCGCATAGCTTTTAGCAGTTTCTAGGCTTACTGGCACTGTATCGAGCTCCGTACCATCAACTAGCATGGTTTTTAAACCAAGTACGTGATCTGATGTTTTGCCATAAACAAGTGAGCCTTGACCTGATGCGTCTGTGTTAATCATGCCGCCAACCGTAGCTCGGTTACTGGTAGATAAATCTGGCGCAAAAAAGAAGCCATAGGGGCGTAAAAAGTCGTTAAGTTGATCTTTAATTACACCTGTTTGAACACGCACCCACTTTTCTTCGACATTTATCTCAAGAATTTCACGCATATGGCGTGATAAATCAATCACCATGCTATGGGTTAATGATTGGCCATTTGTACCTGTGCCACCGCCCCTTGGGGTAAATTTAATCTGTTTAAATTCAGCTTGATTGGCAAGCTTAAAAATAAGTTGAATATCGTTATTGGTTTTTGGAAATAGAATACCCTGTGGTAATGCTTGATAAATACTGTTATCAGTGGCGGTTACTATTCGGGTTGCATAACTAACATCAATTTCACCTGTATAAGCTGTTTTTTGTAATTCTGTTAAAAACGCTTGGGCAACAGGTGATAAGGTATCTTTGTGATCTATTATTTCAATCATTACTTGCTCGGTGACGGGAACAGGGTTAAGGCCATTATATCAAAGAAATATGGCTAAGTTTGCTTCATATTTACAGTTTGTAACATCATTTTTTCGCATGCTAAACCCTATTTTTTATACTATGAATAAATATCGTGTTATTTACTTCAAACACTCTGGAGAGCCGATTATGAAAAAAATGATAAATCATGCATTTGCTATTTTGTTTTTAGCACTTGGCTTACTGTTTATGGTAGTGCCTGGTCCTTCGCTTATCTTCTTTATTGCGGGTTTATTGTTACTGGCTTTTTATTACCCTTGGGCACGACGCTATTTAGCTCATTGCCAAACAGCGTTGAAAAAATCGTGCGAATTTTTAGACAAAAAACTTGCTAAACGTTAGCTATGGGCCTCTTTAAATAAATTGAGTAATTCAAAATAACAGGTGAAAACATAATCTGCTTGGTGCGCGTAATCTGGTATTTCGTTTTCACAAAACAGCGCACTTAAAACCCCCGCATTTTTCGCAATATTAATATCGTGTAAGTAATCCCCAATATACAAAATATTGTCTGGCGCAATCTGCCATTCTTTAGATAGGTTTAAAAGTGCCGTTGGATCGGGTTTAGCTGGAGCGTCATCGCGCGTAATAATGGTTTTGATAGAAATATTATTGTTATTAATTTTGATGTCGCTAGGCTCTTTACTATTGCGTGTAACAATTGCTAGTGGAAGCTGACTTCTATTTAAATAAGCAACAAATTCTTTTGCCCCTTTAATCCAATTAGCACTGTGTGCATCTTTTAACTCTAAATCACGAATTGTTTGATTAGCGACTATTTTTTGTTCGTCAGATAATGAGTCTACAAACGCCAAAATATCTTCATCAAGCGGACACCCTATTGCTTCACGCATGGTTTTAAAACACAGATCACAGCTAACTAATGTCCCATCTAAATCAAAAATAATGCCTTTAATAT
>NZ_JBFKMX010000115.1:0-11485 GCF_041629635.1 Pseudoalteromonas sp. | reverse complement strand
TGAAGAGTCTAATGAAGTTAGTGATTCTCTTGATGAAGATGTTTTACTAGATTCAGCGCTTGAAGATACAGGACTAGAAAATGATTTAGCAGAAAGCGAATTAGCTACTGACGAAAAAGAGCATGCACTTGAGTCAGATAATGAATTAGATGACATCGATGCATTGTTAGATGAAACTGCAGATGTTGAAGAAGCAAATGAAGTTAGCGATCCAATAGAACAAGATGAATTACTAGGTTCAGTGCTTGAAGATACTGAACTAGAAAATGATTTGACAAAAAGCGAGTTAGTTACTGACGAAACAAAGAATGAACTTGAGTCAGATAATGAATTAGATAACATTGATGGATCATTTGATGACATTTCAGATGCTGATGAAACAAATGAAGTTAGTGATTCAATAAATGAAGATGAATCATTAGAGTCAGCTCTTGAATATAAAGAAGACGAAATTGAATTTGCTGAAAGCGACTTGGATTTAGATGAAGATTATCTTGATATTTCATTAGATGAATCTGATATGTCAGTTGATGCGCTTGATACTCAGAATGATGAGGCTGCGCCAGATTCGCTATCTAATGATGAAAACTTCGAAACGGAACTACAAAATTTAGCCTCTGAAGAAAGCAAGGTTCCTTCACCTGAAAACTTTGAAGAACAAATTCAAGAAAACGAAGAGATTACTACATTACCTGAAGAGCAAGAGATCGAATTGGATAATGTAGGTGATGATTTACTTAATGAATTTGACGAAATTGAAGAACCCCATTTAACTGAAGCAAGAGATGATGCGCTTTTGCAAGCTGATGATTTAATCGATGACATCGCGTTACCAGATGAACAACAGCAAGATGTAACAGCTGATAGTCTTGGTTTATCAGACGATGATTTAGATAGTGAGTTTGCTGAGCAATTATTGTCTGAGGACAGTATTGACTTCGGTGACGACCCTTTAATTGATGTTGATTTAGAAGCAGAAGATGAACGTTTATCAGATGCATTTGATAACGACGAGCAAATGCGTGCAGATGCCCCTAGTCAAACTTTGGATGAGTATCCAGAACTTGAACTAGATGAAGCGCTTGAAGAAATTGATGCACCAGCTTTTGGCTCGGAAGAACCATTACCCGAAATTAAAGACGCGCAAGCTATTAATGAAGAAGTGATCACCACTGAAGATCTCTCAGCTAGTGATGAAGATGATTTCCTCGATGATGACATTATTGGTAGTGACTTAGATAACAGTAATGATTTACTCATTAATGAGTTAGAAAGTACTGATTTTGATAGTTTATTAAATGAATTAGCTGAGCCAGAACCAATTACTGCGGAGTCGCAAAAAGACTTTGAGCTTGATTTTGACTCACTCTTAAATGAACAAACAGAAGCTGAACCATTTGAAGTAGAAGAAATTGATACTTCAGAATCAGACTATTTAGATATCGACGATTTACTTGAAGAAAGTGATGATGCTGAATCTGATGTTGAACCTTACCAAAATGTAGATATGGATGTTGGTTTAGGCGATTTTGAGGATTTACTGGCAGGAGAGGATGCTTTGGATGTTGATATGGAAAGCCAAGGCTACTCTGCAAAATTAGATCTTGCACGCGCTTATCTTGAAATAAATGATGCTGAAAGTGCATTAAAGGTGATAGAAGAGGTTATCAGTAATGGTCCTCCTGAAGTTCAAGATGAAGCTTTAGCGCTAAAGCAACAACTGTCTTAGTTATTTGAAAAAGCCCGTAATGCGGGCTTTTTTATACTTGGTATCAAGGCAACGTCTCGGTATAATTGGGGTTTTTCAAATTCATGGAATATTGTTCATGCGAGTCGCTCTAGGCGTAGAATATGATGGTTCTCAGTACAGTGGTTGGCAACGCCAACAACATGTTAACAGTGTACAACAAGAGCTCGAAAATGCGCTTTCAAAAATTTGTAACGAAAAAATAGAAGTGACTTGTGCAGGTCGAACAGATGCGGGTGTTCATGGTACCGGCCAAGTAGTGCATTTTGATACTACGGCAGATAGAGCTATGGTGTCGTTCACTCTTGGTGTAAATGCCAATTTACCTGATGCGATTGCTATTCGCTGGGCTAAAGAAGTGAGTGAAGAATTTCATGCTCGCTACAGCGCAACTGCGAGGCGATATCGTTATATTATTTATAACAGCACTTACCGCCCAGGTATTTTGCGCTCCGGTTTAAGCCATTATCACCATCCGTTGGATGTTGAAAAAATGCAACAAGCAGCGCCTTATTTACTAGGCGAACAAGACTTTACTTCAGTCCGCGCTGTGCATTGTCAGTCAAAAACGCCGTTTAGAAACGTAATGCACTTAAATGTAGAGCGTTTTAACGATTTTATTGTGATTGATATTAAAGCCAATGCGTTTGTGCACCACATGGTGCGAAATATTGCCGGTTGTTTGATAGATATTGGTCAAGGCAAGTATCCACCTGAGTGGATGCAGCAAGTTTTAGCCTTAAAAGACCGCACACAGGCATCTGCAACGGCAAAGCCAGGCGGTTTGTACTTAGTTGAAGTTGATTACCCTGAACATTTTGAAATACCCAAATCAAATCCAGGGCCGCTATTTTTGCCAAATAGCTTATAAAAAACCGAATAAATAACACAATTTAGCGACATATTAGACCAGTTTTTTATACCTTAGTCGCACGATTAGTGTTTTAATTGCAAAAATTTTCTGCGCCGTTCAAAGCAGATATAGCAGTGAGAGAGATTTAAATGAGCTGGTTAGAAAAGATCTTACCAAAAACAACCAAGTCTACAGGTCGTAAAGAAATTCCTGAAGGTGTTTGGGCTAAATGTGGTGATTGTGACACGATTGTTTACAAGGCAGAACTAGAAAAACAACAACATGTTTGCCCTAAATGTGATCATCATATGCGCATTGGCGCTCGTAAACGTCTTGAACAGTTTTTAGACGATGGCGAACAAGTAGAATTGGGTCAAGATTTAGAACCAAAAGATGTTCTTAAATTTAAAGATTCAAAAAAATACTCAGATCGTATCACTAGCGCACAAAAAGTAAGTGGCGAAAAAGATGCATTAGTTGCAATGACAGGTCGCTTAAAAGGTGTACCAGTAGCTGCTGTGGCATTTGAATTCTCATTTATGGGGGGTTCTATGGCATCGGTTGTAGGTGCGCGCTTTGTTGAAGCGGTAAATGCATGTCTTGAGCGTAAAATGCCGTTAATCTGTTTCTCAGCTTCTGGTGGTGCGCGCATGCAAGAAGCACTAATGTCATTAATGCAAATGGCAAAAACAAGTGCTGCACTTGATAAAATGAGTGAGCAAGGTTTACCGTTTATTTCAGTGCTTACTGACCCTACCATGGGTGGTGTATCTGCGTCATTAGCGATGCTAGGTGATATTAATATTGCTGAGCCAAAAGCACTAATTGGTTTTGCTGGTCCGCGTGTAATTGAGCAGACAGTTCGTGAAACTTTACCGGAAGGTTTCCAACGTTCTGAATTCTTATTAGAGCATGGTGCAATCGACATGATTGTTGACCGTCGTGAAATGCGCGACACCATTGCACGCCTTGTTGCGAAATATATGCACTTGCCGTCAACTGAACAAGAGCATAGAATTGCATAATCTAAACTGATTTAGCAACTTATTGCACTATGACACATGTTGTACCAAGCCAATCGTCGAGTCTAGATGATTGGCTTTGTTATTTAGAAAGAATTCATCCTTCAAACATTGATATGGGTTTAACACGCGTTCGCCAAGTAGGTGAAAAGCAAGGTTATACCTCACTTCCAAATGTTATTTTAATTGCTGGCACAAACGGTAAAGGCACTACAGCCCGTTGTTTAGAGGCCATTCTACTGGCACAAGGTTACTCTGTTGGTACCTACGCTTCGCCGCATCTTATTCGCTATAACGAACGCGTACGCATTAATGGCGCCGAATTACCCGATCAAGACCACGTAGATGCATTTCATGCGCTTGAACAAGGGCGCGGTGACATCAGTCTGACTTATTTTGAGTTTGGTACACTGGCGGCACTTGAAGTATTTAAGCAGAAAAAGCCTGACTACATTTTATTAGAGGTTGGTTTAGGTGGTCGATTGGATGCTACCAACATTGTTGAGCCAATTGCTTCTGTTATAACCACTATCGACTTAGATCACAAAGAATACTTAGGTGATACTCGAGAGTTAGTGGGTAGAGAAAAAGCCGGTATTTTTAGAGCACATGCTCCGGCAATTGTTGGTGATTTAGCTATTCCTAATTCAATTTGGCAATACGCAGAAGAATTAGGCACTCAACTAATTGCAGCGCAAAGAGATTATTCATTCGAGTTAAGTAATGATGCACTTGACTATAAAAATGACAAATTAGCGTTTCAATTGCCTGTGCCAAATATTCCGGCACAAAATGTTGCAACGGCAATCACAACTCTTGATACATTAGGCCTATTACCTAACGAGCAAACACTTCGTAAGGTGTTGACTAATCTTACCGTTGAAGGGCGTTTTCAGCGTTTAAGTGAAAAGCCGTTGGTGTATGCAGATGTTGCTCATAATCCTGAGTCTGCCCGTTATCTAGCAGCTAAATTGGCACAATTTAAAGCGTGCGGTAAAAATGTTATTGCTTTAACTGGTATGTTACAAGACAAAGACCAAAAAGCCGTATTTAACGCAGTTAAAGCGCAAGTAGATGAATGGCATTTAGCGACTCTGTCATGCTTTAGGGGCGATAAGGCTGAAAATCTTTCAGCTAATTTACAGTGCGAAATTGAATCGCCAAAACTGTCTTTACACGCAAGTGTAGCGCAAGGTTTAAACACTATTTTAAACACCATGGATGATGAAGATTTGCTAATTGTATTTGGCTCATTTTACACTGTGGCTGATGCAATTGCGTTTTGGCAAAATAAGGAGTGAGGGTGACTAGTCAATTTATCAACCGTTTAGTGGGTACCATTATCGTTGTAACAGCAGCGATTGTGTTTATTCCTAATATTTTGGATGGCGAAAAGGTACAAAAAAGAGAAACCTTTAAAGACATTCCTGAGCGCCCTGAATTTAAAGCGATAGAACTTGATCCAGAGCCTGACCAAACGCTTGCTCGTGAATCACTGCCAAGTACGCCTGTCATTGAAGAAGCGGCGATTGATGAAGGTGAAAACTCACCTTTTAATAATGAACTCTCAGCCGATCAGCAAATAGCACAAACAGAAGCTGAAATCATTGAAGAAAAGAAAGTGGCTACGGTTGACGTTGGTGTAAAACCAGCTGTAAATGAGGTTGAAGTTGAGCCCAAAGTTGCTGTTAAACGTGCTGAAGAAAGTAACCTTAATGAGTTTGCTTGGGTGATTCAGTTAGGCAGTTTTTCGCACAAAGCAAATGTTGATTCTTTATTGGCTAAATTGAAAAGCTCTGGCTTTACAGCATTTACTAAACCAATTAAAACACCCTCAGGCACCTTAACAAAAGTGTTTGTAGGCCCTGAGCTAGACAAGCAAAAGTTAGAATCGCAATTACCTCAGTTAAAAAAATTAACCAAGCTAAATGGTCGAGTAACACAATTCGAAATCACAAATTGAGCTGGCAATTAAGCGTAAGCTTATATAAAATGCGCGCGAAACATAAAAGGGCAGGTTAATATGATCTGGGTAGATTACACCATTCTGGGTATCATCGGGCTTTCATCCTTGATAAGTTTGATGCGCGGCTTTGTTAAAGAAGCAATGTCGCTAGCTGTTTGGATTGCTGCCTTTTTTATCTCAAGCATGTTTTATGAACACCTCGCTGTTTTTCTTACAGACCAAATCTCCGAACCCCTAGTACGTAATGGCGCTGCAATTGCAATCTTGTTTTTCTCAACTTTGATTGTCGGCAGTTTAGTCAATTATGTGCTTGGAGAATTAGTCCAAAGAACAGGGCTGTCAGGCACCGACCGAGTAATTGGTTTGGTATTTGGCGCTTTACGTGGCGTGCTTATAATTAGTGCACTATTATTTTTTCTCGATGCTTTCACCAGTGCCCCAAGTAAAGACTGGTGGAGTCGTTCAAATTTAATTCCAGAGTTTAGCTTTATTATTGAATGGTTTTTCGAATACCTAGAAGATAATTCAAGCTTCTTAACTCAGTAACCCCTTATCAGGCGAGGACTTTTCTCATGTGTGGTATCGTTGGTATCGTCGGAACTACCCCGGTAAATCAAACCCTTTATGACGGTCTAACCGTTTTGCAACACCGTGGTCAGGATGCGGCGGGTATTATTACCATTGACAATAACACCTTTAGCTTACGTAAAGATAATGGCCTTGTGAAAGATGTATTTCACACACGCCATATGAAACGTTTACAAGGCGATATGGGTATTGGTCATGTTCGTTACCCAACGGCTGGTTCTTCAAGCTCAGCTGAAGCACAACCGTTTTATGTAAACTCGCCATTTGGTATTGCGCTTGCGCACAATGGCAACCTAACAAATGCAGAAGCGTTAAAAGAAGACTTATTTAAAACGGCAAAGCGCCACGTTAACACCACATCAGATTCAGAAGTATTGCTAAATATCTTAGCTCATGAACTTGCTAAGCCTAATAAACTAGAGCTTTCGCCAGAAGATGTATTTACTGCGGTAACGACTGTAAACAGCAAAGTGGTTGGTGGTTATGCATCAATCGCGATGATTATCGGTCACGGTATGATTGCATTTCGTGATGCTAATGGCATTCGTCCACTCGTATTTGGTAAACGTGAAACAGAGCAGGGTGTTGAATATATGTTCGCATCTGAAAGTGTTGCTCTTGATGCGTGTGGTTTTTCATTTATTCGCGATGTTGCACCAGGTGAAGCTATTTTTGTTTCTAACGATGGTCAATTACATTCACAGCAATGTGCATCGAATGCTTCTTATAGCCCGTGTATTTTTGAATTTGTTTATTTTGCTCGCCCAGATTCTACGATTGATAAAATCTCAGTTTATGCAGCGCGTGTAAACATGGGTACTAAACTTGGCGAAAAAGTTAAGCGTGAATGGGCTGACAAAGAAATTGATGTAATCATTCCAATTCCTGAAACATCATGTGATATTGCGCTAGAAATGGCAAATGTACTTGAATTACCTTACCGTCAAGGTTTCGTAAAGAACCGTTATATTGGTCGTACCTTTATTATGCCGGGTCAGGAGCTACGTAAAAAGTCGGTACGCCGTAAACTTAATGCAATTGCACAAGAGTTTAAAGGTAAAAACGTATTACTTGTAGATGATTCAATTGTACGTGGTACAACATCTGCGCAAATCGTTGAAATGGCACGTGAAGCAGGTGCTAAAAATGTTTACTTTGCATCTGCGGCGCCAGAAATTCGCTTCCCGAATGTGTATGGTGTTGATATGCCATCAGCGCAAGAACTGATTGCTCATGGTCGTGAAGTTGAAGATATCAATGAAAGCATTGGCGCAGATGGTCTAATCTATCAATCACTAAATGATTTGATCAGTGCTGTAAGCCAAGAAAATCCAGAAATTACTAACTTTGAAACATCTGTTTTTGATGGTAATTATGTGACTGGTGATATTGACCAAGCTTACTTAAACCGTATTGATGCACTGCGTAACGATGCTGCAAAATCTGACCGCGAATCAGCAATGTCTTCAGGTTTAGAGCTTCATAACCAAGATGCTAGTGAATAATTTCTAGGAAATTAATCGATAAAAAAGGAGCTTTAAGCTCCTTAACTATATTAGCTAAAAATTTTTACTCAGCCTGATGTAAACATAGGTCCGAAGCCTGATGTCCACATAATCGCAGTTGCCGCAAGAATAATAACCAGTAGTACTAAGCCGCAAGTCACGACAGAGCTTGCGTATATAAAGCCCCGCTCTTCCGGAATATGCATTAAAATTGGCACACCTGTATAAAGTAAATATACTGAATAAGCTACAGCGCCGCACCCTACCAGAACAATAAACCATAATTCAGGGTAGAATGCCGCTAGCGCAGACATAAAAATAGGCGTTGACGTATACGCTGCTAATTCAAGTGTTTGTGTATAGCTTGGTTCAGCTCCAAATGTAACTGCCATCCAATGTGCAAGGTATGCGAGTGTAAATACGCCTGCAATAAGAGCGAAATACATTGAAATCGCAAGTAACATCGCGCTTGATTCAGTCAGAAAAATGCGATCTCCAACACCGACACTCCAACCTAAATAAACTGCCGAAAAATAACCCATTACACTTGGTACTAATGCAATAAGCAAGATATGAGACATGCTATAACCAAAGCTTTCGTGGCGAGCATCAATTGTGTGCCACTCTTCTTTTGGGTGGGCGTATAAACCCCAAAGGTGATTTAAAATCATATTGTGTTCCTTGTATTACCCTAAATTGATTGGCTAATGTGATTTTTTGACTTCAAATTCAACAATTAGCGTTTGTTGTTTTTTTAAACAGGTCATTACTACTTATTGGTGATTGTTAATAAAATGTCAAGAAATATCATTGAAGGTTTTATTTAAGAACTGATGAAGATCAATGCAAACAAAGGTGAAATAAGAAGATTCAAGACTTAGTTTAAGTTGTTATGATAAAATTAGTTATTATTCATTTTTGTCTAACGTAGATATGAGTTTAGCTAAATATCAAGATTTACTAGCCCCCATTTATCAGTTTTTACACTGTGAAACCCCAGATGAATGGGTAACTGAAGCCAAGAAAATTGAAAATTTACCCGTTTTGTTACTCGATCATTTAATTTGTGAGTTAAAAGCTGGGCAAACGGCAATGTGGCTTATTCGTAAATATGCCGCAGACAAAAAAAGTGGTGAAGCCTTACTTGAGTGGTTCCAGCCTTATGAGAAGTTTGTTTATAAGAAAGAAGGTTCGTTAGAGTCACTCGCTGAGCATTACAAGCTTAGCAAAGAAATCGTGCCCAAAAGTGACTCGAATTTTGGCCAAGACTTGATTGATAAAATGGTGTTGCTAATTAAAGAAGAGCTTCATCACTTTTACCAAGTATTAGAGATTATGGTAGCGCGTGGTATTCCTTACGAAAATATCACGGCGAGTCGATACGCGAAAGGGATGATGACACATGTGCGTACCCACGAGCCTGCAATTTTGGTTGATAAGCTGATCTGCGGTGCTTATATAGAAGCCCGCTCATGTGAGCGCTTTGCAAAGCTAGCCCCACATTTAGATGATGAACTGTGTAAATTCTACATTTCATTGCTTCGCTCAGAAGCGCGTCATTATGAAGACTATCTTGCTCTTGCTCAGCAGGTTGCGGGAGAGGATATTTCAGAACGAGTGAAATTTTTCGGTGAAATAGAAGCTGAGTTAATTTCGTCACCTGATGACGATTTTAAATTTCACAGTGGAAAACCAAAAGAGCGCAGTTAGCGCTCTTTTTGATTGTGTTAACTTTATAAAGGCTCACTAATCAGTTTTATGCCTTGTTGTGATGCCTCGATATACCATAAATCGGTATACCAATCGCCAAGCACATAACGTGTTTTATTATTATCATAATTATGCACGTTAGGGCGGTGAGTGTGACCGTGGATCATCTGACTAACATTAAATTTAGTAAAATATTCTGACACAGTTTGTTCGTTCACATCCATAATGGCTTGCGACTTCATTTTTTTTGATTGTTTACTGTGGGCACGAATTTTAGCTGCTTTCTTTTGGCGAAAACTGAGCGGTAAATTAAGCATTAATGTTTGCCACCACCATGAGCGGCTTTTTTTACGGAATTTTTGGTATTCAATATCGTCAGTGCAAAGCTGATCGCCATGACAAATTAGCGTCGGTGTGCCGTATAAATTAATGACTGTTTGCTCAGGCATCAATGTCATATCGCATGCTTTGGCGTAGTGTTTTTTAATTAAAAAATCGCGGTTGCCATGGATAAAAAAGAGTTTTATGCCCGATTGGCTTAATTTGTTTAATTCATCGGCAACTTTTTGATTGAGTGTTGTATGGTTGTCATCACCAATCCATGCCTCAAAAAAATCACCAAGAATGTAAAGTGCATCTACCGATTGGGCGTTTTGCTGTAATTTATTAACAAAGGTAAAGAAACCTTGATTAATCAAGGAAGTGTCGTCGCTTAAGTGAAGATCTGCAATAAAATAGGTTTTATTCATAGTAGGCCAGAAATTGCCCCGGAAATGCGGGGCAAAAGATGCTAATTAAGCGTCGATAGTTGCGCTTTCAATCACAACAGAATCAAGCGGTACGTCTTGGTGGAAACCATAGCTGCCTGTTGGTACAGCTTTGATTTTCTCGACAATATCCATACCTTCAACTACTTCACCGAATACACAGTAGCCCCAGCCTTGTGATGTTTCGCTAGTGAAGTTTAAGAAGTCGTTGTTGTTCACGTTAATGAAAAACTGTGCTGTTGCTGAGTGTGGATCTGGTGTACGTGCCATTGCAATCGTACCTACTTTATTTTCTAGGCCGTTATTTGCTTCGTTTTCAATTGGTGCTTGTACGTCTTTTTGTTCCATATCAGCAGTGAAGCCACCGCCTTGTACCATAAAACCGTCGATAACACGGTGGAAGATAGTACCGTCATAAAAACCCGATTTTACGTAGTTAATAAAGTTTTCTACTGTTTTCGGAGCTTTTTCTGTATTTAAAGCGATTTTGATGTCGCCAAAATTGGTTTTAATAGTAACCATGTTTATTCCAACTGTTAGTTTTTAATAAGTGTCAGGCTATTTTATAAAATATCTGGTAATAGAACAAAGAAAGATTTATCCGTTAACCACAACCATGTTAAAATGACGCTTTAGTATGCGCAAACATAGAGGAAATTATAAATGTTGCAGATTTACAACACACTTACACGACAAAAAGAAGCCTTTAAACCACTAGTAGCTGGCAAAGTAGGCATGTATGTGTGTGGTATCACCATTTATGATTACTGTCATGTGGGTCATGCACGCACTTATGTGTCGTTTGATGTGATGAATCGTTTTCTTCGTCATGCTGGTTTTGATGTAACTTATGTACGAAATATCACAGACGTAGATGATAAAATCATCAAGCGTGCAAATGAAAATGGCGAAGCAATTGATGCGCTTACTATGCGTATGACTAAAGCAATGCATGAAGATTTTGATGCGCTGAATATGCTACCTGCAGATATTGAGCCTACTGTAACTGGTCATATGGATGAAATCATAGCGATGATTGAACGTTTGATTGAGAAAAAGCATGCCTATATAGCAAGCAACGGTGATGTACTCTTTGATGTATCAACTTTTGAACAATACGGTGCATTATCGCAGCAAGACTTAGATATGCTTCAAGCAGGTGCGCGCGTAGAAGTTGCTCAAGACAAAGATGATCCACTTGATTTTGTACTATGGAAAAAAGCCAAAGTAGACGAGCCATCATGGTCAAGCCCGTGGGGGGAAGGTCGCCCTGGTTGGCATATTGAGTGTTCGGCAATGAGTAACAAGCACTTAGGTGCGCATTTTG
>NZ_JBFKMX010000114.1:0-12199 GCF_041629635.1 Pseudoalteromonas sp. | reverse complement strand
GATTGTAAGAGCCCTGACGTTACTAGAAGCAGGGCAATGTGTGGCGCTACCAACCGAAACTGTATACGGTTTGGCTGCAGACGCAACTAATGAGCTTGCGCTGGAAAAAATATTTACAGCGAAAGGTCGGCCAAAGAATCACCCTTTAATTGTTCACCTTGCAAGTGCTAAACAGCTCGAACAATGGGCTTGTGATATTCCAAATGCAGCGTATAAATTAGCTAAGGCATTTTGGCCTGGGCCACTTACGCTGCTTTTGAAAAAAGCACCTGATGTAAATAATGTGGTGACTGGTGGTTTAACAACCATAGGCCTTAGAGTGCCATCGCACCCGCTATTTTTAAATGTATTAGAACAATTCGGCAAGGGGTTGGCGGCTCCTTCTGCGAATCGCTATAAGCAACTAAGCCCAACCAGTGCGGAACAAGTCATTAATGGACTGAATGGGCGGATTGATGCGGTGCTAGAAGGAGGGATTTGCGAACATGGGCTGGAGTCCACGATTATTGATTTGGTGTCTGAAACTCCTAGAGTTTTAAGAGCAGGACCAATTACCACTAAACAATTAGAACAAGTACTTGGCTTTCCTGTTGCAACACCAGAATCGCATATTGAGGTGGTGCCAGGCAATGTGAAAGCACACTATCAGCCTAACACGCCAGTTAAAATGATGACTGAAAAAGAAATCTTAGCGTTAGTTGACTGTGAAGAGGTACCAAATATGCATGTTATTATGCATTCACAAGCATTATCTCAAACACTTACATGTTCACTTAAGCTGGCACAATTAACGTTATTACCAAACAACGCTAAGGAGTATGGAAAAGCGCTTTATGGTACTTTATATAGAATTGATAAGTTAGGTACGCAATTAATCGTTGTGCAACTGCCACCAACAAAAGAAGAGTGGCGAGCAGTCAATGATCGCCTTAGTCGTGCAGCGTGTTGAGGTAGTTTAGCGCTTTTCTTAAACAGTAATAGTACCTGTTAGGTATTGCACTGCATCTCCTGAGATTTTGACGCGCTCTCCACTTACTTCACAGTACAAAATGCCGCTGCGTTTTGATGCTTGCAGCGCTACAATTTGCTGTTTATTGAGCTTTTCGGCCCAGTAAGGTGCAATACCTGTGTGAATAGAGCCGGTTACTGGGTCTTCGTCACCGCCATTGGCTGGCCAAAAATAACGTGATGCGCAATCAAAGTATTTACTTGGCGCACTCACTGTAACATCAAAAGGCGCAAGCTGTTTGAGCTTGTCAGAATCGGTGGTGATCGCGTTGATAATTTCTTCATTATCATAAATGGCGAAGTAAGCTTGGTTGTTTTTAAGCACCTCAATAGGGGGATGTGAAAGCCCTTCAAGCAAGGCAGCAGGTATGTCGCTGGTGGCAACAGGAACGGGTTTGCGATTTGGGAAATCCATTTCAATGCGGCCAAGGGCGTTTTTAACTATGGTCATTTCGCCTACTGCGCTTGCGAAGAATTTAAGCGCTGATATTTCAGGGTGCTTAGAATATAAGACAAATGCAGATGCAAGTGTTGCATGGCCACAAAAATCAATTTCAGTGAGCGGTGAAAACCAGCGAATATGAAAAACACCTTTGGTATCTTTAACTAAATAAGCGGTTTCGGATAAATTGTTCTCGCTCGCAATGGCTTGCATTTTATATTCCGGCAGCCATTCAGTTGTGATGATTACAGCCGCAGAATTGCCTTTAAACAGCTCATCTGTAAACGCATCGACTACTTGCATTTCAAGTTTCATGATTGTCCTTTTTCGTAAATTTTTTGTGAGATGAGTTCGCTGGTGAGTGGTTCACCTTGCCAGATAAATACTTTGCTTGCGCCAGAGCCTAAGCCCAACTCAAGTAAAATTCGCTCTTCAATTTCGCATAAACCACCATCGTTGAGTACTTTTTGATGCATTACCAATGTAAGGCTTTGCAGTAATGATTTGCTTTGCACACGTTTGATGGCTTCTTTTAATTTAGCTTCGCAAGTTAGAAAATGCGCGATAGCTAAACGTGTATTAGAAAACGCGCCAGTGATCACTTCCTGTTTTTTGGCTGCAAAGTTGTCGATTGTGATGTGATCTTTATTAATAGTGATGTAAAGCACGTGTTGGTTAAACATGGTATTTCCTATTGTGTGCGTTTTTTAGCGTAAATAAACAGGCCTGTATCAGGTGTTGTTGCATCTGAATTCATCACTTTACTGCATTTGCTAATTGCTCAGCAATAAAAGCATTTTTTGGTGTTCAATAAAACGCACTGTTGTTTCATTTTGTTGCAGCGTTGAGGTTTGCTTTTGCATTAGTAGCGGATGGAGGATGAGGTATTTTTACTACCATCGAAGCATAAGCGCATTATTTTATAGTAAAAATAAATCTTACTGAAAATTTTCAACGTGATAGCCTAAACTTAAAAAGTGGTTGTATTTGAGGCGGGAAAAGTGCGAATTTTGTTACTTTTATTGCTGCTCCCCACGTATTGCCTTGCGGAGATAATTAACTGGGTCGTGGTTGATTATCCTCCTTATTATATTCTTGAAGGCGATTTAAAGGGTCAAGGACGAGATGAGCTAGTAATTGATTTGGTATCAGCTAACTTAGTTGGCTATCAGTTTAAACGTCATGTGATGCCTGCAAGTCGTGCAGTTAAAGCGCTTGCTAAAGATGATGAGGTATTTTGCATGGCCTCACTTTATCGAAATGAAGAGCGAGAAAAGTTTATTCATTTTACGGATGAATTTTCAACACTGGGTTTATCTCCGGCCATTGCAATGCGAAAATCCACGGTGGATAAATTACAGCTCGACAATCAAATTGCAGTATCACTCACAAAGTTGATTATGCAAAACGGTTTAACAATAGGCACCACGCTCAATCGCTCGTTTGGTAAAGAAATTGACGAGATTATATCACTGTCACCCGAGCAACAAATATCAGCGCGAGCAGGGCGCGATACACTTGAGAGCTTAACCTACATGCTGCTAAAAGGCAGAGTCGATATTATTTTAGGCTACCCCAGTGAACACACTTATTTAAAATCTCTTATGGACAAGAATAATGAGCTTATGCAGCTCACTGTTCTCGAGACAAAGGCGGTTTCTAAAGGGTACATTGGTTGTAGTAAAAATAAACAAGGCGTAGCTGTTATTAAGGCAATTAACGCTGTGCTAAGTGAAGTCAATAGGGGGGAGCAATTTAAAGCCTTGATGTTACGCTGGTTACCAAAGCATATTTCACTGATACTAATCCCTTATTTGTAAGCTGATTAAGACAACTTAGATTTAGTTGTTTGGATACCAAATAGTATCGAGAATATGGACAATATATCCATGCTTGTGGTTATTAAAAATTAGCTTTCTTGCCTATAGTCGTAATGCAGCTCAGAATAGCATTAAAATATGTTAAGCTTAAACCGCGTGCTTTGTGGCCTTGCTTGAAAACCTTACAACACAGTTTCGACCTTGTCTTTTTGCTTGATAAAGTGCGCTATCCGCTTGATGAAATAGGGTTTCAATTGAAAAATTATCAAACTGCTCACAGCTGGTGACTCCAAATGATGCAGTTATATAGCTAGATGTACAAGAATATTTGTGTTCGATTGATAATGCTTCTATCGCCTTACACATGCTCAAAGCAATGGCAAAAGCATCGTTCTGGCTGGTGTTCAGTAGTATTACGGCAAACTCTTCGCCGCCATAGCGAGCCACTATATCTGTTTCTCTAAGTGTATGCTGTTTAAGAGTTTTTGCTAAGTTTTTCAGAGCTTGGTCACCTTGTTGGTGGCCGTACCCGTCGTTATATTTTTTGAAGTGATCCACATCTAACATAATGACACTGATCGGCATGGCTTGTTCATTAATGTGCTCTAGTACTTGCATCAAGGCGCGTCGGTTGGCGATAGAAGTAAGTGGATCGGTATCACTTAAACGCTTTAATTGAAGGTTATTATGTTTTAAGGCGGTTTGCTGAATATTCACTTTGTTAAATAAAATATCGATTAGTAAGGCTAAGCGACCAATTTCATCGGCGCGTTCAATCTTTGTCGAAAGTTGATAATCACCTTTATCCATAACCTCTCTGACAGTTGTTCGTAATTTGTGTAATGGCACAATAATCATTACTGTGATCACAAAGTAAATAACCAGTAATATGATCAGCGATAAAAGCAACGCCACGACCATAGAGGCTTCGAAGATACTGTCGTTGAACATTCTTTTGGGGGTTGGAAAACCCAGTACTAATGCAGGCTTATCAAATATATCATTAAACATCACATGAATATGTGGGCTATTAGTACGTATTTGCTCTACGTTCTTAATAGTAGAAAAATCAATTAATGGTTCAAGTGTCAGAAACTCATTAAAAGCAACATAAGAAACAGGGTTTTGCGTAATCTCAGACAGTTGGCTGGCTATCTTGTCATCAAAGTAACTCCAAATAAACATAGTGCCTGCAAATTCACCTTCGCCTGAAGAAGGTAGAATACTGCCACCGACAAATAGCATTAATTGATCATTAATGCTTACTATTCCTTGTTTAAACATGGCTTGCTCGCCATTATTAATGACTTCTTGTCTGCTAATAAGCAGTTTACTTTTTAAGTTTGACGATAATGCAGTAAATGGAGAAGTACTTTGCGGATTATTATGCTTATCAATTGCCAGTTCATTGATAAGATTTTGTTCTTTATCAAAAAACATTATGCCATTAATTTTAAGCGAAACAAATGAATGCGGAATTAAAAAATTATCTTTAAGGTAGGCTAAATCTTGTTTGATTATTACATTATATAACTCATCCCATACGGCATTATCATATACAAGCGTTTCTAATTCATTAAAAACACGGTCTAGCGCTGAATTAAGTTTATAAATCTCTTTCTTATCATTTTCTACCTCTAGAGCAATCAACAGCGGAATAGTCCAGTGTTGGCGAATTACTAAATGAACGCTGGTAAACGCGAGTAACATAAGCAGAAAGATTAGCAATAATTTAATCCGCAAACTTCGCGCTACAAAATTGAACATTGTTATGCCTATAAAGTGTTAAATAGAAAGTAATTTAGAAAACGACACTTTTAACACTAGTATAGGTAAAGTTCTTGCGTTGTGCTTAATGAGGTTAATGGAAACTAACTGTGTCCACTTTTTGCTATATTAAAATCGTGATGTCTGCCTTGAATTGAGAAAATTAGTTTGTTCTTGCAACGAATTATCTTGGCAGCTTAATAGGTTTGAGAAATGCCAAGTAATTTCTTGCTCAGTATTTTGTATTCCAGCTAACACCAGAGTCATTGATTTTAGAGATTGCTTGGACGTTTGCCCTAAATGACAGACATTTGCTGAGAGTTGTTTTAGTAAATTTTGCAGTGTGTTTGCTGTAATAACATCATTTAAAACCGCCTTTTTTGCGCTCTGATATTGATTATTAATTTTGGCTTTCTTGATTGTCAGCTCGCTAAGCTGGTGACGTGCATACTCAATTTGTTCAGATGTGTTATCAGATTTTTCAAGTACGCTGAGCTTTCTCTCTAATTGATAAATATGGTGTGACAACGTTTTTGCATTTTGTTGAGATGAATTAAAATAAAGCTTTTTATCTTCACTTGCTAGATTTAGTAGCTCTTTATTAAGTTGTTCCGTTGGCTGTAACTTATCAAAATCAACAAAAAGAGTGGTTCCAGTGAATGGGTTGTAATGGCCCTTTACACGTGATATGGGTTGAATTAATTCTGGGTTATCGGATGATTGGCTGTGTTTTATATTGGCAGCTATCGATGTAATAAGTTGTTTTGTAATGTGTGTTTGTGCTGATGCAATCACACTATGAAACAAACAGAATGTGATAAAAAATATGCTTATTTTCATATAAACTCCAATGAAAAATCACATCCTTGTGATAGTGATATCAATTAATTTCCTGCTAAGGTAACCAACCAGTTTTGCCACTGCTGTTCATAATTGGCAGCGGTCTCTGCTAAGATGGCTTGATACTCGGCCCAGTTACCAACGCGTGCAGCTGTTCGGATATTTCGTACTTGGTCCATATGGTTTTCGAACATAAAGCGCGCACCAAGGTATCCCCAGCGGTAAATTTCATCGCTGCTATTTGAGTAGTTTGTATTAAATACTTGGTTTAAAGTGCGGTCTTGGAAGTTACCTTGAACTAATGCTACAGCATCATCGTTGTTGTCTTTTAGCGAGATATATTCAGCTAAGCCTTCACTCCACCATACTGTATTTTCAGGATAATCAGAAAAGTTACCTTTCAAATCAAAGCGACCATCAAGGTAGTGAACATATTCATGCTCTAAATTCCAAATAGCAAATTCTGGTCGTAACCAATCAGCTTCATGAGCATAAAATGTTGCTTGATTGTTAGGATCTTCAGCATTGCCTTCGATATACATGCCACCATTATTGGTATTAATACCAAATAAACGGAAACCGTAGCGATCGTACTGGCGGTAGTTGTCAAAAATAACCATTAAAAGGTCATCGTTTAAATCACCAGCAACAGCTTGATAGCCAGTTTCTAAACGCTGATGGAAATACTCTTCTTCTGCACCTACAAGTGCGCAACTTTCAATAAATTGTTGTTGCGACATATCTTGCGCTTGAAACTTTAAACTTTCACTACAAGTAAACTTATAAGGCAGAATAGAGTCAGCTGTTGGCTTACCTTTAGCTATGGCAGAATTAGAAATAACTAGGGATGATAGCGCTAGCACAATTGGTTTTATTGTTTTCATTAGGCAATTTCCTGTTGTTGTGAATGTAAAAATAATGTAAAACATATATCATATAATGTATACAATTATTTTGTATAAAGTTAATTTCTTCTTAACTTTTTTAAAAAGAAATAAAAAAAATCAATTGGTTGTATATCAATCGATACAGTTGATGGTAGGAGCTATTAAAAAAAGGATAAGCTTGTCCTTAGTTAATGAAATAATTGCAATGATTAATGATAAGTTGCTTTACTGACTTGATACTTACATAGCTTCAGCTTTGGTTAATAAAACTGTTTTATAGTGGTATTAAAATCATGATAAGTGCTAGCGAGTTCACAAATAATAGTGAGCGCTTATTTTTAAATAATAAATACCAATTAAATCTATTATTGTGATCGGTTTGTAGCTTAGTATGGTAAATACAAAAAGGAGAACTTTATGAAACGTAATTTACTAACAATAAGTATTATTTTAGGACTTGCAAGCAGCAATGTTGCTGCTGATGAACATGCACTTAATTTGAAAAATGTGAATGGTAAACCAGCAACGGCGGCAACTATTAATGCTAATAAAGCACTAGCACAAACATTAAACTTTGCTGATGGTAGAGCATTCGAAAATGACAGCGCTGGACTGATTGCTGAGTTCGACAAAGAAACGGGCGATATTATTCGTAATAGCTTTGATTTTATTGATTTAAACAGCGCAAGTGATGCACCGGATACAGTCAACCCATCGCTTTGGCGTCAAGCAGTATTAAACCAAGGTGCGAAAGGTTTATATGAGGTTCTTCCTGGTAAGGTTTACCAAGTACGCGGGGCTGATTTGGCATCACTTACCTTTATTAAAGGTAACACAGGTTGGATTGTTTATGATGTGCTAACGGTAAAGGAAGCTGCAGCGCAAGTGCTTAAGTTCTTCTTTAACAATGTTCCTTCTGGTAAAGAGTTACCTGTTGTGGCAATGATTTATTCGCACTCTCATGCTGACCACTTTGGCGGCGCGCGTGCAATTCAAGATGCCTTTCCTGATGTAAAAGTGTATGGCTCGAAAAACATAACTAAAGAAGCGGTAGATGAAAACGTACTTGCGGGTAATGCAATGTCACGTAGGGCGGCTTATCAGTATGGTGCAACACTAGGTAGAAGTGAGCAGGGTATTGTTGATGCTGCGTTAGCAAAAGGTATTTCTTACGGTGAAATTACTTACGTGAAGCCTGATTATGAGTTAAACCATAAAGATAAAATTGAGACTCTGATAATTGATGGTGTTGAAATGGTGTTTTTAGATGCATCAGGCACTGAAGCGCCATCTGAAATGGTTACTTATATCCCATCAATGAAAGCACTTTGGACAGGTGAGGTGACTTACCATGGTATGCATAACGTGTATACATTGCGTGGGGCTAAGGTGCGTGACTCTTTGAAGTGGTCAAAAACAATCAATGAAATGCTTCACTATTTTGGTGGGGAAGCTGAAACACTGTTTGGTTCTCACTCATCGCCAATTTGGGGTAATCAAGAAATTCAGGATTACTTAAAAATGCAGCGTGATGCCTATGGTTTCACACACAACCAAACGTTGCGTTTAGCTAATAATGGCTATGTATTACAAGATTTGGGTGATGCCATTTACGAAGTGATGCCAGAAAGTATTTTCAAATCGTGGCATACCAATGGTTACCATGGTACATACTCACACAATGCGCGTGCTGTTTATAATATGTATTTGGGTTATTTTGATATGAACCCGGCAAATTTAAACCCATTGCCAACAAAGGCAGAGGCTAAAAAATTTGTTGAATACATGGGAGGCTCAAAAGAAGTGTTATCTCGTGCAACAAAAGACTTTAATAAGGGAGAGTACCGTTTTGTTGCAACAGCATTGAACAAAGTTGTAATGGCAGAGCCAGGTAATATGCTTGCAAGAAGCTTACTTGCGGATACTTATGAACAACTTGGTTACCAAGCTGAAGGCGCAGGCTGGCGCAATATTTACCTAACAGGTGCACAAGAGCTGCGTTTAGGTAAAGTCTCACCAGGTGCGCCAAAATCAGCATCAGCTGATGTGGTATCGGAAATGGATGTTGGGATGCTATTGGATTACATTGCTGTTCAAGTTGACTCACTTAAAGCACAAAATACACCATTTACCATGAGTGTTAAATTAAAAGGTACAGACGAGTATTACTACGTAGAAATGTCAAATGGTAACTTGAGCAACATTCAACTCGAAAAACCTAAAGCGGCAGATGCGGAATTGGCGTTAGATGATGCTGCGTTTAAACAAATTTTATTTGGTCAAGCTAAGTTAAAAGATTTAGTTGCGCAAAATAAAGTTGAGTTTAAAGGTGATCAGTCTGTGATCGAAAAACTCGCAAGTTCACTTGTTGAATTTGACCCAGCGTTTGAAGTTGTGCCATTTAGTGCTAAGCAAGTAGATGCTAAATTTTACAAGTAAATAGCGCTTGTCGTTGTATGAAAGGCAGCGAGCTAGCTGCCTTTTTAATAAACAAAGGAAATGTCGAGTATGCGAAAACTTTCTTTAGGTATGACACTACTGGCAATGTTTGGTTTTTCAGCAGCAGCTGAAGAGCAAGAGCTTCAGGATATGTCCGATCCTTTAGCTGTTTATACACAGGCTGGTGTGGGTCTTACGGACAAAGGGGTTAACCTCAAAGTAGGACAAACATACGACACTGGTAGTGATATCACTATGGGTATGAACATCATTGAGTTAAAAGGCATTGCAGGTGATCTTTTAAGTATTCGCGACAATGAAAAGCCATTATTTAAGTGGGTTGATAACTCAATTGATGCGTTTCGATTTCGTAATTTCAGTGTAAATACTGAAAATGGTCGTGGCACACAAATTGATGTAAACGCAAATATCGATAAAGAAACCTTAGATGCTTCTTATAGCTTTATTCAAGCCCTACCAAAATTTTCCATTTTTCAGCTTTATCCTTTGGCTGGTGTCGGTTTAACGGTAGAGAATGATAAAGACGACGGGTATAAAATACCCGGTGCATTTGCTGCGATTGGCTTTTACGGAAAAATTACCATTAGCGATAAAGTTTGGCTTAATTACAATCCACTTTGGTTAACCACAGTGTCAGGTAGCGACAGTTATAAAAACAATTACTATGCTGGTGACAGCCAGATTTTAACACATGAGTTTGTGGCCTCTTATCAACTTAGTCCAAGAGCTAATATTCGTTATTTTGCTAACTGGAATAAAGCAGTTGATTTAGCGGATGGTGATCATCGTATCGAGTTTAATTACCAACTTTAATTAAAACAGGAAAAGGGCAAAAAATGAAAAAGGTATTGTTAACATTATTTTCGATGTGCTATTTAGCGGGCGTGCAGGCTGATACTATCACCTTAACAGATGGGCAAGTGCTCAATGGCAAAGTAATTTCACAAGATAATGGCAAAGTCGTTTTTGAATTAGCTGGTCAGCAATTGGAATTTAGCCAAGATAAAATTCAATCACTTCAGATAGATAAGCCACAAGCGCAAGGTCACGAACTAATTGTGCCTGCAGGCACTCGAATTATGGTACGCACTATGGAAACGATAAATAGCAAAAATAGCGCGGCCGGAAAAAAATTTATAGCGAGCTTAGAGGCTGACTTGGTTGCCAATGGCCAAACACTTGCGCCAAGAGGTTCAACTGTGTATGGCGTGATAACAAGTGCAAATCAATCGGGCCGGCTAGCTGGTAAGTCATCACTCACCTTCACATTCACCGACATTTTGATTGATAACCAATTACATCCAATAAAAACTTCTGCTGCGCAGGCTGTTACAGAGGGCACAGGTAAATCTACTGTTGGAAGAACTGCACGATTAGCGGCAATTGGCGGTTTAGCAAATGGCTCCAAAGGAGCGAAAGATGGTGCTAAGGTGGGTGCGGGCATTTCATTACTCACTGGTGGAAATTCGGTAAATATTCCAAATAACACTCTGCTTGAATTTAATTTAACTGCGCCATTTGCCAAACAGCAGTAATGCTATATTGATTTTTTTAGCGCAGCTAAGTTTGGTCTTTTACGCTTTAATTGCTCAAGTTGCGCGTTCACTTGTTTAAATTCTTCACTGGTTAGTTGGCCGTATAACTTAGGGTAAGGCCAACCATAGCCCCAACGAAATGTGGTTGGAAAAAAAGGCGAACCGCCTACACGTACGCCAGCTAACATTAAACTAGCAATCTGCTTTTCTCCCACCCCTGCAACACATGCTTTTAATTCATTATCAGCATCTTTTCGTTGTTGATATGTGCCACCTTGCCAGTAAGCTAAATCATGTGCCACACAACAATTTAACCACAACGTATTTTGTTCGAACGTACCATCCGGAAATGCACTACAGCCGTCGCTAGTAAAAGGTTTTAGTTGGTTGGCATAGGCAGAACTCATAAAAACTGCCATAGCAAGAAGAAGGATTTGAAGAGGCTTCATAAATACTGGTTAAAATAGATTTTGTGGTTATTAGAGTGGCTAGCATAACAGAAATGACAACTTATAAAACGAGGGAATGAAAATCTATTTTACTATCAAGCTCCTATATAAAAACTTACTATCGTTAGGCTAAATAATTAGTAACATGTATACAAACTGATTTGCTGACCAGACCTTACAAAGCATGATGTAATCCCCATTGATAGGGACAAGCAACATTGAAAGTGAAGTCCTAAAGAGAAATGTCATACTTCCCTGTGTTGTGTCATTGGCTTATTGTTTCTAACTACAGGGGGTTTACGACGTTATGTAAAATGGTTTACCCGTAATTAAATTGCTAAACATATTTACAATGTTGCTTATTTTGATAAGCCTTGGCTTAGTATACCGTTCAATCAATTGTTATCACCCTCCGTTAAAGTTCCTACATTAATAAATGGCAAAAATTCAAAAAGGATACTTTTTGAGGTGTTTTTTTGATTTCAGTTAGTTTAATTTGGCAGACACTTTATACAAGAAATAGAAAGCTGTTTAAGTCAATACATAACCTAAGTTGCTACGATGGCAATTTTTGGGAATAAAAATTTTATCAGCAATTTGGTTATCAACTTAGAAAGGGCAAACCTCTTCATGTAGGTATGTGTTAGTTTATATATAAAATGTGGCAAAGGTATGAATACTATTAAAGGACGTTAATTTGATGAATATCTGCTTGATTATTGGCGGTTCGTTAAGTGCTATTGCTGCGTTATTGCACTTAGGGTGTATTTATTTTGGTGCACCTTGGTACCGTTTTTTTGGCGCTGGTGAGCAAATGGCACAACTTGCCGAAAAAGGCAGCATCCAGCCAACAATCGTCACCAGCGTTATCTTTATTATTCTTACAGCGTGGTCAACTTATGTATTTTCTGCAGCTGGCGCGATTATAAAGTTACCATTAATGCGTTTAGCACTAACAATCATCACTTTTATTTATTTGTTGCGTGGAATT
>NZ_JBFKMX010000113.1:0-12286 GCF_041629635.1 Pseudoalteromonas sp. | reverse complement strand
TAAGCCTTTTGCTTTAAGGACATCTTCTAATTCAGGTAATTGGTGTGGTTGCCACATACCTTCATCGGCAAAAGCCGAGCCTGCAAAGCTAACTGCAAGTGCAGCTGCGATCGCTTTAATGCGCATTGTGCGTTTCCTTTTATTAGTATTTCTTATGAAATTGTTACATTATCACTATCTCTTAAAATGACTTTACGAGTCAATTTTTTGCGTCGTAATAACCCCTGCTTTTGTAACGTTAAGTAAACAGTTTTGTAAAAACAAAAAAGCCGCGATAAACGCGGCTTTTTTAGTAATGTTAAAGATTAAAGGCTTTCGATCTTAGCCTTCTGCTCTAATAACTTAGCTTTTGCTTCACTGTATTCAGCAAGCTTTTCTTGCTCTTTGGCAAGTACCGCTTCTGGGGCATTATTAACAAACTTTTCGTTTGCTAGCTTTTTCTCAACTTGCGCTAAACCTTTCTCAGCTTTTTCAAGCTGCTTACTAATACGCGCAAGTTCAGCTTCAACATCTATTAGGCCCGCCATAGGAATAAGCACTTCTAAGCCACCTACTAACGCCGTTGCAGACGCTGGCGCTTCGTCAGTGTCAGCTAGTACAGTCGTAGACTCTAATTTAGCTAATGATGCTAGGAACTTTGCGTTTTCTTCTAGACGACGCTTATCTTCATCACTTGCGTTTTTCAGCAGTACATCCAGTGGTTTGTTTGGGCTAATGTCCATTTCACCACGGATGTTACGAATCGCAACGATAAACTGCTTAACCCACTCAAGATCAGCCATTGCTGACTCATCCACTTTGCTTGCATCAAACTCAGGGACAGATTGCAGCATAATGGTATCAGCGTTAATGTTTGCAAGTGGTGCAACACGCTGCCAGATTGTTTCAGTAATATATGGCGTTAATGGGTGCATTAAACGCAATAAGCCTTCAAGCACGGTAACTAGCGTATTACGTGTACCACGTTGCTCCGCTTCATTGCCTTTAAATAATACCGGCTTAGTAAGCTCAAGATACCAGTCACAGAATTGGTTCCAAGTGAACTCGTAAATAGTGCTTGCTGCTAAATCAAAACGGTAATTATCTAAATGATCGGTAAATGTTTTAACCGTGTTTTGCAATTGGCCTAAGATCCAACGATCTGCAAGTGAATGCTCCATTTCGCCACCATTAAAGCCACAGTCTTTTTCTTCTGTGTGCATTAATACGTAACGACTCGCATTCCATAGCTTGTTACAGAAGTTACGGTAACCTTCAAGGCGGTTCATATCCCAGTTGATATCGCGTCCTGTTGATGCCATTGCAGCAAGGGTAAAGCGCAATGCATCAGTACCGTGTGCTTCAATACCCTTTTCAAATGTCTTACGGGTGTTTTTCTCAATTTTTGCTGCCAGTTGTGGCTGCATCATATTACCCGTACGTTTTTCAACAAGACTCTCAAGGTCAATACCGTCAATCATATCGATTGGGTCAAGTACATTGCCTTTTGACTTAGACATCTTATCGCCATTTTCATCGCGAATAAGGCCGGTTACATATACGGTTTTAAATGGCACTTGCGGCTTGCCGTCTTCATCTTTGATGAAATGCATGGTCATCATGATCATACGTGCAACCCAGAAGAAGATAATATCAAAACCCGTTACCAGCACATCTGATGGGTGGAATACTTTTAAATCTTCAGTTTGTGCAGGCCAACCTTGCGTTGAGAACGTCCAAAGAGCCGATGAGAACCAAGTATCAAGTACGTCTTCATCTTGTGTAAGTGCAACATCCGCAGCGATGTTATTTTCGCTACGAACTTCTTCTTCGCTGCGACCTACATACACATTACCTTCAGCATCGTACCATGCAGGAATACGGTGACCCCACCAAAGCTGGCGTGAAATACACCAATCTTGAATGTCGTTCATCCACGCGTTGTACATGTTTTCGTATTGTGCTGGCACAAACTTAATGTCGCCATTAGCAACTGCTTGCTTTGCAGGCTCTGCCAGTGGGGCAACGCGAACATACCATTGGTCTGTAAGAAGTGGTTCAATAACCACACCCGAACGGTCACCGTATGGTACTGTTAGGCTGTGATCTTCAATTTTCTCAAGTAAACCAAGCTGTTCAAACTCATCAACAATGGTTTTACGCGCATCAAAACGGTCAAGGCCATGGAAGCGCTCTGGAATTGGTGCGTCAATTTCTTGCGGCTTGCCATCAAAGGTATAACCTTCACCCGCTGTTAATACCGCAGCATCTTTGTTGAAGATGTTGATCATCGGTAATTGGTGACGTTTACCAACTTCGTTATCGTTAAAGTCGTGCGCAGGAGTTATTTTTACACAACCTGTGCCTTTTTCCATGTCTGCGTGCTCGTCCGCAACAATTGGAATACGACGATTAACAATTGGCAGAATAATGTCTTTACCAATTAAATCTTGATAACGTTCATCATTTGGGTTTACAGCAACACCTGTATCACCCAGCATGGTTTCAGGACGTGTTGTTGCTACAACAATGTAGTCTTTACCGTCTTTTGTCGTTAAGCCATCAGCCAGTGGGTAACGCAGGTTCCACATATGGCCTTGTTTGTCTTTGTTTTCAACTTCTAAGTCTGAAATTGCCGTGTGTAGCTTTGGATCCCAGTTTACTAGGCGCTTACCACGGTAAATTAAATCTTCTTTATGAAGACGAACAAATACTTCTTTAACCGCTTCAGAAAGACCTTCATCCATTGTAAAACGTTCGCGGTCCCAATCTACCGATGCACCTAAACGGCGTAACTGCTTGGTAATAGTACCGCCTGACTCGTTTTTCCACTGCCAAATACGGTCAATGAAATTATCACGGCCAAGCTCGTGGCGCGTTTTACCTTCTTCAGCAGCAAGTTTACGCTCTACAACCATTTGCGTTGCGATACCTGCGTGGTCAGTACCCACTTGCCATAATGTGTTATTGCCTTTCATCCGCTTAAAGCGAATAAGCGTGTCCATAATGGTATCTTGGAAGGCATGGCCCATGTGCAAGCTACCTGTGACATTTGGCGGTGGGATCATAATTGAATACGCGTCACCTTGACCTGACGGTTTAAAGTAGCCTTTCTCTTCCCAGCCTTGATATAACGACTGTTCAATATCTTGTGGATTATAGGTTTTATCCATTGCACAGAACCTTAATACTAAATCTCTATCTCTTGTGTCGACAAATGCGCCCCTAATTGACGCATTACTTTGTAGCGTTCACGCGCTACACCTTTTAATTGTTCATCAGCAGGTACAAAGTCATATACCTCTGAAAAGCGACGAATAAAATCAGGCACTTTTTTAGCCAAATTTATTATCACTTTGCGATTTGCCACTGGCGCTGACTCGCCAATTTCAACAGGTGAACCTGCTTGTGGTCCCTCGCCTTGTAGATTATGTGGCACAAAGCTATCAACCTCGAATTGCCACAAATGCTCATCAATTAAATGGGCATCTTCTTGATTATCTACATAAATAAATACTTTTTTTCCCTGTCGGTAACAATCTGCAGCTAGCCTTGCTGCTAGATCAAAATGAGCCGGAATGGAATTGACCGGCTCATTTAGTTGTTTTAGAACGTAAAATACTGCGTTCATTAAACTGCCTCTAGAAATACTTTAGGCATCTTGCTCCATATTAACATCAGCACGGTTTAATAGATACTGAGTTAACATTGCAACTGGGCGACCTGTTGCACCTTTGTTCTTACCACTACGCCATGCAGTACCCGCCACATCTAAGTGTGCCCAGTGATACTTTTTAGTAAAGCGAGATAAGAAACACGCAGCAGTAATTGTACCCGCTGCGCGTCCACCTAAGTTAGTGAAATCTGCAAATGGGCTTTCAAGTTGCTCTTGATATTCATCCCATAACGGTAACTGCCATGCTCTGTCGCCACTAAGCTCTGATGCTTTTAATAAATCATGTGCCAGTGGGTTGTGGTTAGCAAGTAGGCCTGAAGTATGGTGACCAAGTGCAATAATACACGCGCCGGTTAAAGTAGCTACGTCAATTACAGTATCTGGATCGAAAGCCTCAACATAGGTTAATGCATCGCATAATACCAAGCGACCTTCAGCATCTGTATTTAATACTTCAACTGTTTGACCAGACATGGTTGTTAGAATATCACCTGGGCGGTATGCATTGCTGCTTGGCATGTTTTCACAACCTGCAAGTACCGCAATTACGTTAATTGGCAGCTGCATTTCAACAATCGCACGCATCGTACCAAGTACACCTGCGGCGCCACCCATATCGTATTTCATTTCATCCATGCCTTCGCCTGGTTTAATTGAAATACCACCTGAGTCAAAGGTAAGACCTTTACCTACAAGTACAATTGGTGCTTTATCTTCTGCCGCACCGGTATAGTGAATAACCGACATAATCGATTCATTCGCACTGCCACGGCCAACCGCAAGGTATGAATGCATACCTAGCTCTTCCATTTCTTTTTCACCAACAAGGTTTACTTTAACGTTATCAAAATTTGCTTCAAGTGCTTGCGCTTGCGCACCTAAATACGCTGGGTTACAGATATTTGGGGGCATGTTTGCAACGTCTTTACACAGCTTTTGGCCATGCGAAATCGCAAGGCCATGCTCGATTGCCGTTTCACCAATAGTTAATTCGCGGCGTGTTGGTACGTTAAACACTATTTTACGAAGCGGTCTGCGCGCTTCACTTTTCTTGCTCTTTAGCTGATCAAAAACGTATAGGCTGTCTTGCGTTGTTTCAACAGCTTGGCGTACTTTCCAATAAGTATCGCGACCTTTTACATGTAGTTCTGTCAAGAAACATACCGCTTCCATTGAACCCGTATCGTTTAACGTGCTAATGGTTTTTGAAATAATTTGCTTGTATTGCTTATCATCAAGCTCGCGCTCTTTACCACAACCAACTAAAAGCACGCGCTCACTTAACACGTTTGGTACATGGTGTAATAGCAACATTTGCCCAGGCTTGCCTTCTAAATCGCCGCGGCGTAACAAGTTAGAAATATAACCATCGCTAATACGGTCGAGTTGCTCGCCAATTGGTGATAAACGGCGAGGTTCATAAACACCCACAACAATGCATGCACTGCGTTGTTTTTCTGGGCTGCCACTTTTAACGCTAAATTCCATAGCGACTCCTGAGTGATTTTGACTATAAAATAAACCAAAACAAACTTAATTTTAAAATTTAAGTCCTAATGGCATATATTTAAGTTGTAAAAATACAAAGTTTACTTAAAATTTCAGACTATTCCAGTAAAAAGACAAGTTTTGTAGGGGTCGCGGTGTTAATCTTTCGCTATTTATCGACAGAAGTATTTAAATCTCAGCTCGCGGTATTCCTCACCCTGATGACAATTTTTGTCAGTCAAAAATTTGTCTCTATATTAGCTGATGCGGCTGAAGGTTCTATTCCTGGCCAATTAGTTTTTCAAATGGTAATGCTTAAATTACCGCAATTAGCCTCATTAATTTTACCTCTGAGTATTTTTTTGGGCATTATTTTGGCCTACAGTCGCATTTATGCTGACAGTGAAATGACAGTATTAAAGGCGTGCGGCGTGAGTGAATGGTATGTGGTGCGCTTAACATTAGTTTCGTCAGCTGTATTAGCTATTTTAGCCGGTTTTCTTACCCTTAAACTTGCTCCCTGGGCAAATGAACACGAATACCAATTAAAAGAGAAAATTGAGGCCGACGCTGGCCTTGCTGCGCTTCGTTCTGGCCGTTTTCAACAAACTGATAACGAAAAAGCCGTGGTCTTTATTCATGATATTAATCAAGGTGGAACAGAGCTCGACCGCGTTTTTTATGCGCAGATTGATAAAGACGGAGAAATGCGTACCTCAGAAGTAGTTTATGCCGAAAGAGGTAAAGTATTAGAAGATAACAACACCGGTGAACAAAAGCTGATATTAAACGATGGCAAACGTTACGAAAACCCTGCTGGTTCAAAGCAATTGCAGTTAACTGAATTCACTAATTATGAAGTACAAATTCAAGATCAGGCAATTGAACAAAAACGCCGTAAATTAGAAGCTTTGCCATCAATGCAATTATTAGAACAAGGCACCAAAGAAGCCATCGCTCAATTTCAATGGCGCTTAGCCGTGCCTTTATCGATTCCGTTGCTGACGTTAATTGCGGTACCTTTATCTGTCGTTAATCCTCGTCAAGGGAAGTTTGCTAAATTAGTACCCGCGATTTCACTTTACCTTGGTTATTTTATCTTGCTTAATGCAGGTACATTCCTTGTACAGGATGGCAAAGTACCGACTTCCATCGGACTATGGTGGATACATATGAGTGCGCTATTTATTGGTGCATTTCTCATTCTAAGGGACAGGCCTCTCGGCTCTACGATTAGAGCTTGGTTTACCAAGAAGGAAGCCGTAGCATGAAAATTCTAGACGGTTACTTAGGTCGAAGTTTATTTCAAACAACCGCTTTTACCTTACTTGTTTTGGTTGGTATCGGCACGTTAATTAAATTTATTGAACAGCTTAAATCTGTTGGTCGAGGCACCTATGACATTGTAGATGCAGTGCTTTATACCTTATATACACTGCCTTATGATATCGTTGTCTTTTTCCCTATGGCAGCTTTGATTGGTGGATTACTTGGACTTGGCGCCTTAGCCTCAAACAGTGAGTTAGTTGTCATGCAAGCAGCTGGCTTATCGCGCTTCCAAATTATCCGTTCAGTCATGAAAACGGCACTTGTTCTTGCTCTAGTGATGATGGCTATCGCTGAGTGGGTGGTGCCAGAAGCGCAAAAGACTGCTAAGCAATTACGCACCGCAGAAATCTCTGGAGGCAGCATTTTCAATGCGCAACAAGGAGTTTGGGCAAAAGACGGCAATACGTTTATTAATATTAACAATGTTGATGAGTCAGGGCGCCTTGATGGATTAACGATGTATCAATTCAACGAGCGCCTAGAGTTACAATCCATAAAACGTGCCGAAAAAGCTGTACCGGAAAAAGATGGTTGGCAGTTATACAAGGTACAATATCTCGATATTAATGCAAATAATACCAATACATCAGTTAGTAACGAGTTCTTTTATCAATCGAAATTAACCCCTGAAAAACTGGGGGTGGTTTCGGTAAAACCTGAGACACTCTCATTTAGCGGTTTGTATTCATACCTTTCGTATTTAGAAGAAAATGATCAAGATACCAGCACCTATGATCTCGCTTTTTGGCGTAAAGTAGTTCAACCTTTAACAATTGCGGTGATGTTACTGGTGGCTTTATCTTTTATATTTGGGCCACTACGAAGCGTAACTATGGGTGCCCGCATTGTAATGGGTGTGGTAACAGGTATTGTTTTCCACTTAACAGATCGTATATTTGGCCCATTTGTATTGGTATATGAGTTACACCCCTCTATTGGTGCCATAATGCCAAGCGTTATCTTTATTGCGATTGCCTCTTTCCTACTAAAAAGGCGCCAATAGCGCCTTTTTACTTTTTAAGATAGGGTTAATCGAGTTCTCGATATACCTTTTTGTTCTCTTCTTTTGACAAGGTAATTACCTCTGTTTTTGCAAGGTAATCTTGTAATGCTCGCTTATTCTTAAAATCGAAGATAACCAAAAGGTTGCCTGCCCCTAAAAGCGCCGTAACCGCTCTAATAAGCGCTTGTCCTTTACTAATTGGAGAACCATCGAGATTTCTTACTTTTAATCGCCATGCACGCATACCGATGGTTTGACCGCCTTTACACCAGAAATACACATAGAAAAAACACGCCACACACACTAAATAAAATTGATTGATAAAATTCCATGGCTGAGTCGTTACAAAATGAGATATATCAGCATCATCTGTTTTATTAACTATTCCTAAAGACAGCAATAACTCAATTAACCCTAAAAAAATAATCTGCGCTAACATGATGATTGCGATGGTAGCTAATGCATCATAAACCCATGATGCTAAACGGCGCATAAATCCAGTTCGTTGTTCGATATTTGACATAGAAGATGTAAAACCTTAAAGCTGAAGTACGCGTTATTCTAACCCAGAGAGAGTGGCTCAAGCTAATTAAAGATAATTAATTATCAAGCAGCCTTTTCTTATCTATCAATGCACATCTAGCTATAGTCACTTCATACTGCTGATATAATTAGAAATACGACTTTGACGAGTTAAGCATCACAAACTGTATAGGCTTATAAAATCCCCCTGAGAGAAGATTTAATTAGCACATTGCAAATGGTTATAAGGTTTTTATGAGGCCGAATAAGATAGTTTTTTGGTAAAGTGTAAATTGCATTTCGCTTTCACTGTTCGTCATCAATGATCAGAGAATGGTGAAGGGACACAAATAAATGTTACCTCTAACACCAATAGTGTCATCCCATAGCTATACCAGTTTCTTTATAACTGAAGAGCATTTCCAGATAGCATGATTGAAAAAATGGTGAGTATGATTTTGGATTAGGACGTCTTATTTTTCATAGCTTAATCAGAATCATTATTTAAAGCTCATCGAGATGGCTTGATTGACTTTGTTTTTTAATTTGTCTTTCCATCATCGATTTAGCACAAACAATCAACCAAGAAGATTTTTTGGATTTTGTAAACCGTTAGACAAATTCAGAAAGTGTGTTGCATTGACAGATTGATTTCACAGAGTAAAAGAGAACCGAAATTCTCTTTTACAACCGGCCTGTATTATTCCAAGGCGCAAATAGCGGAGCAGCCATCACCGTCGATGTTGTTACCATCGTCGCACTGCTCTGGTCCAGCTGTTCTAAAGCCATCACCACAGAAACCGCCAGAGTCTGTGTCCAGTTTATTATTTTTAATAGCCAGTCGACATCCATTATATTCTTCTAGGGTCAACTCTTGGAAACGAAAAATCGGTGACTCAAGCGTGCTATCGTAATACTGGCCTGTGTAGGCGATGACTCCATTATTGTCTCGCTTAGCAGTTAAAGCCGACACCAATGGTACCGTTCTTCCATCTCGCCACCAAGGAAGTTCTTGACCATATATTAAGCTGCGCACAGACTCTCTCATAATCATGGCACCATTGTTAATTGATGAATACTCATAATCATCTTCGTATACATCACCGATAGGCGAATTGATTTTGGCCAGCTCTAAAGTATCAAATACTGGGCACTCAGTTGCGTAATTAACACAAGGCATTTGAGGGTCACCTTCTTTCATTCGACGTTCATAATTCCTAAGAATGTTTTTATGAGAAGGCTTAAGAGCTTCTAAATTGTCCGGGTCTACGTATTCCGGACCAACTTGTGCTTCGCAATAGGCTACGCACAAACCATACAGTCCAGGCGTTGCGCCTTTAACTGGATCACAAACCCCTTTATTAAATACGGGCCTATTTTCGTCAGCATTTGTCTGGGTAGAAACGACAGTTGCAAACACTAGTGCACTGGTAATTAAAGTGGAAAATATTCTAGCCATATTAACTTCCTTTATTATTTATAATTATTTTTTATTAATAGCTAATAATTAATTAGTATCAAAATAATACTACATCGAAAAATTTGCTATTTCAAAAGCTATCTTTAGGTTTATTTACTGGTCAGTCCTTACACCTGTTTTTTATAAAAGATAAAGGCATTTCAAATAAGCCGAGGGAATTAATCGAATGATTATGTAAACGAAAGTATTTCATTGAGTATAAATAAATCGTCACACTGCACACCGTTTAAAGCTGTTATTAGAAGACTTAAACGAAAAATTGTTATTTAAGTTAGTTTGTGAAAAAGATTCCTAATAAAGAATTTTCGATTCAAGTGAATATTTCTTTGTGATCTAGCTAAATGCCATGAGCATTTTTCCAGCATGCTAAAAAGTCAAAGCAATTATGTTGTTAATTGATGATTTTCATATTTATCACAGAGGTGGGGAAAACGGATAGCTTCGCGGTCGAGCTATGACAATACCTATTAGACTCAGTTTGGTAATTGATTAGAGTGCCACTTTACCGATAAGTAGATTAGCCACACTAAATTTTAAGATTGGTGTAATTTCCCCCAGATTGTAAAAGCGCTGTAGCTTTAGCTTCTGGCAGTGGTTTAGAAAAGTAAAACCCCTGATAATAGTCACATCCTAATCCATGAAGAATTTTTAACTGTTCGGTATCTTCTATACCTTCTACTAATACGTCAATATGTAACTCTTTTGCCATAGCGACAATTGCTTTCACGATTGCCCTATCATCTGAGTTTTGCCTAATATCAATTACAAAAGAACGATCAATTTTAAGCGTATGAATAGGTAATCTTTTCAAATACGACAAAGAAGAATAGCCAGTACCAAAGTCATCAATTGAAATACTAATTCCCAGTCTGCGTAACGCTGTGAGTATTTTAATGTTTCTTTCAATGTCATTCATCGCCATACTCTCAGTAACTTCAAGCACTAGACTGGTGGCGGAAACATCATACTTCAGCAGTAAATGCTCAATTCTTTCCAATAACTGGGGTTGATTAAATTGTTTGGCAGAAAGATTCACGGCAACCTTCACTGAAGAATTAAACTGCCTTTGCCACAACTGGATCTGTTGGCACACTTTCTCAAGTACAAAATCGCCAATTTGTATAATTAAATCACCATCTTCTGCAACGGGAATAAATTCATTTGGTGGAATGAGTCCTTTATGCGGATGCCTCCACCGAACCAAAGCTTCAAAATGTGTCAACATATAATTTCTGGCATTGATGATAGGTTGAAAATAAACAAGAAATTCTCGTGCCTGCAATCCTTCACGCATTTCTTCTTCTAGTTCAATTGTTTTTTGTGCAATGGAATGCATCTCTTCGTCGAATATAACCTGACTATTCACACCATTTTGTTTAGCCTTTGACATCGCGATATCTGCATCACGAAGAATTTCACTTGCTTGATGATAATGTTCTGCACTTAGAGCGATGCCAGTGGAGACAGACAATTGAATATGATGTGTATCAATTACGATAGGTCTTGAAATATGTTTGGTAATTTTATTAACAACACTTACCAATTCTGCAAAATTGTTTATATCATCAAACAAACATACAAATACATCAGCATTGAAGCGGCTAACCATGTCCGTGCCACCAATCGCGTTTTGAATTCTTTCCGATAAACGTCGTAACAACTCATCACCAAATTCATAGCTAAGCCCTTCGTTAATAGACCTAAAACGATCAATATCGAAAAATGCAACCGCAAACTTATAGGATGGGTTCTCCTTTTGACGCTGCAGTTCTAATGAAATTCGCTCAATTAACAACGTTCGCTCTGGCAAATGTGTTACAGGGTCTTGTAATGCATTTATTTTAAGTTCTCTCTCAATAAATAAGCGTCGGCTAATATCTCTAAAAACAAATATTAACCCTTTAAACTCTTTGTTTTTATTATTAAGTGGCGAAATACACAACTCAATAGGCAGGGTTTCATTTTGACTAATTTTAAGGCGTTGTTCGACCTTGATTTGACTCTGCATTCTCTCTTTTAGTAAATGAGGAATATCAATATGCTCTACTTCAGTATTAATGTCTGAAAGACGAATAATGTCATCAATATGCACCCCATCGACAGGTTGACAACGGTTACACAATTGATAAGCCCGTGTATTCATCAAAAAGACAAAACCAAACTCATTACATGCGATAACACCATCATTAATACTATCTAAAGTTAAGTTTAATTTATTATTGATATCATGAAGATGGTGTTCAATTTTGTACTTGTAGAGAGCGATCTCGATGTTAATTTCCAGTTCTCGATCATCTATCGGCTTTAATATGTAACCATATGGCTCGGTAATTTTAGCTCTCGAATATACATCCGCACCCGAGTAAGCCGTACAAAAGATAATGGGGGTATCTTGTTGCTGATGGATAAGCTCCGCGACTTCAATGCCATCGATTTCTGCATTTAAATTAATATCCATCAAAATGAGATCCGGTTTTTCCTCCAGTGCTGTATCAATCGCTTTATGTGGTGTATTGCAAGTGGCAATCACTTCGTAACCCATTTTTTGTAATCGAACAGATAAATCTCTCGCAACTAACGCTTCATCCTCTACCACTTGTAATCTTGCTTTTACACTATTGGTCATTTGCAACGAGTTTCCTTACCCTAGCTTTTTGGGAAAGACAATTTTAAAACAACACCCATTCTCATTTTCCAAGTTTATTGCTCCTGAAAGCTGCTCAGAAAGAATGCAAATAATTTCCATTCCTAAAGAAGAAAAGTCCCTAAAATCCTTTCCTTCGGGAAAGCCTATGCCATTGTCTGCAAC